>CAXNIJ010000012.1:0-20968 GCA_964202455.1 Candidatus Pacearchaeota archaeon | reverse complement strand
TCTATAGATGAAAATACTAAAATAGTAACTCTTGAAGATTACGATCATCATGACCTAATCTACAAAAACTAGTTTTTTGTATTAAAGTTGCACTATTCTATATTCCTTTATTATACCATAATGGTAGAACGCCCGGACCAGGAACATATTAAAAGTGATACTCTCCTGTTATTCTTTGGCTCTTCGTGGATGTATAATGCCTCTCTGGGTTCAGTAAGCAAAGGATAAGGGACTATATAGTTTTATCTAGAAAGGGTATCTATCTGTGAAGTTAAGATAATTCTCAATAATGTCTTCAGGATTTTGACCTTTTTCTATTATAGCCTGTTTTTCATCAGGATATTTTTTTAACAATTTGAAGAACTTTCTCTTTGCACTCTTCCTCATCCAATAATATTTTAAGAATCCCCCAATTCTATCAATAAAATGGTGACTAACTAACCTCTTTACAAATTTATCAGAAAGCGGGAATCTAGCTCTCTTATTAGTCTGAAGTGAAAATAGATTGCCTCTTTTTAGTATAACTGCGCTAACATTCTCATCATATTCTTCTTCATCTAGGTGAACACAAGTGTTTACAGAACTCAACATGAAATCGCTAATTTTACCGCCATTCAAGGGATTACCGCCCCACCAACTATTATTGAGCATTATTAAAACTATAATCGGTTCTCGAGTATTATTCATTAAATGAGTTTTTACCTCATTGTCTATCATGCTTTTTATGGTGACTTTAGTAGGAAATTCGGTTATCTTTGCTACTGGGGCATAAGCTTCCAACATAATTTCTTTTCCTTCAAAATCAATAGATAAATCAAGTTTTTTACTAAAAAATTCAGGTTCTAACTCTTTAATTTCTATTTTCTTTTTTATGCAAAATTCAAAAAAGGACAACAATAAGCCCATTTCTGCAAATTGTTTAATTAATCCCTCACGAATTATCTTTTTAGTTCTTTCATCATTCTTCTTACTTAGGACCGCTCCTACTTGGGTATTTAAATAATTAACAAATTTACTACCTCTATGGAATATGAATTCCGTAGTTAATATTGAACTAAGGTTATAATCGCTTCCATCAAAAGTTCCAACAGCATTGTCTTTTAGTTTTCTATTATCGACAGTATTTGAGTATTCAACTAAAGTCTCTGGTTTAAAATTCAATTTTGCTAAATTCTTATAATAATGAAGGTTCTCACTTGCACTTATTTTTTTCATATGACTTAGATAATTTTCCATAAAATTCATTCAATAAGCTGATTTTTATTGTTATCTATTTGGTAAATCAAATATATCTTTCGTAACCTGACATACATGGTATTTTGAATCTTTCAAATGCGCTCTTGGAATCTAACGGGAAAAAAACAGACTTGCCACCAAGGTAATGTGAATCGAGGAAAATCAAGAGATTAGAAATAAAATAGGCAAAACTCAAGTTATCTAGTTCATAACCTCTTAATGCGAATGGCTGCATATGCCAGAAATGAATAAACTTCTCATTACCTAACGATATATTGTTCACTTTTCTAAAAGGATTGACATCTGTGATGCTGCTCCAATCCTTCAGAGCCTCATCTATTGTTGGAAGAGATATTTGGCAATCATAACAAAAGATACCATTAAACATTTTTTGACTCTCCGCTCTAAAGTCAACTTGGATTATTTTTGCATTTTCTTCACAAGTTTTAATTATTTCCTTAAGATTCGTAGTGCTGTTAATCGAAGATTTTACCTCTATTATTCCTTTAACTGTGTTAGCGAGGACAACAACAAAGTCTCCTTCAGAAAATAAAACTGGAGAAGAACTATCATAAATTATTATATCAATTTGTCCGGTAATTTCCCTATTTTCGTTAATTACAAAACCTGTTCCTAGAGAATAGTTTTTTGGTAAAAATCGTGAGATTATATTTTTTAGTACGGCTTCCCTATATCTACCATCTTCCCCCCAATTGGCATCTCCTATCAAATTTCTAACTCTATCCTTTACGGCATCAAATTCGTTATTTAATGACTCATAGAATCTCTTAAAATCTTGTTCTACCATAGATTTATAGTCCAATTAAACTTTAAAGAATTATCTATTAGGAATCATCGAGATTGCCTTTTTCAAAATCTCATCAGTTAACTCTGGAAATATCTCTTTGATGTCTTCTTGAATTCCTGCAAAGTTCCATTCTTCAATAATCTTATCTCCATTTTCTTTCCTATCATAGAAATGTCTATGCCATAGCACCTCTTTCATATTAATAACTGTAAAATTAGGTTCGTGATTATGGAGAACTACAAGATAAATCTCCGGCCAGTATTGCAAATAATCCTTAATTTGTCCATAACCAAACCCATATAATACCTTCCCTGATTCTCTTCTATCAATAAAAGATCGATATTTAACATCTAACATAATTACTTGATTTGTTTTACTATTGACTGCTATAAAATCAGGCATACTTTTTATTTTTAGACTAATTTCATCAGTTTTATCTTTAATCAGCTTTTTTAGCTCTTCTATATGATTTTCCATACCAAATTTAATACATTTCCAATCAGAAGTAGACTCAATTAAAAATTGAACAATATTTTCTGCGATATTGCCTATCGCCTTATTATCTTGCCACGTTTGTTTAGCATTTGCCATTTTAATCTATGCATAATAATGCAAACGTGCCTTATAAGATTATCTGCATTACTATGCAGATATGAGGAAGCCAATCACTCTAATAATTGAAGATGTGAAAAAGTTACTCGAAAAGGAAGGCGAGATGTCAATAAGACAAATTTCTCTTAAAACTAAGTCTCAATGGAGAACTATTGAAAAGGCTCTAGAGGCTATGAAATCTCTAGGTGTTGTTAAAGAAAGGCAAGGTAATGAAACTAAAAGAATTGAGAGATTATTTTCTTTGAAAAACTAAAGCACTACTGGTCTTTATTTATGTTGACCGACCTTGTTGGAACACCTTCTTCATCATATTCACCATAATAGTCTTCACAATGCCCATGATAGTGATACTTGAATTTGAATCGTTTCTTGAAATTTGATATATCTGGAGAGCCTAGATTGGTAAACTTCTTTATTCCGGGAACGTGAGAAACGAAAATTATTTGTTCGGGGTTCTTAATATTTTTATCTAATCTTTCAAGCATATCTTTGATCTTTGGAAATTGATATGTTTCCAATGTATGTTCATCAGTATGTATACCCATCAAATAGAGGTCTTTCTTGAGTTTGAGAACCTCAAAATCTTCAGGAATTTTCAACCCTCTCAAAGAATGGATTTCATTGAGGACTGGAATAAATCTTTCATCGTATAAGTTAACATGGGAAAGCAGGGAGTCATGGTTGCCTGAAAAAAGAATAACTGGAATATTAGTTTTATAGCATGCCTTGACAAATGATTTGAACGTCTTCAGCTCTTCTGCATACTTCTTTAACAGTATATTTGAAACGACTTGTCCAATATATTCTCTTGCAACATTCCATTCTCCAATATTTTTATTAGCGCTCTTCTTCATGATCTTTTTTACATCATAGAACATTTCAAATGCTGTATCGCTCTGTTTAAATATCTTATATGATGGATCCTCAGTACTAAACCCTGAAAGAACATCACCAACAAAGACAACTGCTTTGAATTTATTATTTTTTATTCTATCAAGAAGATAGTTCTTTATCTTGGAACTGAAATGTTCAATATCTGAGATAAAAAAAATCTCATTTTGATTAATCTCTTGACCTTCCACTAGTTGGGTTGAATTTTCTAGTTCCATTTTAATTAATATTTAAGACTCGTCGTCTTACCATTTTATAACTCCTTAATTTCTTTCATAACTATGCTTACATTTCCATTATGGACTAAATAGTAATATAAATTACCATCCCCTAACTTACACCATTCAGCCCCGATTTTTTTCTTATAATTTGTATCTGGATTATCAACCCTATCCTCGCCCTTCCATTCAAATGCGACTATATTTCCCTTTTTTGTAAGAGCGACAAAGTCAGGATAGACATTTCTATTTTCCCATCCTTGTAGGGAGAATGAATCCTCTTGTCTTTCTCTACACCTAATCCAAAACTTAATATTATCTAATTCATCTAAATCTAGCTTATCTATGAATGCCTTTTCTTCTTTATTCATCTTTTCAATTTTTTCATAATAACTCTTTTTATAGTCTTGATTAGTTATCTCCTTTGTCAATTCTATTTCTTCTGGAAATTTCTCAAATACCTTTAGAATGATTTTTTTCTGCTTCAAAAGTTCGTAAAACTTATCTTTTGCAAAGTCTTCCATTAGTCTGCTAATGTTAGTATCTAAGGCATCCTTTAATGGATATCTGTTTAAAGACAATTGACGAAGATTAAACTTTTTCTTATCTAATAAATATTTGACTACATTCTCAAGAAATTTAACTTTATCTTCTCTATCAATTTCCTTAAATCTTAATTTCTCATCTAACCATAAAACAAGATCTTTCTCAGTACAATCTTTCTCTTTTTTTCCAAAATTAAGAGTTAGTTGCTTAACAACGCCGTGTTTCCATTCTCCTTCTTCTGTTATATCTATTTCTCCTTTTCCATCTTCACTTAATGGAAGAACAAAATCTATTTCGTGATTCTGTTTGGATAGTTGGAACTCATCTCCTAGTAAATCGTCTCCGAAAGACAACTTTTCATCCCCAGAAGCAAAAACAGGAACAACAAAGTCTTCTTTAAATCTTCTTGTACCAACAAACTGATATTTTTTATCCTTATCACTAATGTTTACAATGTCATTTTTACTATATCCATTCTCTTCCAAACCATTTACTATTTGGTCAGCTGCTTCCTGAAAGTTTCTAGCTGATGCAAAAACATAGGATTTGTTTAGATTATCATCTTTCCTTCTTTGAGCATAGGGCATTCTCATAATTCTACCTATTATCTGTTCAACAGCTATTTTTGAACCCAGATTCGAAACAGAAACCAATACATATGCAAACGAACAATCCCATCCTTCGGCTAGAGCGCTAATCGTGATTATATACTTTATTTTACAACTTCTTGCAAATAGATTCTTACTTTCTAATTCATTTTTACCAGATATTTTTATGGCAATTTCTTCTTCAGGTACCTTCTTATTTTTAACTAGATATTCTTTTATCTTATCTACAGTTATAGAATTATTATCTCTATCTGGCTCTGCTTGAAATAAAGCAATTGGTCTAATATAGTCTTTTTCATGCTTGGATAGTTCTTCTAATAAATTTCTCTGATTAAACCCATCATCTATAACCTCTCTCCAATCTCTTTTACTCTCAAGAACGAGAGGTATTTTCACCATTTGCTCTTTCTTTAATTCTTGGGAATGAACATTTACCAATAAATTGCTTCCTTCTCTTGGAGTTGCAGTGTATTCTATTATAAAACTGGGGTTTAAGTCTTTCAAAAAGTCAATAGAGATTTTTGTCTTTGTTCTATGTCCCTCATCAACTACAATCAAGGGATTATACATACTAATAACATTGGCTAAAGACATTACTACTCCACTTTCATCTTTTTCTAAGTGTTCATCGTTTTTTAAGTTATCAAAGAAGTTTGCCAGAGCGCCATTTTCCTTATAGACCTTATACTTATTTCTTAATCTTTCATCTTTTCTAAAAGCATCTAAGCTAGCTACGATAATACAAAGATTATCTTCTACGTCGTGTTTTCTTATTCTCAAAGCTTCTTCATCAGAAAATATCTTAACATTATTTTTAAAAGCAGAATCTAAAACTTGCTTGTGCATATCTTTCTTATCTCTTAATTTCTTCAGAGTTTGTGTTTTTATCTCATCTAAGGGTGCAAACCAGAGCACAATGCCCTTATCCAATTTTTCTTGAAGATAATTACTCATTATCTCAACAACTGAATGACAAGCAACAAGAGTTTTACCTCCCCCAGTTGGCATTCTCATACATACAAAGGGTACGTCATAAATATTATGATATTTTACTCCATTCTCGCTTTCTTTATTCATAATAGAAAGAAAGGCAGTTTCATGGTCTCCCTTTAAGTCTTTAATCTTTTTAAGATACTCATTCAGCTTCTCAATTGATTTACTTTGATATGTTTTTAGTTCCATCTTAATATCTCTCTACCTCATAAGGTATCTGTTTAAATTGAATATTGTATTTTATCATAGTTTTATCATCAATCAAACATTTATCAGCATAAATAATCTTTTTCCCCTCGTCTTTCCTTATTTTCTTTAGAAATTCTTTATTTAAAATATTCTTTCCTTTCTCATTGAAGAGTAGGTAATACGCAACTTCATTATACATCCCAATTAGTTTACCTGAGATTTGCTTCTTGTCCAAGTTAGTGTTAGTTTCGGTAAAATAAATATAAGTTGCTAACTGTTCAAACGAACAATCGTCTTCAATTTGACCTTCTTCATTGAAAAGCGGTTTATCTAATTCACAATAT
Source organism: Candidatus Pacearchaeota archaeon (assembly GCA_964202455.1). Taxonomy (GTDB): domain Archaea; phylum Nanobdellota; class Nanobdellia; order Pacearchaeales; family GW2011-AR1; genus VGKP01. Next base: position 14,523 of record CAXNIJ010000012.1, on the reverse strand, counting down.
TCAAAACCATCCTTATAATTATATTTCTTAATTGCTCTTTTGATTCTCTCAGCAGTTATATCCTTAGCAACTTTATCTTCCATCTCAATATGGATAAACTTTCTGTTTCCTCCATCTTCATTATTTAAATTAAGAACTGCATGACCTGTTGTCCCAGAACCTGCAAATGAATCAAGGATTATGTCATCTTTATTTGTAGAAATCTGTAGGACTCTCTTAATCAACCTTACGGGTTTTGGTGTCTCAAAGGGGAATTCTACATCTTTAAATAACTCTTTAAGTTCTTGTCTTGCTTCTTGATTATCACCTACTTCATCTCTAAACCATATTGTTACAGGTACAATTCCTGCCTGAACTTCTGTTAAAAATCTTTTAACTGCTGGAACACCACTTCCTTTTGGACCAAACCAAATCCTATTTTCTTTCACCATTTTTTGAAAGTTTTCCCTAGAAGTTCTCCAGCATCTTCCCTGTGGAGGTTTTACAATTCTACCAGAGGGAGTAGTAATAGGGTAATCATAATCCTTTGAATAAGTTTTTACGGATAAATCGCTAGACTTCCATATGCCTCGTTGGTCTCCATCAGGATTTTTGTATCTAGCATTTTGTTCTTCCGTCCTTGAAATTAAGTTCCTAGTCCATCCATTCTTTTCATTTCCTTTATTCATCTTTTTAGCATAAACTACTAAAAAATCATGCATATCTGAAAAATACTTTGCATCATTCTGCGGGCTATATTTCTTTTGCCAAATTACATTTGTTACAAAATTTTCACTACCAAAAATATCATCCATTGCCATCTTTAAATTACAGTGCTCATTATCATCAATACTAATAAAAATAACTCCATTTTCGCTAAGTAAATCTCTAAGAAGTCTCAATCTAGGATACATCATACAAAGCCATTTATCATGTCTACATAAATCTTCAGATTCTCCACCAACAACTTCCCCAAGCCATTTTTTTATCTTTGGTGAATTAACCTTATCATTGTAAACCCAGCTTTCATTTCCAGTATTATATGGTGGATCTATATAAATGCACTTTATTTTTCCTCGATAATAAGGCATTAGGGCTTTAAGTGCTTCAAGATTATCACCATGAATAATAAGATTTTGCGAGTTTTCACCCACTGAGTGGGCTTTAACCTTTTTTAGTAATCTAAATGGAACCTCCTTGTCGTGATTAACAACAGCCTCTTTCCCTATCCAGTTTAATGTTGGCATGCCATCTTTAGAAATAAAACTCTTATAAAAATCTATTCTTCCTGCTTTCTATAGGCCAATTCCAGTATATTAAGTATTTCTTCTAGATTCTTTTCATCATCTACCGTAACTTCAAAAGATTTGTGAGCATAAAATCTTTGTACTCCTTCTGTAAATTCTCTCAAACGATAATTTTTTATCTCTTTCTTTCCAATTTCAAGAGGAAGCATTACTGCAATCTTTATCTTCTTCTTTTTGAAGTCTAAATAAGCGAAGTTCTTATTTTTTCTTAAGGAAATATAATATTTCTGAGGATTGAGTTTAATATCGGGATTTATCTTTTTCATATGTTCCTTTATTTTTTCATAAATAGAAATAACATTACTATCTATTCCATCCAAATGAAAGTTTTCATCATATTTCTCTTCATCCTCTTTTTTAGCTACAGGTTCAGCAAAGGCAATATCCTCAAAATCAGGGTTTAGAGCCAAAATGACTTTATTTTCAGCCGTATACTGCTTTAATATTTCTAATTTCACTATTTTATCCCAAGTATCTGTATAAGTTTCCATAACTTCTTGAAACTCAGGTTTATTTTCATCTATTACAAGCAAGATATTCTGGCTATTTTCTATTGCCTCTTTTACTGTCTTATATATCTCTTTTTTACCTAAAAATCTTCTGAATTCTTGATTAATCTTATCATTTGATTCTATGATGGAGAATAATCTATCAGTTAATTCGCTTCTACTTTTAGAGTTTTTAAAAAAAGCAAAAAATCTAGTTATTTGAGGAAATATATGTCTATAAAAATCGTGCCTTGATAATTCAACTTCAACAATATAGAACTCTGGATTTTCAGTATCTTTAAAGTCGAACAGAAATCCATCAGGGATTGTTCCGCCCAATGATTTTGTATCAAGTTTACTTTTCACTTCAAAATATACTGTTTTCTCTCCAAATAACTTTTTCGAGTTATCTTTTACAACTCTCTCAAGATCTTCTTCCAGCTTAAATTCAGTTTCTTCGAATTTCTTACCATCCATAAATATTGCTGACTTCATAATTCAAACAATACACAGATCTATAAAAATCTATCCAAATGCTATTTTCTAGGAGGAGAATAGAACGGATCTTTTCCCAAAAAGAGATTATATTCCTCAGAATTAGGAAAAATATACTGGCGTGAGCTTCCGCATTCTGGACAGAGATATTTTTTCTTAATCACTTTAATACCATAAAATTCTTTAAAAGTAAAAATAAACCTTCTTCCTAAAGTTTTTTTAAAAAATATCGCCCTTTCTTCAGAAGTTAAATTAGTTAACCCCTTTGTAAGGTATTTTAGAGTATAACCCAATGCACTTTCATGAGTTCTAACTCGCTCAACATATACTATTCCATCTCCACCAGTGCATTCTTTCCATTCTCTAACTAATTCAGAATCTTGACCGGTTTTTTTATGTGATTTCATGTCTAAAAATGAAGAATCAATAATCATGTGTGTGTGGACGTGCCAAAGCCCATTTTCGTCCCTTGTTACATCTATAGACCCCAATCCAGCACTTAATTTCTTAAAATATTTCCTTCTTCTAAATTTTTTAAGACTTTCGTATAACTTATCCATAGCTCCAACCAACTCTTCTTGATTTTTAATCGTAAAAGTAACAAATCTTAAACCAGAATCATATATTGATCTAGCTATTTTTCTTTTCTTTAATGGTCCTATAAACTGCTCAAATGCTTTAAAAGATCTTATTTTGCCACAATAGTGGCAAATTCTATAATTGCACCTTTTTCTTACCTTCTTAAAACCACAATTGCACATAAAAACATTAAAATCTGTACCGCATCTTTTAAGCCTATAGGCCTGTTTCTCAAACTTAGTATCTTTCTCTAGATGCATACTTGTTTGTATATTATCAAGTAAAGGAGAGCCTTCGGCTCTCTGAGAAACATGCGATGTCATTTAATCCATTCCTCTAAAGAACTGTCTTCAGGAGATTGCTTTATCTGGAAATAGGGTTTTCTATGTAAACGAGCTTTTCCTCGTTTTAGAGCGTCTTCTGGGGATTTAGGAAGGTGTTTTATCCTAGGTCTGACAACTGAACAGATTTCTATAGGTTCTAAATCAAATCGACTTTGCTTTTCCAAACCCATTTTAAAACTCCCGATTTCTCCCACTGCCGTTAAGGGAGAAATCGGTCGTGGTCACTATCTCTGGAGAAGTCAATCTGGACTTATCTTGCTGTAAAATGATTTGATCTAATTTTTGATTTAAACAGGCACATTTGTCTAGAAAAGTTCTAACTTGTGCTTCCAATATTGCTAAATCTTCATAAGCCATTAATTATAAGGCACGCAAACATTTAAGGAGATAGCTATCCTAATTTAGTATACCTAAGATGAATGTAATTAGAACACCAAATGAACATAGAATAGCTAAAGAATTATTTAGAGATTACACGACTTCGACTGCGATTTCTAAAAAACTATACCCTTGGGTCTTTAGTTCTAAAGCTAAAATAGGAAAAAGCAAAAACCTCGGTGTCGTTTCAAAAGTCTTTTCCGACATCCAAAAAACAGGATTTTTAGAATCTAAAAAGATATTTATTAATAAGAAATATAAAAATGGTAAAACGTATACTCAAACATTTCTAGGCTATAGACTCAATTTAAACATCTTTTACGAGTATTCTAAAGATAAATTTAAAGATAGAAAGTCAAAGTTTAACCAATTCAATGTTGTTGAAAAGAACATACTAAACTATATTTTCTCTTTTCAGGAAGTTAGAGAGATAGTAACAAAATATGAAAATCTTTTTGACGGTATAACTTCCTTTCTTGAAAGGATATTTTTTTATAAATCAGATACCGATTGGCCACATAAAATAAGCGATTTCTTTAGAAAGGGATTTTTTGTTAAAAATAAGAAATATATCAAACTCAACTCAGATATTTTGGTTGATAGGTTTAAGGAAATAGAAGAGTTTGAGAGAATATCTCATAATTATTTTGAAAATCTAAAATTGAAGATTGCCTTTCTCATTAATTTTACTGATAAAGACTATTATAATCTAACCATAAATGATGGTTTAAGAAAATACCAATATATGCCTTCATTATTGGACATAAAAAAAGATAAAAAGGAATCTGTAATATGGTCTAAGATTTATTTTGAAGATGAAGCACCGAAGGGTTGGTAGCTAGGAAATAGCTTTTTCAGCCCTCTCAAGAGATTCATTCCCTTTTTCGAGAACAATTTTAAGCATTTGTTCTGTCTTTTCTAGTCTGGTCTTTAATTCAGACATTTCTGTAGCCTCAAACTTTTCATCAAGCTGTTTGCTATCCATTCCAGATCTAGAAATATATACGTCAGGCATATTACTTGAAAAAGACCATCCATAACGAATACAAAGCTCTTGTCTGTTCAATTTGTTAGCGTAATAGGTTGCAGAACTATGCCTAAACAGGTGATAATGGATAGATCTACCCAAAACCTTCTTTCCAAGTCTTATTAAGAAGAATCTAGCGCCATCGTATGTATTTTTGAAGACTGGCTCATTAGACTTTATGCCTGCTATTTCCCTTTCTTTTATATAATCTTTAACTGCTTCTAAAGAATGCTTCCAATACAAAGAAATAGTTCTTCCCTTTGTTTTACTATATTCTTCCTTTAAGGCTAACTTTACAAAGTTATTTTTTCCTTCTGGTAATTGAATATCCTCATATCTAATATTGTGAAATTCGCCTGCTCTGGCACCAGAATCAAATAAGATAGTTATCAGAAATCTTTCTTCAGCACTTTTACAGGCCTTGTATAGCCTTTCTATCTCACTTTCCTTAAGATAATCTGGAGTCTTTACTATATCTCTTGTATCAAACCAATCTGTCAATTTATTAGCTTTAGTTACACCTAACTTCCATTTAAAATAAATCTTTATAGCTCTTCTCATATCTACTTTTGTTGCATTAGAATAAGGTTCTCCTTTTCTACTCTTTAATACTCCCGAGCTTAATGCTTTTTCAAAGTCTTCAACATCTTTAAGAGTAAGCTTATTTGTAGATTTATTAAAAAACTCAAGAGGCGTTCTTAATACATCTAAATATTTTGATTGTCTGCTCTCAGTAATTTTTCTTCCTTTGTTTACTTTTCCCAATTCAAGCTCTTCAAGAAATTTTATAAGGTCTTTTTTATCATCATTCGATATTTTCCATTCGGAAATTCCTTCTTTTCTCTTTCCAACAGACCTGTTATGAATTTCTATCTTAATGTTTGCCATTTTCTCCCTCAAAATATTCTTTTCTAAATTCCTCTTTAGATAAGGGAACTTTACCTGTAGCATAGCACTCTGCTAAATACTCTAAATAGCTTTTTTCCTTTTTTAAAACAAGCAGTTTTAGTTTTACCCAATGAAACTTTATCTTTGCTTTGTCCTCAAAAAACCATTCTAACGCGCTCTTCAAGTCATTTAATGGCGCTCCTGTTTGTACCGTTAATTTAAGAACAACGTTTTTACCAACATTTAATTCATTTTCTATTTTTTTAATTGCGAAAAAAGAAGGAACTAAATCATTACTGACTTTCTCTAGAGGTTCATAACAAATTTCGACTTCGTATATTTCTGGCATGAAACAATTAGGAAGGTTCTCTATTTAAATACTTCCTAACTGTATCATTTATGATACACGCCCGGACCAGGATTTGAACCTGGGAATCCTTGCGGAAACGAGATTAGCAATCTCGCGCAGTAACCGCTGTGCCATCCGGGCATTAAGTTAAAGAAGAAAAGAGACTTATAAGGTTTGCCATTTTACAGAATAGATTTCTACCATAACCATAATTGATTTTTGACTATTGAAATTATATTAATAATAAGAAGTCCACCAAAGGTAATTAAAACTCCCCAGTGCTTATGTTTTATAGCGAATGCAATCCAAAGAATATTGGAAATTGACCAAATATAGAAAGATAATGTAAATCCGTCTAAATTTCCTAGAATTATTAATCCAGAATTAAGAAGTGCCCCTAACATTGTGAGTAATGTAGCGATCCATTCAATTAAATGGTCGCGTAAATTTTTCTCTATAATGTGGACATTATTAAATCTATTTTTTTTCTTCATTTACTCTCCAATAACATACGATAATCATTGATATAATAAAACGCAGATATTGCTCCAACAATTCCAGTAATCCATGAAAGATATATAGAAAATTCAAATATTGGATATTGTGTGCTTAGAAGAATAGCCGGTAAAGTGACTCCTTGAAGAAAAGTTGTTAACTTTCCTATGAATCTTGCGTGAGGGAGACCTTTACCAAATACTATTGCGACTAATGCAAAAGGAAAAGAAATAATTTCTCTACTTAATGTTAAAAATATCTGGAGGAGATGATCTCTACTTAAAGAATCTTGAATTGCGAAATCTATGATTAATGCTCCTGTAACTCCCAACATTAAAAATCTATCTGCAATCATATCGAACTGCCTTCCAAATTCAGTAGTCATTTTAAATCTGCGCGCTATTTGTCCATCAAGAAAATCTGTGAACATCCCTATTGCGAAAAGAACTGCCACAAGTGTTAGAGAATATCCTGCGAATATACAGTAGAGAATAACAAAAGTAATTATAACTCTTGAGAAAGTTAGAGTATTTGGAATATTCCATATATTTTCGGGTTTGGCTTTTGACTTGCCTTTTTTCATTCCCTGATAAATGTAGTAACCTTTAAAAGGTCTTCCCCCGCTGTATTTACAGCGCGGTGGAGCAGCCTGGAGTGCTCGCGAGGCCCATAACCTCGAGGTCGTGCGGTTCAAATCCCACCCGCGCTATTTAACTTGAGTTTGCTACCTCTCAAACTCACAAGTACTTTGCACAAATAGAATTTTTGCCTGAAGTGAATTCAGACAAAAATCATTCTCAACAAAATTTAAATCAAAAGCACGATACGCTACCCCAACTTAAAACCTCAAGAACTGAACTTTCTTGACTTGCTCAAGGAACCATCTCCAGCTTAAACGTCAGAAACTAAAAGTTTCTGAGCGCGCTCAAGAATTAAAGAATTCTTGACGGCTGGAGTTTATTTCAAGTTCCTTGACATTAGTTTGACGTTTCAAAATATTTTGGATGAGAAAAATCTATTGTCAAGAACCAATAAATTCTTAGTTCTTGAATACATTCGAGAATCTAACCTTGGGGAAAAATATTCTCGAGGTCTCAATCGAATTTATTTCATTGAAAATAGTATTATTGAATTGACTCACCGAGTGACGAAGTCAAGTTCCTCGATATTAAATTAATGAGTGAAGAGAACTAACCTATACTATTTATAAAATAGAAAAACTCCAACGTACCATCATTATTGCTAAGAGTGCAACGATGAACCAAGTTATAATTTTAAAAGCCCGAGTTCCAACCTTCTCGCTTCCAGTAATCCCAACAACTGTCAAATAAAAGAATCTTCCACCATCTAAAATTCCTAGAGGCAGCATATTAAATAATGCAACAAAGAAATTAATAGTCATAATCCACCAAATCATATGGAAAATAAATATGCCAAAGTCTCCCAATCTAGATTCATAGTGTACTCCCCTCAAAGCATCATCCACTTTAGGAGTAAAAGCATACATCATTCCAGGAATGCTAGATGCCTTAGATGGATCAGGAGAAGTAATTCCGATAAATGCTCTTTTTTGTTCACTTTCTCCAAGAACAAGAGTTGTCTTTACTTCTTTACCTCGCGAAAGTGTGCTTACTTCAATACTATCTCCAGGTTTATGTTCAGAAAGAATTTGTCCGAGATTTGAAAAAGATATTACTCTTTTTCCGTCAATTGCAGTTATTATTCCAGAGAGTTTTGCTCGAAATGCAGGAGAATCCCTATATACAAGAATATAAGGAGCATTAGATGTAATGGAACGATTAAATGAAATTGGTTGAACAAAATAGTGTGAATAATTGGTTTCAATTTTTACATATTGCTCTGAGAAATTTAGGGTAGAAATTCCTTGAGCTAAAGAAATATTATTTACTGAGAGTATGTCTGCACGAGGAATAACATCTAAAGCATAATTATTAAATAATATTCCTGTAGGAGTAAATGCCACTACAAAAAATATCCAAATCAAAATTAAGAAGATAAAGGCAAATACCATATTCGCAAAAACTCCTGCAGCTAAAATAGCTAATTGTGGCTTTTTCTTAGCTTTATTCATCTGTTTATCGTCCTGTTCTACAAATGCTCCAAGTAAAGGAACAATCAAGAATATTAGTATTAACCAACTCTTAAGCCATACTGCTGCAAAAATAACAATTAAAGTTGCAACAGAAACATTAACTCGACTATTCTTAGACTTAGAACGCCAAGCAGATATAAGACTATAAATTAAAGGACCCATAAATGCAAATCCAGTTGTATGGATTTTTATTTTATTTAGACGCGCAAAAATCCCATGAGAAAACTCATGAACAACAGCAACAATGATTAAGGCAACCAGAAAATAAGTAAAATAAAATGGGGGGAAAACGGACTGTAAATCAAAAATCTCTGTAAAATATGGAATTAAAGGAATAACGGGCGGTGCTTTTATTGTTTCGACAATAATTGGATATCTAATATATAAGTATGTAGAATATCCCATGATTCCCAGGATTGCAATCATCAAAATATATCCTAGTCCAATTACAAAATATTCCAATCGGCTCAAGATAGTTTTATATTTCTTAGCTGTAGATTCTATGATTTTAAGACCAAGTTTAGTCTTATATAAATTTAAAGCTCCTTGATTTTGAACTTTATGTTTATTTTTAGTAATGAACATGACTACCGCTATAGTAAACAAAACCATAAAAGCCAGATCATACGCCATAAATCCTAGAGTCATCACTTTTTCTTTACCGGTCGAAATGCATGGCCATCACAGCGCACACATTTCAATCTTCCGGAAAGTACTCGCACGGCTTGTGTGCGTATTCTCTTATTGCAGCCTCGGCAAACAAAAACATTGTTAAACATTCTATTTTGCGCGATAGGTATTTTAGTCGCCATATTAATTTAATACCCTCATTACAGCTTTCTTACCTTCAATATCCCAATATTCTATCTGTTTCTCAATGGCAAGGTCTTCTTTAATTTCTTCGCTAAATGGAACGTCGAGAGTTTCATAGTTTTCTAAATCCATTACAGAAACTGTAGTGTCTCCTATTGAAAGAACTTGTCCCTTTCTTTTCTCAATCATGGGGACATCGAATCTAGTGTCTCCAGGAACTGCAACAATTTTCTTTTTTCCAGAGAAAATTTCAATTGCTTCAATACGGCACTTGCTAGCTCCATGCTTTCCAGTCTTGCTAATATCATTTGAACGAACCGTACATGCCTCTCCATCAACCATAATTGTAGTCCCTGGCTTGCTGCTATGCGCGTCAATAAGTCGTAAAACCATAAAATCATGCGGGAAAAATGATTTATAAAGATTTGCTTTAAACATTATCTTTAAAAAGAAACCCTTATTCTTAAGATAATGGTTCTGTATTTGAGGAAATATATCTCCTTTTCTACATTTACTGTGTGCCTTCTATGTCTTCCACTAACAAAAGCTCAAGAAAAATTTAAGCAATCTGAATCAGTCTTCAAGACATCTTTTTCCTTGCAGTACAAAGAAGTTTTAGAAGATGCAAGAAGTAAAAATATGCTCTCAAATTTATTAATAGATCACCTTGAACAGAGATATCGTGAAAAGAGAGGACAAATTCTCACTTTTGAATCTAATCCTGAAGAACAAGCAAAAGAATTTTTAAACGCCTCTAAAAAAGTGGTGAACGATTATCTTAGAGAAACGGAAGGATATATCACTTTAAGAGAATACGCGGAAGACAGATTAGAATGGGGAATTGAAAAAGCAGAGCAGGCATTGGATAAACTAATTCCAGACAAACTAGAGATCCGTCTTCGTAGATTGTTACATCTTGACGCAAAAAAACTACTAGGTATTGATTTAGATACGAGAGAAGAGAAGCTAGGAGAAGAACTCTTCGATCCTTGGAATAACCGAGAACGTCTTTATCGTACCAAATTAGGAATAGGATTGCACCCAAGCATGACATTCCGTTCAGGGGATCTCAAACTTAAGATCTATCATGATCAAGTACGTCTCGAACTAGAACACAATCTACCCTACAACATGGGCGTTAAAATGGGAGCAAAGATAGATTATAATAATTGGGAACGATCGGAACCATATATGCGTATTTCTAAAATGTTTCGTTGGGGAGAAATAGGGCTAGGCGCAGCAAAACCTGAGAAAAAAGGTGTTGAAGTGGGTCTTTATCTTGCAGCAAAGTTCTAACTCGCGCAAATATTTATAAAACCTCTTTTGCAGAGATGGTCATGGAAACACTCAAAAAAAATGATTTTATAGAAATTATATTTAGTGGTTACGCAAACGGAACACTTTTTGATTCCAATATTGCAGAAGATCTCAAGAAATTACATCCAGAAGCAAAAGCCGAACCTTTAACAATTATTATTGGGCGAGGAATGGTTGTTCCTGGTTTAGACAAAGCTTTAGAAGGAAAAGAAGTTGGAAAGAACTATGAAATTCTTATTTCAATTAAAGAAGGATTTGGAGAGCGTAGAAAAGAATTGCTTAAAACCCTCCCAATAAAAGTATTTCAAGCTCAGAAAATCCAACCATTTCCTGGACAGACGTTATATATGGATGGGATGATTGCAAAAGTCATAGTAGTTTCAGGAGCTAGAGTAATAACTGATTTTAATAATCCTCTTGCTGGAAAAGAATTAATCTATAAAATAACAATTACAAAGAAAATAGAGCAAGAAAAAGAAAAATGTGAACAACTTTTTAAGTTATTGCTTAAAGATATTCCAGAATTTGAGATCGATGATAAAGTCACTATTAAAGGAGCAAAAAATATGGAAATTGTTGTTAAAGCATTTGCAAATAAGTTCAAGGAAATTATAGGTAAAGACCTTGCCTTTGAATTAAAGGAAGAAAATTCTCAAAAACCAGTTGATGCAGTCTCGGCTTAATCGCGAAAGATTTTTATAGCCAGTTTATTTGTTACATAAATGAAAAGAGGTTTACTCTGGGCAACGTTACTAGGATTATATTTGTGCATTGCTCTAGTAAGTGCCGTAACAAATGTCACATGTGAAGATACTGAAAAGTCAATTAAGTATGATGTTCAAGGAACAACTAAAGGGAATTGGTTTAAAGATGTTAAAAAAATTGTAGAATATACAGACGTTTGTGTAGTTGAAGGTGGAAAAATAATTTCTGAATATTTTTGTGATGAAGGAGTTGTCGCCACGCTTAACTATAACTGTCCCGTTGCTTGTGAAAACGGCGCATGCGTAAAAGAGCTAAGTCCTCCGCAAATTTGCGAAGATAGTGATGCAAACAATGTAAATAAAAAGGGCAGTGTTAGTGCAAAGACGTTTAATTCTTCTTGGGGTGCGCCTTTTATAATTCTTAATGCAACAACCTCAAAGTCAGATTATTGTGCAAATATTTCTGCTCCAGCTGAAAATCTTGGAGAGTGTAACGGAGGAGATTGTGGAATTATAGAATTCACCTGCATCGAGTCTGGTCGCAACAATATCGGACAAATGACTCCTTCTTCTTGTCAATTTGGTTGCAAAGATGGAGCGTGTTTGAAAGAAGCACAAGAAGCGCCCAAGCCAGTAGAAGTAAAGCCTGCCCCACAATGTGAAGTGAGCGTACGTAACGAAACGAAGTACTGTAATGCTGAGAAACAATGGTCTACGCAAAAAGCCCTAAAAGCTACATGTGCAAATAATTATGAGTGTGCAACAAATCTCTGCTCAGAGTCAATTTGTGCAGAGCCACCCAAGTCTGGATTTTTCGCAGGCATTTGGAATTGGATAAAAGGATTATTTGGGAATTAATTTACTGGAATCTAAAAGAGATTTATTGCTTTTGTAAACTTCTCTCAAGTTAAAAAGGGGTCGGAATCAGTTTCATTTTTGATTAATACTTCCGCGTCTCGCCAAATGGATAAAGCCTCGAGCATTAAATAAAATTCAAGAAATACTACTAATATCTGTTCGTTGTAGGGCCTAATTATCTATTGTCTAAATCTGCTTCAATAACTATTACTTAATGCTCCGGTCTTAGAGAATTTTTAATTCTCGGCAGAGCCATAGAATTTACTTCTTGCTACATAGTTATTCATCTAGAGACTTTAAAAATCAAAAGCACGATGCGCTACCTTAACTTAAAACTTCAGGAACTTTGTTCCTGCCGCTCAAGGGACCATCCACACCTTAAAAAGTGCGGTTTGCGTCAAGTTCCTTGACATCAAAAAGATTAGCAATTTTGATTGCCAGTATTCCAGTAATAACTAATTGAATGAGCGGACTTATTCCAATTCCAAAAATAGTCGGCATCAGAGAACTATATTCCCAACGATTCTCGAAGAACACTGCTCTAACTTCTATAAAGATGGCAAATAATAACCCTAGAGAAATAAATAAAACCCAAGAGAAAGCGAGTTTAGTTTTAAACAAATTAACATCTTTTAAAGCTAATGTAGAAAGTCCCCACATAAAAACAATAAGTACACTATCTACTGTAGCAGCATATAATATTAAAGGTACATATTCAACAGAAATCATCTTTTCAAGTCCCTCATAGAGAAATGCCCCATGAATGGCCTCCCATAAGAAGTTGAGAAGAAAAGCACTACAGAACAAGACGAATAAAAGTCTTATCTTAGACAAAAGCATTTTCTTCATAGGTATTTAAAACATTAAGGGTTAAAAGATATTTCGCTTTTTTGGATTCATCCTCTTTTCAAATCAAATACTATCTTTAATAATCTTCTTCTCATTTTCTTTGGGTTTCTCCATTATTTTTCCAATTCTTTTTCCTAGCTCAGCATATGCATCATCAAAGTCTTCTTTAGTTACGGAAATCTTATCAATTTCCAATTTATTTTTATAAAAACGTTTTATAGCCCGAACTCCAGCGTCTCTAGCTAGTCCCTCTATTTCTGCTCCAGTCCATCCTTCGGTTTTTTCAATGTAAATTCCAAGATCTATATTTTTATCAAGGGGCATTTTTGTTGTATGGACTTGAAATATCTTTTCACGCGTTAACTTATCTGGAATACTCAGTTCAACTATGGCGTCAAATCTTCCAGAACGCAGTAATGCTGGGTCAATTAAATCTAGACGATTCGTTGCAGCAAGTATCACAACTTTTTCCAATTCTTCTATTCCATCCATTTCAGTCAATAATTGATTTACCATTTTTTCAGTAGAATCATTAAAAGATGATCCTCGTGTCTTTGCAATACTATCGAACTCATCAAAAAATATAATAGTTGGAGCAACTTGTCTGGCTTTTTTAAATATTTCACGAATATGTTTTTCAGACTCTCCAACCCATTTACTCACTAATTCGGGCCCCTTGATTGAAATAAAGTTAGCATTTGCTTCGGTAGCAACTGCTTTTGCAAGTAATGTTTTTCCAGTTCCTGGTGGTCCAGAAAGCAAAATTCCTTTTGCAGGTTTAATTCCAACTTTTATGAAAAGCTCTGGCTTTAAAAGAGGCAATTCGACTAGTTCACGTATTTTATCTTTAACCTCTTCTAATCCTCCAACGTCTTCCCAGTGCACATTTGGTTTGCTTATCATGACTTCGCGTAATGCCGAGGGTTCGACAAATTTCATCGCATCCATAAAATGCTGGCGTGAAACTTTTATTTTGTCGAGTATCTCCGTTGGAACATGTTCTTGTAAGTTTTTTAGCTCTGAAAAATAAGGTTTAATTGATTTTAGTGCAGCTTCTTTGCACAATACTTCAATATCTGCGCCAGTATATCCAATAGCGCGAGCAGCAATTTCATCAAAATTTACATCTTTGTCTAGAGGCATACCGCGTGTATGAATTTGTAAGATTTCCTTTCTGCCTCGCTCATCTGGTGGATTGATTCTTAATTCTCTATCAAATCTACCTGGGCGTCTTAAAGCTTCATCAATATCTTCAGGACGGTTAGTTGCAGCCATAACCACTAACTGACCGCGCGATTTTAAACCATCCATAAGAGTAAGTAGCTGTGCAACTATACGTTTTTCAGTTTGATCAATGCCATCGCCTCTTTTTGGGGCGATAGAATCTATTTCATCAATAAATATTATAGACGGGGCATTTTTTTCAGCTTTTTCAAAAATTTCTCTAATATGTTTTTCTGATTCACCATAATATTTACTCATGATTTCGGGTCCAGCTATAGAATAGAAATTGGCATCAGTTTCTGTAGCTACAGCTTTA
>CAXNIJ010000011.1:0-22178 GCA_964202455.1 Candidatus Pacearchaeota archaeon | reverse complement strand
ATGGCTCTCGGATCTTCTTCAACTATTTTGCCGATAATAATTAGAGGGACAAAAGAGGGTAGTTATCAAGGAAATCTCTTCTTGACTAGCGCAAAGTATAATCAAACAATACCTGTAAGAATTCTAATTAAATCAAGAAATGATAAGCTACTTGATGTTGCTTTGACAATAGATAAGAAAAGAGTTATTCCTGGAGAAGATTTACAGTTTAAAATTTCTGCGTTTAATCTTGGACAATTAAAGAGATATGATCTTCTTCTTAGGTACGAGATATTTAACAGAAATACAAATACGTCAATAGTTCATTTTGAAGAAAGCGCAGCTATAGAAACTTCTTTATCTATGGCTAGAAAATTACAAATTCCAGGAGATGTTCCTTATGGACCTTATACAATTGTATTTAGCGCAAGTTATGATTCTTTAAAGGCAGTATCTTCAGCTTCTTTTGAAGTTGGAAGAGAACCAGTACCAGTACTTCAAACACTAAAGGATTATGCTCCGTTAGTATTACTAATGTTAATTGTATTTGGATTATTCATAATGGGAGGATATTATTTGATAAGTATAAGAAAGAAAGTATTCCAGAAGAGAATGCAAGATATGCAAAAAGAAAGCATATATCCATTCCCTGATTTTGCAACTTTGCCACAATCAAAGTATGCCTACATCGGATTAATTGCAAATACGGATGAAAAAGCATACTTTGATCCTGCACAATTAACAAGACACACATTAATTGCAGGAGGAACTGGAGGAGGAAAGACAGTTTCTGGAATGGTTATTGTTGAAGAATTACTTAAGAGAGGAGCTAGTGTGATAGTTCTAGACCCAATTGGGCAATGGACTGGATTTGCAAAGAAGAATAGCGATGAGAATATGAAGAAATTTTATGGGAAATTCGGTATTCGTGGAGCAGAAGCATTTACTCCTAGAATAATTGATATATCTGAACTAAAAACTGATCTCGATGTTATTCACTATATTAATCAGAAAGGATTAACTATTTTACGAATGGATGGATTAACACCCGCTAAAGCAGATGCATTTGTTGAAAATGTACTTGAACAAATATATCGGGCTAAGTTGCCTGAAACAGGAGATTTGAAGTCTTTACTAGTCCTAGATGAAGTACATAGATTATTACCGAAGTATGGTGGAAAGAAAGCATATACTAAACTAGAACAAGCTGTAAGAGAATTCCGAAAATGGGGAGTAGGATTATTAATGATTTCACAAGTATTAACTGACTTTAAAGGAGCAATACGAGGAAATATTGGAACAGAAGTACAAATGCATTCACGTTATGAGGGAGATATAAAGAGAGTACGTGAGAGACATGGAGCTACTATTAGTCAATTAATTTCTAAGATGCCAGTAGGAATTGGAATGGTTGAGAGTGCGGGAATGAATAAAGGCAATCCTTACTTCATTGAATTTAGACCGTTGTTACATTCTCCACTAAAATTAAGCGAAAAGGATATTATGGCGCTTGTGAAGAGAGAAGTGCCGGTGGTGAAAGAGGGAAGTGAAGAAACTAAAAAGGAAAAAATAGAGAAAGATGTGAAGAGAGTACCGGATCATAGTAAGTTTTTGAAAGGGCTGAAGAAATCACATCATACTGGAAAAGGTTATGAGAATAAATGATAAACCAATATTTTTAAAGTGCCTTGACTTGTTATTAACATGAATTATTCTAGATCTTTGAGTAAGCGATTTTCTTTATGGAAGAAAGATATAATTGAACATCAATCTCAAATTACTTTATCTATTATTTTTGGAATTACCGCACTTGTTTTAAGCTTTCTTTCAGGACTTTATGTTGAAAGAATAGGCTCGGCATCCCCTCCAGATTTAATTCTGGATTATTTGCCGATAGTCGATTTAAGTATATTATATGTTTTACTTTTTATGGTTGTCTTTTTTGTTTTCATTTGTTATCCTCTAGTTTATCAACCCACAAGAATACATATTATGATTGGAATGCTTAGTTTATTTACCGCTATTCGTTCCGGATTTGTAGTTTTAACACATTTAAAGATGCCAGAAGGAGCAATTTCTCCACTTACTTATTTACCCTTCATTTATGACTTATTTTCTTTTACAAATTATCTCTTTTTTGCCGGACATGTCGGGTTGCCGTTTTTGGGATATTTAATATATTATGAAAATAAATTTTTGAGATATTTCTTTTTGATTTCATCAATTGCCCTTGCGGCTACAGCTTTACTTATGCATAGACATTATTCAATTGATGTCTTGAGTGCGTATTTTATTACATATGGGATTTATAGAATTGGGAAGTATGTTTTTGGAGATAGGCGCTAACTTTAAATAAGAAAGTAGCTTTATGATTAAATGAAAATTGCTTTTGGCGTTTTTGATTGGGGTTTGGGACATGCAACTAGAGATATTCCGCTTATTGAAGCGCTTTTGAAAAGAAGACACGAAGTTCATATTATTTCTACTGGAAGAGCTCTTGCTTTGCTTAAAAACTATTTTGGAAAAAAATGTACGTTTTTCGAAGTTCCAAGTCTTTTTGTTCCATATTCAAGAAGCAGTTTTTTTTCACTTTATTTTGCTAAAAGCTCTATAAAATTATTAAAAAGTCTTAAGAAAGCAACATTGATAAGTAAACAGATAATTAAAAGAGAAAAATATAATCTTGTTATTTCTGATTGCAGATATGACTTTTATGATGAAGTTGATAACTCTTACTTCATTAATCACCAACTTCGTTTTAAATCCTTTCCAGTGCTCCAAAATGCCTTGGAAAAATGGTTGGCTTGGAGAATGAGCAAATATAAGTTTATTCTTGTTCCCGATTTTAAAGAATCAAACTTGAGTGGCATTCTTAGTCACGATTTAAAGTATATCGATAGTAAAAAAATAAAATATCTGGGAATTCTCTCACATTATAAGAAAAAAGATATTAAAAAAGATGTAGATATTTTTGTATCTATTTCAGGACCCGAACCCCAAAGAACGGTTTTAGAGGAAATTTTATTGCCCATGCTTAAAAAAATTAATGGAAAAATAGTTGTTGCTTTAGGTAAGCCCGAAGCTAAAAAATTTACTAGTAATAAAAATCTTCAAATTTATTCATTTTTAGGTCCTGAGAAGCAAGAAGAATTTATGAATAGAGCTAAACTTGTCATAACTAGATCTGGATACACTACTATGATGGAACTTGCAGAACTTGAGAAAAAACAAGTTCTTCTAATACCTACTCCTGGACAAACTGAGCAAGAATATTTAGCCGACTATTACGAACAAAAGGGATATTTTCATCATGTGTCTCAAAATAATTTAAATTTGGAAAAGGACTTGATGCAATTGTCTAACTTTAAGGGTATTCCCATATCTTGGAATACTAAAGAGTCTGTGAAGAATTTTATGAAACTAATTGAGAATTTTGAGATTTCTAGAAAGAGGAATCATTAAAAATTTTATGATTCCAACTAATTTTACAGAAGCAGTATCTTTTGTTTTCTCTTATGGATATTTTATTATTTTTCTTATCATGATAGTAGAAGGACCATTTATTACTACTGCTGCAGCTTTTGCTGCATCACTAGGGCACTTTAATATCTGGACAATATTTTTTCTTTCTTTAATTGCTGATATCTTGGGCGATTTTATTCATTATGGAATAGGATATAGTGCTCGTAAAGCAATACTTAGAAAATATAAATATAAACTTAATTCAAGAAAACAAGGTATTTTTTATCATTTTGAAAGTCATCTTCATAATAACCTTGGTAAAACTCTTACCTTCATAAAATTTGCTCCACCATTCACAACAATGGGATTACTTTTGACTGGAGCATTTGGAGCACCATTTAGAAAATTTATATTTTATTCATTTATAATTACTTTGCCTAGGACAATTTTCTTTACGATACTAGGATTTTATTTTGGACTTGCAGTAGATAGTGTTCTGAGATATTTTCAACTTGGACAATATTTTTTCCTTGCTTTCTTCATAGTGATTCTAGGCATTTACTTTCTGTTTAGATATCTGGAAAATCGTATTGCCAAGAAGATTTAACTGTTTTTTACTTTTAAACGTAGCATGCGAATGTTTTGATAAATGGGGCCATACCAGCCGATAGTTTTCATAATTTGTATAGCCATGCCTAAAAGTCTTATAGTGCCTTTAATTCTACCAATTTTTGCTTGCGGATAAGGGCTTTCTACATTATCCCAGTTGACGACCGTGATTGAGTTTTTCTCTTTTATAATGTGTTTATTCATATAAGATTCTATACCGAAACCGGTAAGTTTTTTAAAATCTTTGTAATAATACAATAATCTTTTATTCATTACTCTCTCCCCAGATATAAAGTCTAAACCAATAATTTTGGCGTACCAGGGTGAGTTTTTTCTAAGACTGATACTTATATCGGATTTACCTTCTTGTACTGGTTTAATGAGTCTAGAGAGGTTTTCTTTTGTTAAGCCGATGAGATCTGAATCAAGGAAGAGAACAAGGGGACCTTTAGCAGCCGCTATTCCATCCATCATAGTCCAGCTTTTTCCTTTATTTTTTTTATGGACAATCAAGTGAATTCCTTTGAATTTTTTTATTTGAGAAAGAGTATCATCTTTTGAACCATCATCAATTACTATAATTTCTTTAATCAATGGATGCTTATCTACGATACGAAGAACATTTCCAATTCTTTTTCCTTCATTGTAGGCAGGAATAATACAAGAGACTTTTTGTTGTAACATGTAATGTAGACACTTCTTAAATGAGGATAACATTTATAACCCTTTCCTGCATGGACAAGATATCGGTAAGGTGTCCTTACTTAGATAACAAAAGATGTCTTTTTCAAAGAAAATTGTTTGGTGGGCAAGAGAATTATGGAGTACACGAAAGAAACTTTTAATTGCTTTAATTATTTTTTTTATTGTTAATCAAGTAGTTACATATGCAGGATTTTATGTAGATAATGTACCTGGAGCCATAGCATCTAGCGATATAATTCTAGACAATTATGGACCTTATAATTTAGGATTTATTTTTGTGTGGTTAATGATAATTGTAGTTTATTTATTTTTTCTTTATCCTTTAATATTCAAACCAAAAGATTTTTATTTTTATGTTAATATGATTTCATTGCTGACGCTCACTCGCGCATTTTTCATTATTCTTACTCATCTTAAAGGAGCACCAAATATGATTCAAGTTACTTATCCAGCATTTGTCGCAAATTTGTCTTTTACCAACGATTTATTTTTTTCAGGTCATACCGCATTTCCTTTTTTAGGATTTCTTCTGTTTAAGAATCCAGTTATGAAATGTTTTATGTTGATATCTTCTCTTGTTCTAGCGAGTGTCGCGCTTTTGACACATATGCATTATTCAATTGATGTTTTTGCAGCTTTTTTTATTACCTATGGAATATATATAATTGGTTTGAAAACTTTTAATAGATTTGGATGGTTACCAGATGAATTGAAACATCAATAATACCCTTGCTTACCCAGGGGGATTGCGCAAGTGTATTCTTGAGTGTGCTCAAGAACCACACGACACGCCACCCGTTTCAACGGGTGGTTCTCGACAAATATTCGCTTTAAGTATCGTAGCTGATAATTTATAAACTTTCTTTTATTATTTTTAATATGAATCTTTGGTTTGTTTTTTTATTTGCCGCTACTTTGACTATACTGGCCATAGGCCTTACACTTTATGAACATAAGAAAACTCGGAAATTTTTAGGATATCCTAAAGCAAGTTTTGTGATACCCACTTTTAATGATGAGAAAACTATAGCTAGAACAATTAAGAGTATTTATGAATCTTATCCTAAAGGAAAATCTTCAGTTATTGTGATAAATGATGCAAGTACAGATGGAACTAGTGATATTTTGAAAGCATTGCAGAAAAAATATCATTTTGTTCTTAAGAACAATGCGTCTAATTTAGGGAAAGTACAATCCATTAATTCTGTCCTTCCTCTTTGCAAGGGAGAGATTGTTTTTATGATCGATACAGATATAATTGTTAATAAGGGATCTTTAAGAGATATAATTTCGCGTTTTCAGAATGATGAGTGCGTTGGTGCTGTTAGTTCTAAGTATAAAATTTGTAATTCTGGCATTTTCTCGGGAATGCAGGAATTGGAATATAACATGAATACTTTTTTTACTGGCGCGTTGTCAAGCATTTCGTCTTTGTTCTTGTGGGGGGGATGTATGGCCATGCGTAGAAGTGTTCTTATGAAAGAAGGTTTTTTTGACAGAAGATGGCTATGCGAAGATTTAGAGTATGCTCTACGGTTAAATAGTAGAGGATATCGTGTTGAGCAGAGCCTAGTTGGTGTTCAGACATTTACAGAATCGAGTATAAATGGATGGTTTAAACAAAGATGGAGATGGAATTCAGGTCTATTTCAAGCAATTTTTCAGTATCCTAGAACATTTTTTACTCATCCGATTTTTATTCTTTTCTTCTTTGGTTTTCCCCTAACTACTCTTGCAGGTATGCAGGCATCTTCAAGTTCATTTTCGTTAATACCGAGTTTGATTTTGTCGCTTTCGTGGATGGTTCTTTCATTGCCTTATGCTTTTTTTCATGGATATGCACACCGTAGTATTTTGAGACAGGGATTACTAGTAGTGCCTTATGTTTTGATTTATCTCCCCATATATGGTTTATTTTACCTTCCTTCTTTTTTTAGAGGTGCTTATAGATACTTTACTCTAAGTTCTAACGAAATTGGCTGGAGAGGCTAGAAAAATTGTAGAATTTTTTTAGATGAACAAGACTTAAATATGGATATTTACTTGCTTTTTGTATTGGTCCTATCGTCTAGTGGTTAGGACGCGTCTTTGACGTGGATGAGGCCCCAGTTCGATTCTGGGTAGGACCATTTCTAAGCACTCGTGGGAGCAAAGCTCCCCGGTGACTCTCCTGAGATATTCAGTCGAGTATTCTGAGTAGGGCCATTTTCTGAATCGAAGCCATCGAAAATCTCCGATTTTCGAGTGTGCTCAAGAACATTTGGTTCTTGATGTAATTATCTGTTGTCCTCATCTGCTTCTATGTTTTTCATTCGATCCTCTAGTGTCTCGCTATTGGATTTTTCACTGTTTGTGCTTTCACTAACTTACTAACTAACTAAGTTAATAAATAAGAAAGGTTTTTATAGGTTAATGAGGTAGAAAGAATAGGTGAAAAGAGGAAATGAAGAAATATCTACTTTTGATTGAAGATGAAACTCTCTGGAAGAAGTTTAAGGAAAGTATAAATAAAGATATTAATAGCGAAATTATGGAACTGATAGAGGATAAAGTTAAACATAAGGGAGAAAAGAATGGTAAATAAAAAAGGACAGATGACTATAATCATAATTATAGCCATAGTTTTGATTGCATCAGTCGCCGGATATTTTATTTTTAGAGGAAAAGAAGAGATTAAAGTTATTTCTACTGAACTTGCAGGAGTTTTTGATTATTATTCTGCTTGTGTAGAACAAGAAGCTAAATCTGCTGCAGACTTAGCCGGAACACAAGGAGGACATGTATTTCTTCCAGAATATATTCCAGGAAGTGAATATGCTCCTTTTTCATCTCAACTTAATTTTCTCGGATTTGGAGTACCTTATTGGATGACTATATCTGGAAATGGAATTGTCAAAGAGCAAATTCCTACTAAGCAAGAAATGGAAAAGGAAATGAGCGATTTTATTGCTCAGAGATTACTTGATTGTGACTTTGAGAGTTTTTCTAAACAAGGAATTAGTGTTAAAGCAAATGTTCCGAAAGTAACGGTAAATATCGATAATCAAAATGTGATGGTAAGTGTAGATGCTGAGATAAATGCAAATAAAGGAGATAATAGTGCAAAGAAAAATAAACATAATGTGCAAATTTCTAGTTCTCTTGGTTATTTATTTGAATCTGCGAAGAAAGTATATTCTTTAGAAAAAGAAAAAGCATTCTTGGAAGGATATGCCGAAGATGTGTTACGCTTATATGCTCCCGTTGATGGAGTTGAAATTAGTTGTAGTCCTAAAATCTGGAAAGTATCTGAAGTTGAACAAGGTCTAAAAGAAGCACTTGAAAATAATATTGGTAGCGTTAGAGGTCAAAGTAGTGATTCGCAGAAAGGAAAAGATTACTTTTATAGGGATTTAGGAGTGAGTGTTCCAGTTTCATTTAGATATTCACAAAATTGGCCGACTAAAATTGCAATTACTGGAACCAATGGGCCGGTGTTGATTGCTCAGCCTGTTGGAAATTCTGGAGGTATGGGAGCTATGGGCTTCTGTTATGCACCATATCATTTTGTATATGATGTTAGTTTTCCAGTTATGGTTCAAATTGTTGCAGAAGATGGAAACGTGTTTCAATTCCCAATTGTAGTTGTAATAGATAAGAATCTTCCACGTAATGGACTAAATGCTGCATTTAGTGAAAAAGATGAAAGCAGTGATATTTGCGGTTTTCCAACACAAGATTTAACCGTGTCTACATACGATATTAAATTAAATCCAATAAATGCAAATTTAAGTTATCAATGTTTTGAAAGAGAGTGTCCTCTAGGGCAGACCATTAATGGGAAAATCAACGCTCGTGCTCCCGCTTGTTTAAATGGATATATTAAAGCACAAGCTAGCGGATATGCAGATAAACAAATTCTTTTTTCTACTAATGAAAATTCGGAAGCTGAAGTTATACTAGATAAAGTTAGTGATGTGAAGATTTTGCTTACAGTTGATGGAAAAACAGTTTTTGGGAATGCGATTGTTTCATTTGAAGGAGAACGAACAGTTACCGGAGTACTGCCAGACTCGCAAAGCGTTTCTTTATCTGAAGGACTTTACAATGTTAGCGTTTATGTATATGGAAATTCAAGTATAACTATTCCCGCAAGTAGTAAGAGAGAATGCACTCAAATAACCTCTGGAGGCGTATTTGGATTCTTTGCAAGTACAAAAGAACAATGTTTTGATATTGCATTGCCAGAAACAAAGATTGAATCTGCTCTTATTGGAGGAGGAAAGTCTAGCGCATATATATTGCCCGAAATGATTCAAGATGGGGCGCTAAATGTAGATGTTAAAGGATTTCCACAACCAAAAGCAATTGAACAGCTTCAAACTAATTACGAATTACTTGAGCAATCGGGAGTTGATGTAAAGTGAAAAGAACCTTGATTTTTGCGATTTTATGTTTATTTGTTTTTCCATTAGCTCTTGGTGCTTCTGACTTTGGAGGATTCTCTAGTGGTTCAAGTTATAGTTCTTATACTAGACCTCAAGCAGATTTTCAAACATATTATGGTGGACAAATAAATACATATTGGCCAATACTTGGAGGAAATAATAGAGACTCTCAGTGTGAAGCTAGACAAGATTTACTTATTCAAGTTGCTCCTGCAGGATGCCAACCAGCAGTAGTTAGAAGCGATTTACTTGCTGAACAAAATGTCCCAGTATTTTGTCAACTCGATGCTTTAAAATTAAATCCCCTTATAGATATTAGTGAAATAAGAGATATTCAATTTCGTGCGAATTATCCTCGCGAAGTTATTAGTACTGGATTTCATCCTGCAAAAGCAGCATTAAGGACTAAAGATAGATTACTTGGAAGTCCATTGACAAGTAATATTGGATATGCAGTAATTGTTTTGAGAAAAAATGCAAATGAATCTTCTTTACCAAAATTTGTGAATGTTACACTATCTGCTCGAGTAGATTATGAATCTGGAAATGCACTTGGAATTGGAAGAGCTGAATTTCTTCTGACTCCAGTTAGTGATGGAACTTGGGATAGTGTTGAAAGTAAGAGACAGAGTTTCTGGCAGGGAAGATATTCTATAAGACTTGATGAAGTTAATCAGAATTATGCAGATATAAGCATTTACTATCAAGATAGAAAAATTGCAGGAACAAGAGTAGAAAAAGGAAAACTTTCTAATCCAATTTATTTGCCTGGAAGTTATTGTCAAGCAGGTCTACAAGCATCTTATGATGAATTTATTGGTGTTGGAAAGAAAGCGAGAATTGAAGTTGGAGATGTTTCAGGTTTAGATACAGTAGATGTAATGGAAGGAAGCACATTCTTAGATGGAAGGTGCAGAGTAGATAGAATTGCAATTGATGGAGATACAAATATTACTGGAAATGTTAGCGTAGTTTGCAGTAGTGGAGAGAGAGTAAATCTACAAATACGTAAGAAAAGTACAATATTTGTTGCAGGAGATTTTGTTTCGTGGTCTAAAGATAAAATGAAGAGTATTTGGACAGTGAAAGAATACAAAGGCAATGGAATTTATCTTATTAATTATCGTGGACAAGATAAAGAAGTTTCTTCTGGAGAACTAATAATGGGTAATTCAAGTGAGCTAGCGAGTACCTCTGAATTAGATATTGCTTTTAGAAACGCTTTAGATGCATATGAACTAGTAGTAGATGAATATCCTGCGGAAAAACAAAAAGATGTTCCTGGAACAGCAGTTTATAATCCCACTTATGGGGCGAAGGCTCTCGAAGCAGCAATAAGCTTGTCTCAACAGTATGGAAAATCTTTTGATGAAGCTAGATTGATACAGATGTATCTTGAGAGATATCCTGAAACTGGAAATACGACTTATTATGCCCAACGTCTTACAGATATTTACAAATATGATACTACTTTATCTGCTAATGCTGTTTATGTCGATGGAAAATATAGGACATTAAGAATAACAAGTATATCTGATGGTTCTAGTCAAGCATATGCACAACTACAGATGGGAAATGAGGTAGGTCTAAAAAGAATTGGATGGAGAGAAAGTGTAGATATTATCAAGACTGTAAGTGGGGAGAGCAGTAAAGTCGGAAGTTTACGTCTTGATGATATGAATGCTGATGAAATAAGAGTTACTTCATTTTGTAATCAGATTGTAAATGGGATAAGTACTCAGACAACTAGCGGAAATACATTTTCATTGAAACTACGAGATGTTCAGAAAGATATTTGTGGACAAAATATTAGAGTTGAAAATATTGAAGTAAAGAAAGCTGCCAAAATTAGACTAATTCCTAAAGTTGTTGGGACTAGAAGCGAAGTAAATGTTTCTGTTGGAATTGGAATTGAAAAGAGAGCCATACAATTATCTCCTCAGAAAACTAAAGATAAAATTGAGAATTTGAATGAAAGTATAAAGAAGTGGGAGAGTATTTCAAAGAAACTTGGGACAGTTGTTACTGGACTGAAGAGTGCATGTTTTGCAACGAGCGCGGTTTTGACTGCGAAGACATTTTTGTCAGGTCTAAGTGGAGATGGAATTGCAAGACAACAAGTAATGAGGGGACCAAATGGATGGACTGCTAAGTGTAATGAAATGGTAAACGGTAATCCTCAAAAATATCCCACTTTAAATGCCTGTTATATTGGAGAAGCGAATAATATAAATGCAGATGTGAAGGCAGAAGTTGCAGCGATAAAGCAAGTAAATCAGAACGTTCAGAATGCTGAAGCTGGGAAAGTTACTAAGTCTGGACTACTCGGAGAGAAGAGCGTCGATACTAAATCTGCTGCGAAGCAGTATGCAAAACATTTGATAGATACTTATCCTAATGAGAAAATTGGAACAAAGAGTTTATCACAACTTATTAGCGCGGATTGTTATGATAAACTAGAATGTGATTATACAACTTTAAGAAATATTGAGCAGGCTATTTTGTCAAAGAGACAAGGAGTAAGTGAGACTACAAAGAAGAATCTTGATGGAGATTTAGCTAAATATGAGAAACAGATTTTACTAAATAAAGAATTACGAGAAAAACAAGTTAGTGATGAAAATTTGGTTAAACAGGGATATGCTCCAGCTACTTTCTTAAGTGCTGGAACGCAACAGAAAATTGTAAGTGTAGTTAGTAAGCCAGATAAAATTGTAGATTCAACTGTTAAGGATAAGCTCCAAATTGGAGGAAAAGACCCAGATGGAACTGTAACATTTAATGTGAATGGATATTCGGATGCGCAGAGAAATGTAGAATTTTCTGGAGGAACTTATATTGCGGGAGTAAAGAAAGCGAATAATGGTATGTATACTGTTTCTAGTCTGGTATATATGGGTAATGGAAATCCGGTTGCAGTAGCACAAGAAAAGATTAGTAAATTTACTACAGTTTATAGCATTGGCCCAATTGTTTCGCAAGAACAGGTCAGTTATAGTAACCGATACGATAATCCTGAAGTAAGATTTTTTGAAAGTGAGCCATATAAGGGAATGCCTGCACTCGTACCTTTTGATACAACACATGGATGGTATGCTGCTACAAAGCAGACATTGCCTACTTTTGGAGGAATTGGAGGATTTGAATCTAGTGGAAGAGTTGCGAGTTTTTGGCTTTGTAATGTTGGATCAGATAAAAGAGAAGATTTCCAGCAATCCGGATTTGGAGATGACTTATGTCAACTTATTAATTTGAATACTGGACAATCTACTGCTAATTTTCCCGGATTAAGTGAACAGCAATCTCGTGATTTGGTAAGTAGAGCAACTCGCGCGTTAATGGATGCGGCGCAACAATATGGAAATAAACCAATAAAAATTGAAAATCAAGTATTTACCAACGTTAAAACTGCTTCTAATATTCCAGCAGTTCAATGCCAAGATTTTATGGATCCAAAAGATTGTCATTTGTTGTTCAATGTTTGCGATCCTGTAATTTGTCCTGCTTCGAGATGTGACTTTGGAGGTAAATATCCTGTTGCAGATGTTGTGCAATCTGGAATAATTGGAAGTACATTACTTTGTTTGCCTAACGCTCGTGAAAAAATTGCAATTCCAGTATGTTTAACAGGGATTCATGCAGGAATAGATTCGTATGTTTCCCTATTAAAGTCATATCGAGATTGTTTACGTGAAAATCTTGCTAGTGGAAAAACTATTGGGATTTGCGACCAAATTAATTCTATCTATTTGTGTGAATTCTTCTGGAGACAGCTTGCGCCACTTGCCAAAGTCATATTGCCAAAATTAGTTGAAGCAGCATACGGGGGAAATCAAGGAGCTCGTGGAGGAGGAGAATACATGACTGTGATGGGCGCGTGGCAGAATATGCAGAAATCACTTGATTACTTTACTCAGACATATGCAGTAAATTCACTGAAAGCATATAAGGTGCGTTCAATTGAGGAAGCAGGTACGCCAGTTTGTAAAGCATTTATATCTGCTGGAGCACCTACAAACTTTAAGAGTCTTGTTGAAGCAGATAGTCCACCACAATTTAATGCATGGTTTAGCTCGATTAAATTTACAGATGCTACAGTCCCTGCAACAGCACAATATAAAGTATATTATCATATATTTGCAGGGAAAGACTCTGGAGTGCAATATAGAGTTTATTTGAAAAGTCCTCCAGAAACAAGTTATTATTCAACTTCACCTTATGTTCCAGTTTCTGCAGGATTTATTTCTAAGGGAGAGTATGCTAGTGAGACAAAAGACTTTACTGCTCCAGATGGATACAAAGAACTTTGTGTAGACGTAAATGGAAAAGAAGAATGCGGATTCAAGCAAGTGTCTACAAGTTTTGCAGTTAATCAAATAAGAGATTCTTTTGTAAGTGATGAACTTAAGAAAAAAAATATTGCATCTGAGAAAGAGTGTGTAAGTGGAAGCGCTAGTATTTCA
Organism: Candidatus Pacearchaeota archaeon; assembly: GCA_964202455.1. Classification (GTDB taxonomy): domain Archaea; phylum Nanobdellota; class Nanobdellia; order Pacearchaeales; family GW2011-AR1; genus VGKP01. Next base: position 8,533 of record CAXNIJ010000011.1, on the reverse strand, counting down.
GGAGCTGTTGGAGCCGCATTGACAAATACTAATCCTGGATCTGTAATAGAAGAAGCTACAATGCCTGCAATTTACAATAGGGGAATAATAAGAATATGTTCAACTGCAAATCCAGGAACTTCAACTAATCCCTTAAGATTTGTGGACGTGGGAAGTTGCGGAGAAACTAGAGTAAGGTGTTGGCTTGATAGCGAAAGTGTCGATAGAGCGATAACTGAAAATAATATAGGGGTAAAGAATGATACTTTACAAGTGATAAAGAGTCAGCAGATAAGTTTACTAGAAAAACAAGGAGTTGTTTTGATGAGCGATCAAGTAGTTTCTCAATTGAGTATATTTAGAGAAAAAGTTAGTAAATTGGAAGGAGACTCTGCGAATAGAGGTGTGCCTTTTGTAGATATTAAGAGTCGATCTAATGATTTGTTGCAGAAAATAGATGATTCTTTTGGGTCTAGGTTAGATAAAGTTGTTTCCAATGGTCATAAAGCAGAAGTTCTTTTCTTAAAAGCGAGAATTGCTGGAGCAATTGCACAATCTGCTAATTTACAGAAAAGTTCTCCTGCGAATGCAGGAACGATTGCTCCGAGAAATAATGCAGGAACTTCTGGAACTACTTCTACATCATCTAGTGTTTCTACAAATGTTTATTCTCTTAAGGAAATGAATTTGAAGGCAGTTAATAGTAATTTGCTAGACGTTTCTGGAAAAATTATTTATCGTAACAATGAACAACTTCCAATTTATATTTTGTCAGATAGAATTTATATCTATAATGATAATGATTTTGTTATAATTAAAAATCTTCCATTTTCAAGGGACGTCGGTTCAATAAATAATGAAAATGTTGCAATTGCTAACGATAAAATTGATGCGATGGTAAAGAGCGGAGAAGTAGGATTAAGCATGTTAAAACCTTATTTATCGGAGCTCAATGGTAAGAAATTAAGTGATTTGAAAATTGAAAGTTCTTCTAGTGGAACTGCAACTATTTCGCCTTCGTCTACACTTGCAGCTCCTTCTGCACCTTTGATTCAGTCAACGACTGGCCTTGCGATAACTATTCCTGGAGTAAACAGATATGATTCTTCCAAAAAATTGCAAGTGTTTATTAATGGAAAAGATAGCGGAATTTATCTACAGGGCGACAAAGTTTATCAAGGCAATACAATTAATGCTATAGGGGTTGTACAGAGTAGTGGTGGGAGTTCTCCAAGTATATTTATTCCAGATGCCCAAAGCAATGCTTTGCACATTTCTTTAAATGGGGGTCTTTTGATAAATCAGGTTGATGGACAGGATTTGAAGATTATTAAGTTGGGAAATATTCCTTCGAGCGGAGTAGAGGTTCCTTCAATTATTCCTGGTTCAGAAAAGCCTTAGGTTTTTATAGAGATTGTCCAATAATTGGAATAACTCTTTGAGTGTAATTTGTGCTTTTTCTTGCTTCGATTGCAGCGGCATCATATTTTTTTAAGCTATAAAGTCCAGCAGTCTCATTTCTAAGAGTCATTTCTCCAGTTGGTAAATTGGCTGAAATGTCTAGACCTTTTGCAGGCATCAAGATATAATCTTTTACACCATTTGTTCCGGTTTTAAGGAAAAGATAATCTTCATTTCTGATTCTTTTAGATTGCAATCCGAATTCTACAAGACGAGATACATTTAGAATTCCATTTGCATTACCGCTATCTTTTACTAAACGTTCTAACTTTGTGACATCTGCTCTTAAAACACTGGGGTCGAGAGTTACTTGGCGAATAGGAGAATTATTGGTATTCATCCACTGTGTTGGAACGAAATAGCTAGTTGGCTTAATTTCAGATGTTCTCTTAGTTGTGTTAATATCTAATGTACCTTGAAGAGGGAAACTTAAGGTGTAGTTCAATTCGTTTGTTGCTGGAGAAGGAAGGCTTCTTACTTCTAAGATATTTCCATCGACTGTGATGAATTCAAATTCAGATTTCATGTCTTTACTGTTAACTGTTCCTAAAGTGGTGCCTTTAACGTTTTGAGGTGTTGCATAAGAGCCTGTTGGAACTGCAGAATGATTTGCCTTTGTAGTATATTTAACGCCTTGAGAAATCTGAGTAGAAGAACAAGCTGTAGCTAATGCAACTAACCCTGTTGCAAGAATGGTTTTTGGAATGAATTTCATAGTTTTTTATCTAGTTAGAGGTATTTAAATCTTTCTATTTGTAGTAACTTTAAAGGAGATACAATAAATAGAAAATACGGAGAAGAGCGCTAAAGAACTTTTTTTGTGGAGAGTTCAACATCAATGTGATTGAAGTGATTCGAACTTGCGCAAGCATTGAGATTATGAGGGAGCTAGGATTCGAACCTAGGAAGGCTAAAGCCAACGGAGCCTAAATCCGTCCCATTAGACCGCTCTGGCACTCCCCCACATATTAGCCAATAAATAAGGGAATTTAAAGGTTTGTAGAGCGATTAATAAAGTGTTCTTATTACACGAAGGTTTTTATAGGCTAATTTTTATTTCGAATGATGGTAAATGAATTTTTTGTTTCACTTAAAGGATTAGAAGGATATGTTCCAGGAAATAAAGGCACAACACATGAACAGAATTTGGTTTATGCTGAAGCTAGAGATTCAAACAATTCAGAAATTGCTATTGCAGAAATGTTTAGAGGAAATATGAATCTTATATTTGCATTAGTTACAGATTACCATTCTAGTCATTTTTATCTAGATCAGCATAGACTTTTTTCTGCTGCTCAAGAAGCAGCATGGAAGAGTGTCGCTAATTGGGATCCAAGAAGTGGGTTTTCACTTTCCGCATATATGGGTGGAGCTATAAACAATGGTATGCGAAATGAATATAGATATTGGAGAATGAAATGCAGAGATTTGTCTTTGACAGTTAGCTTAGATGATTATTGTCATCCTGAAGATTTAGATGATGGAAGAAAAAGAGAGGATATATTGGTGGATTCAATTTCTGATCCATTTGAAGAATGTGCTAAAAGTGAAAAGCGTGCACTTCTAAATATAGCAATTGAAAAACTTCCTATTGTGCAACGTCATATTATAAGAAGATATTATCTTAGTGAAGAGGCTGATGAAATGACCGATGATAGATTGAGAGAAGAGTTAGGAATCAATGTAACTCGCGCATGCATTCGAATATATCGTAAAAATGCTTTGAAATCTTTGAAGAAAATAATTGGGGAAAAATTAAATAAGGAATTCTGATCGTAGCAAAGTATTCTTTAACACCAAGAACTGAAGATTCTTGGGTGCGCTCAAGAATGCGAAAACAGTGCATTCTCTAGTTTGAGCAATTAAACTTTCTTAGCCGCGGTTTTATCTACGGCGGCTGCAACTTTAGCTTTAAGTTTTTCTTCTAAATCTAGACGATCGATAAGTTCCTTATAACGATTTCTAATTGTAACCTCAGTTATTCCTGCAACATCTGCAACTTCTCTTTGTGTTTTTTTCTCGTCGTTAATAAGCGCCGCGACATAAAGTGCAGCTGCTGCAACTCCTGCAGGTCCTCGACCAGAAGTAAGTTCAGATACATCTGCTTTTTTGAGTATTTTTAGAGCTTCATTTTGCGTTTTTGGTGACAAGTGTAAAATCGAAGAGAAACGAGAGATATAATCTTTTGGAGAACTCGGAGTAACTTTAATTTTTAGTTTTCTTACAATGAAACGATATGTGCGACCAATTTCTTTTCTTTCAACATCTGAAGCTCCCGCGATTTCATCTAAAGTACGAGGAATATTGTATGAACGACAGGCTGCATAAATACAAGCGGCTATGACTGATTCCATACTCCTGCCTCTAACTAAACCTCTTTGAAGAACGAAATTGTATACTCGAGAAGCTTCATCCTTTACTACTGAAGGTAGATTGAGAAAACTTGCAACTCTTCGAAGTTCAGCCATTGCCAATCTTAGATTACGTTCGATAGAAGTTGAAACTCTTTCTTGCCACTTTTTAAGACGAAGAAACTTTCTTGTTTGTCCAGCTTCAAGACGATAGATGTCAGAAATCTCTCCAACATTAGTTGTTAGACCCTTGTCGAATTTTTGGAGAGACATTGGAGCTCCTCCACGACCTTTTTTGTCTGCTTTATCAAATTGGCCACCTAAGTCTTGACCGGTATCGACCATTTTTTCTTCAATAATTAAGCCACATTCATTACAAATAATTTCGCCACGCTGGTCATCGTAAGTTAAATCGGTACTCCCGCATTCAGGACAGCGTTTGATATGGCTCATAAAAGGTTATCGAAAGGTTTAAAAGACTTACGCTAAATTGAGTATTTAAAGCTTTCGGTAATATCGAGATGGTCTCGACGAGAATTATTTTTGCTCAATTAAGACTGCATTGACGCATCCTTCTTGACTTGGACGATTTGTAATTCTTGCTTTTCCTATGGATGTTTCGATAATAGAACCTTTCATAAGACGATTTTGACGTGCGAAGAATCTATTTTGTGGAGTTTCCGCTACATTTTTTATCTCAGCTTTTTTCGTTTTTCCTTTAACTGAGATATTCACTTCATTCGATCTTAGGAGAGTTACCTTTCTTGCTCCTCCACGTACGTGAAGCTTTTTAGTTTTAGTTTCTCCAATAATTACATGTCTTTCAGGATTTTTCTTTTCATATAACTTTTTCTTTCTCTGTTTATGATATTTTCCACCTGAAATTTTTCTTCCGTAATTCATATAGGGAGAGAAAAAAGTTGGTTTATATATCTTTTTGTTGGATAATTTTTGGTGTTTTTTAGGTTTTATTTTTGTTTCTGGAAAGTAATGCGATAGATTTAAATACACTCAGGATTGGATGAGACAATGGTTAATGGAATTGAACGACCTTTGGACCTTTTGAATGTATCGAAGGGAAAAGAGGTTTTAGTACAGTTGAAGGGAGAAAAGCAATTTGTTGGAACTTTAATGGCTTTTGACATCCATATCAACGTAGTATTAGATAATGCGAAAGAAATGCAAGATGGAACATTGAAGAAGAATATTGGTTTGACCTTTTTGAGAGGCGATACTATTATCTTTATATCTCCTGCTTCAACTAGTTTGAAGAGATAGAAATTTTTCTATTAGTTCGACTTTATCTTTACGACTGATAAGTTTGTAGAAGTTTAGTGCCTGCGACAACGGTTGTGTTGGTAAATTTAGATTTTTCCAAGATAGAGTTTTAATTGTATTAAAACTACTTTTATTTTTTTCTTCATATAGTGCAATTTCTATTTCGAAACTATTTATTAAACATTTAAGAATATGGGCTTTTGTTTTGTCTATGTAAAAGTCTCTGGTAGTTTCTTTTTCTAAAATTTTTCTGAATTTATTAAAACTTTTGCGGTTTGTAGTAATATCTATGTCTTTGGGCTCAACAGGAACGCCTTGAACGAAAAGATTGACAGAACCTTCGAGGTACCAGACAACTTTTACTTTTCCTATTTTTTCAAGGAGAATTTTGAGTGTTTCCTGGATTTCTTGTGAGTTCATTTTTTATCTCTCCAGAATAATAGTGGCAATCCAATAATAATTATAAAAATTGCCGTTCCAGTTCCAGGATAATAAGATTTGGCGATTATTGCTTCAATAATATGATGAGTTTCAAATAATGTTATGGCTGATATAACTAGGAGATAATTTTTAATTTTGTTTCTTTCTTTAGAATAAAAGTATCCCGAAATCATTGTTGTCCAGAGAATTATCTGAAATACGGTGAAAATTATCAGGGGCGAAGCTATGTAAATAAATGGTTTAGATAAGAAAATAAATATTCGATCTAGATATATAAAATTAGTTAGATATTCTTCAGTTACATGAAGAGCAAATAACATTGCAATTATGGCGATTTTATTAAATTGTGATAACATCGAGGTCTTTTACCACTTGTGTGTTTTTGAAGACTTTTCTCGCTTCTTTTTCAATTATATGCAGTGCATGTTCATAACGCTGTGAAATGTGTGTAAGGATAAGACCCTCTGCTTTTGCCTTCTTTGCGATTGTGGCAGCTTGTTTTGCAGTTAGGTGTTTATATTCCTTTGCACGTTTTTCTTCATCACTAGAGAAAGTAGATTCAGCGATTAATAAATTTGCATTTTTTGCTAATGCTATCGCATTTGCGTTCATTTCAGTGTCGAGAATAATTGCAATTTTCTTTCCTTTCTCTAGATAAGTAACATCTTTAGCTTTGATTTTCTTTCCTTCGTAAATAATGTCTTTGCCTGATTGAAGCTGTCCGAGAATTGGAGAGTTTGGAATTTTAAGTTTGGCAATTTTCTTTTTATCCATACGTAGTTTATCTTTTATTGTAAAAGAATATGCACATGTGGGTATTCCGTGAGACATTGGTTTTGTTTCTATTAGAAATTCTTTTTCATCTACAATTATGCCATCCTTGACTTCGTGAATTTCTAAAGGTATGCGAATATGCAGAAGCATTTCCTCGATTAGTCCAAAAAATCTTTTTGTTCCAACTGGACCGTAGACTTTTAGAGTTCGCTGATAATCGGACATTGCAAGAGTTTGTAAAAGACCAGGTATTCCCAAAATATGGTCTCCGTGCCAGTGTGAAATAAACAAACGAGTTATTTTTGTCGGACTTAAATCAGCAAATCTGAACTGGCGCTGCATTCCTTCTCCACAATCAAATAGGAGATTTTCATCTTTGTAAGAAAGCAATATGCCAGTATGGCTGCGTAATTTAGTTGGTACTGCATTGCCAGTTCCTAGAAAGGTTAGCGTTATTTGTTCCATAGGATAGTAGAGTTTTATTTATTTATATAGGTTTGGGGTTTACGAGGATAAGATTTATAAGATGGAGATACCCTTTTAACTGATGGGGAAAAGAAAAGTTCTTGCCGTTTATGGGTTGTTATTTGTTACAATGATTACTTTTATCTTTTTTCAAATTTCACAATCTCAGCATATTGTGGGGTACATGACTTTTACATCTATTGAAGAAGAAATGATTGTTTCAGCTCCTTCTGAGCTTGTTCTTCTTTTAAGTGAGGATCTTGTTTTAGGAGAAAATGTTGGAAAGAATATTGAAGTTATAGTTAGTTATACTGGAAAGACGCCACTTAGATCTTGTCAAATATTTCCAGTCCCTTATTCCGAGATAACTGTTTATTCTTCTGAGAAAATTTCTTTACAATCCGAAGAAGAGATTATTGTACCAGTAAGTATTCAGACACCTCTAAAATTGCCTTCTTCTCGTAATTTTAGTCTTTTATTTAATTGTGAAGAATATTCTAAAGAATTTTCTTTCTCTTTCTCAACGGTAGATGATTCTTCTGACTCAAGTAAGTTAACTGGATTTTCAGTTCAAGATGAAACTAAAACTAAATTATCATTTTTTGGATTTGTTGTAATTGGAATTATTGCAGTCGTTTTTGTTGCTAGACTTTTTCATAGAAGAGATACTAGAAATTACGATTTTCAAAATTATCCAAATTCACGTAGAAAATATATTCCTTTAGATATTTCTTGATTTTATTCAATTTTAGACCCCGATAAAAGGTTTAAATAATGACATGAAGATATTTTAGTAAGCTCCTGTAGCTCAGCCTGGATAGAGCATCGGACTTCTAATCCGAGGGTCGTAGGTTCAAATCCTATCAGGGGCGTTGATTTGAAGTGCTCACGGAAACATATTTCGTAGCAACTTCAACATTGTTAAAGTGTTCAAATCTATTTAGGAGTGATTTGTTCTGAGAGAGTATTTATGACTTGTTTAAGTTGTTTCTTGTTTGTTATTACTGTGTGATTTTTAGCGTATCGTTGGATGTACCGACGATGTCTTTTTTCCGTTAGGAATCCATTATCATTTTAAGGCATGGCCGCGTATCGTTTTTTTGATAATCTTTTCTGTTGAAAGCATTTATAGATTATATCCGGGGCGCTAAAGATTTAAAAGCAGATAGTACCACTCAAGAAGATGCGCACGTGGCACAGCGGCTACTGCGGTCGGTTGCAGCCCGGCTTTTCCCAGGTTCGAGTCCTGGCGTGCGCTTCTAGTCCTAATGGCATCTTCATGCGCATTCGCGATTCTGCGATATTTGCGCACGAAGGGCTGTATAAACGCAGTTTAGTTTGAAAGTTTGCCACAAGTTCTTTCAAATAAGTTAAATTTAAATGTAACTTACTCCATACATAAAAATGACTAGAAGAAGAGGGACTGCAATTATTGAGACGTCGAAGGGGATTTTGGTTGTTGCAGGTCGTCATGGATCCTTTTTGCTTCCTGGCGGTGGTTCAGATGAGGGGGAGAGCAGACATAACTCTGCAATTCGAGAATTAAAAGAAGAAACAGGACTAGACGCCTATTATATCAAATACCTATTTACTCATCATGCACCTCATATCGGTTTGAGTGGAAGAAGGATTAAACATAGGGACTTACATAAAGTATATTTAATAAAAGCAAAGGGAGATACTAAACCTAACTTTCATGATGTACATAGAATTGAATTTTGGAAACCTGGCTCAGACATACTCTTGAGCGGCACTACTAAATTAATAATTAATCGTTATTTAAC
>CAXNIJ010000010.1:0-25607 GCA_964202455.1 Candidatus Pacearchaeota archaeon | reverse complement strand
CATAAAGCCAGTATGGAAATGGCTCTTAGAGAGAAGCAGTTAAGAGAATTTGAACTACGTTCTGAGAAGACTTGGAAACTCCGAAGAATTACCCATCCTCTTTCAATTATTGTTGGAGATCTTCAAAATGAGAAATGGAATGAACTTAGAAAAGAAATATTGACTTATGGAATTAGGCTTTATGGTAAATCTGAAAATCATGGTTTAAAGAAGAATAATAGTATTCTTATTGACTATGACATTTCTTCTTTGAAACAAAGTCAAAAGATGAAAGTACTTAGAGAGCTTTATGGATATCCTCTTAAGAAAGGCAAAAAAATATATCGAAGTGATGGGGTAGTTTCATTATCCAGCACTAAGAAATTATCTAATGCTTTGCTTATCTATATAAATGAATTTGAGAAGATTAGATATGTTCTTCTAAAAAATAAAGTTACTTTTCGAGAACTTTAAATTATTCATTGGAAATGTGTTTTTAGATATTCTTTCTTTACCGACGGAGAATTAAATAATTGCATTATTTGATTATATTCATATTTTTATCGAGGAAAACACCGTCGAGGTTTTCATCAGAAACATTTAAATACCCCTTTCTTTTGTATATGTTATGCAAAGACGTGGTTTATTGATGGGTGATAAAAAAGGATTGAGTGACGTTGTCACTTCAGTTCTATTAATTCTTTTGGTATTGGCGGGTGTTGCGATAATGTGGGTCGTTATTAGACAATTTATTTCTGGGACAACTGCTCAACTCGACTCAAGTGTTATTACTACTTCATTTACAATTTTACCTGGGGCTTCTGCTCAAACAGTTAACAGTGTAGTTCGATCACTTAAGTTCAACGTTCGCCGTGAGGCTGTAACTGGTTCTCCTGCACAGGTTGTTGCTCTTAATGTTATTGTTACTGATGTGAGCGGTGCAGCAAACAATCAACGTTATGAAATTCCTGGGGGCAATTTTGATCCTCTTTCTACTCAAACTATTACTCTTACTAATATTCCTAATATTCAAAAGGTAAAATCTATAGAAGTTGTTCCAGTTATCAGATCTGTTGATGGTAGTGAAAAGCAAGCGAGTAGTTCTTCACCTCAGGTTCTTCAAGATGCAGATCAGCTTTATTTACCTCAAATTATTGCATGGTATGGTTTTGATGAAACTTCTTGGGCTACCTCGGGTACTTCAACTACGCGAGATCAAGTAAGTGGGATTGATGGAACAGTATTTTTCGGTACACCAGCAAACGGTCAAGTTGTTCCTTCCACAAGCGATTATATTTTTGGTACTGCTGCTGCAAAATTTGTTAATCCTAGTACTTCAACAGGTGTAGCATTTATTCAACTTCCTAATACTGCAACGGGTCAAACTGCAGGAGCTGGTCTTGGTTTGGATGCACCTTCTGCTACAGGTAATGCCTTAACACTTTCAGCTTGGATTAGACCTACTGATGATTATGCTCAAGCAATTTTTGGAGGTTATACTGGAACTGCAGGGTATGGTCTTGCAATGAATTTGAAGCAAAAAGGTAAAAATAACTTGGATGCTTATGGAAATGGTAACCAAAACTGGAAAGAATCGGCCCTTAACGTGTTGGAATATAATAAGTGGAACTTTGTTGCAGTTACTGTCCCTAATGTTGGTACAAGTTGTACTTTTTATGTTAATGGTCAAAAGGTAGGGAATCTTGATAATACGGCATGTCCTGGGCCGATAACTACTCATATTGGAAATAGAAAAATAGGTGGGCTATTGACTACATCGACATGTACTCAGGGAACTCTTTGTAGATCAACAAGTAATTTATACGAATTTGATGGATCTATTGATGAGTTTATGATTTTTAAGAAAGAATTGACTGAGACTGAAATTAGGAATATCTATTCCTATTTTAATGCTCGAAGAGTAGTATAATTTTATTTTTCTTATTCTTTTTAATAAAAGATAGATGTTTTTTTTCAATAATATATAAAATGAGTGTTCCTCATGATGGTGAACGTGCTTTGAAAGAATTACTACGTGATGCGGTTGATAGCCATAATTCTCAAGGTAGCAATGTTCCTGACTCGGTACGTCAATCTCTTCTAGAATTACGAAGTAGAAGATATCATGAATCTGAACTTACAAGCATTTGACTAGTAATATATATTCCACGAGATGATTATCGAGCCTAAACTTTAGAGAAGTTTGCAAAATGCTAAACTTCTCTAATAAGAAGTTTGAAGCACCAAAAATTTTTTTAATTCTTGAATGTGCTCAGAAACCGAGTTCTAGATAATTCTTATTATGATCGGAATTATTCAAACTTCTCTGAAGACAGTTAAGATAGTATGGAGAACTTTGCACTTATTGATGGCGGCTCGTTTGTCTATGATTCCTTGTGGTTGGTTTTTAGAATGATGCTTAGAGTGAGGTGGAGTGAAGTTTGCGAAAGCTTAAACTTCTCTTTAACTTGTTTATTAAATAATTTCCAAATTTTATCTGTAATTGACTTAGGAACGCTAATTGCCTTTTGACTCGTGAGCGTCTCAAGCTTCCCCTCTATGCCCCTAATTGCAGTCTCATTTCCCAAACTTACTTCTTCTTTTGATCCCATTATTGTGGTGTCCTAGTTAATCTTACTTTTGTTAATGACTGTAATGATATCATCTAGATCCTTATTTCTGGAAGTGACACTTTTTATTATAATAATATCGTTTGGATCAGCAATCCTTATAATAAGATTACCAAATTCGTGTGTTTGTTTGGCTCGTTCTTTTATTGCATTAGAAAAAGTGAAAGTAATTATCTTATTCATAAACATATCAAAACGGCAATTATCGAGCCTAAACTTAGAAGATCTTCGTTATCGACGGATAAATGCAAAAGTGTGGTGATAAGGTTTAAAAACCTCTTTTTTCTTAGAGAGAGATGAAAGGAATTTTAGTTATGTTTCGACGCAGTAGACATAGAATACACGAGAGGCATTATTTGATTGATCTTGGATGCACTAATCGTGAAGAAGCTAAGAAATATCAGGGTAAAGGAGTTAGTTGGAAGAGTCCTGGTGGAAAAATTATTTTAGGAAAAATAAGTGATGCTCATGGAAATAATGGACTTGTTCGTGCTATATTTGAAAAGGGATTGCCTGGACAAGCAATAACTGACGATATTGAAGTTTCTGATGATAGTGTTGGAGGGAAGAAGTAAAAATGGCATTACGAAAAGCACTCGCATATTCAAAGAAGAGAGCTAGACCATATACTCGTAATTCTCGTAGAAAAGATAAATCTTATATTAAGACGGTACCCTATAGTAAAATTGTTAAATTTAATGTGGGATCACAAAAGGATTATGAAAAAGGAGAACATGCTTATGAAGTGAGTCTAGAGTCTGAACAGAACGTTCAGGTAAGAGATCATGCTCTAGAAGCATGTAGAATGTTACTTACTAAACAAATGGATGAAGGCGCTCCTGGACAGTATTTCCTATCAATAAAAGTACATCCACATCATTTAATGAGAGAAAATAAGAGCGCTGCTGCAGTTGCTGGAGCAGACAGAATTTCTACTGGTATGACTCAATCATTTGGAGTTGTTATTGGAAGAGCTGCCATGGTTAAACCTGGACAACAGATGTTTTTTGTTTCATGCACAACTGAGAAAGGTGCTCAAGTAGCCAAAGCGGCTATGAAAATGATTAAACCTAAAGTGCCTTGCAAGACTAGAATTGTATTTGAGAAAGTAAAGTAAAAATTAATTCATTTCGCTTATTATATTAAATTATTGTGCAAGAAATACAAATATTTATTAATGCTTTTTAGTTATATTATTGATGAATAAAAGAGTTATGATTGTTGGTGCTTTGAGTTTATTTGTTGGTTTTCTTATTGAATTATCTTTATTAGTTAACATAACTGGAAATAGTGTGCTGATCGATGGCAATGGTAAAACGAGTTCATTATTAGGGTTATTTTTAATGATTGGAGGAGTACTTCTTCTAACTAGTGTCCTTGAGAAAAGATTAGAAGTCTCCGCTCACGTACATGGAAAGAAAGAAAATCCTGAAAAAGATTACCATATTAACGATCCGGAATTATTCTTTGGATCTAAAGGAGGCATAACTCTGGGAGATTTTACTCGAGAAATACAAAGACTTGAAAAAGACCCTGAGTTACTTGAAATTGTAAGGCAATCTTATGGAAGAGAACTACTTGAAATACGTTCTTCGGATGAAAATAGGGCGGGAGTTGCTGATGCTTTTTTGAAAGTACTATATGGTCAAACTTATAAACCTTTGAAAAGAGAAAATTTAAGTGTGGGTGTTGGCGAAGATGAAAAAGATGAAATTGATAGAGCTTTTAGACCTGGTTGGAATGGACGACCTACATCCACACAGAAAAAAGTTCTAAAAAATTATGGTTTTATTTATGAAGTTAAATCTAAACATGGATGTATTTATGCTCAAAGTAATCCTAATGTTAAAGTTAGTGTTTCTTCTACTCCAAGTGATCCTCATGCAGGTAGAAATATTGGGAGAGATATTGTGAAAATGCTTGAAGATTTACGAGAAGAAGAAAGTTAATCTGTTAGAATATGACTTTTTGAATTCAGATTATATGGATGAAGCATATTAGCAAGAACATTATGATCGAATTTACCTAAATAAGCTATATTTGTCCAACGATTTCTTTGAGAATCTATATACATTAGTAAAGCTGTCTGTCTCATTGTTGAAAAAGCAGTAACTTGAATAATTTTTTCTTTATCACAATATCCAGTTACAGATGGATGTATGCTGTAGTCATTTCTAAAAATTGCTTGAATAGAGCTAGCTCTATGTATCTCTGCTATTTTTTCAAGTGCACGAATATCTTCAGTAATTGCCTCATTTGAAGTTGCTGCTATAAGATGGACATGACAAAATCCAGATTTATCTCGTTGGTTCATATTATGCATTTTGAGATTGTCTATTTAAACCTTTGTTTTATGTTTTTTGAAAACTAAATATTTATTAACCTGTGTTTCTATTTGTTAATATGGTGAAAAGAGAGGAAGAAAAAGGGGATTTTATTAAATGGTTCTCTGAATTAAGTAATAAAGATATTGCTATTGCGGGAGGAAAAGGTGCCAGTTTAGCTGAGATGTATAATCATAAATTTCCAATTCCTCCTGGATTTATGATTAGTGCACAATCTTATGCTTATTTTATTGAGAAAGCTGGACTAAAACCTCGAATTGAAGAGGTTCTGAAAGGAGTGGATAAGGAAGATACTAAGGCACTTGAGGTAGCATCTAAAAAAATTAAACAAATGATTATTGATGCACAAATACCTATTGAGATGGCCGAGGCAATTAGTGAAGCGTATGATGTTCTTGATGTAGATAAACAGAGTTTGGACCATGCTCATGGAAGTGCCCTCGCCATACTTAAAAGATCTCATGAACCTCCCTTTGTTGCTGTGAGAAGTTCTGCTACTACTGAGGATTTAGTTGATGCAAGTTTTGCTGGACAGCAAGATTCTTTTTTAAATGTTAAAGGGAAATATGATTTAATTAAAAAAGTTAAAGCGTGTTTTGCATCCCTATTTAATGCTCGCGCATTGTATTATAGGATGACTAAAGGATTTTCTCAGATGGATTCTAAACTAGCAGTAGTTGTTCAAAAAATGGTAGACTCTGAAAAATCTGGAGTAATGTTTTCGAAAAACCCTACGAGTAATGATGGGAGCGTCGTTATAGAAGCTGTATGGGGGCTAGGCGAGGGAATCGTTTCTGGAATGATAAAACCAGACCATTATCAGTTGAATGTAAAAGAAGGAGAAATTTCTATTGATGTTGTGCAAATTTCTGAGAAAAAAATTGCAATAATGAGAGATTCATCTGGAGAAAATAAAGTTGTTAAATTGACTTCAACTAGAAGTGCACATAGAATTTTGACTGATAGAGAATTGAAAGTTTTGACTAGATATGCTCTAAAACTGGAAGAACATTATAAGAAACCTCAAGATATTGAATTTGCTATTTCTGGAGAAGAGATATTTATTGTCCAATCAAGGCCAATTACAACTGTGTTTAAAGAAAGGGATAGCAATTTAAAGCTTGGAAAGGAATTACTTTCTGGACTTGGTGCTTCTCCAGGCGTTTCATCTGGAATTGTACGAATAGTTCATTCTCTTGATGACTTAGATAAAGTAAGGAAAGGAGATGTTCTTGTGACTGAGATGACAAACCCTGACATGGTTGTTTCTATGGCTCGTGCTGCTGCAATCGTGACTGATGAGGGTGGAATAACCTCTCACGCATCTATTGTTTCTCGCGAAATGGGAATTCCTTGTGTTGTTGGTACTAGTGATGCGACTAAAAAACTGCAAGATGGGATGGTTATTACTGTTGATGGGAGTTTGGGGAAAGTGCATGAGGGTAAGGGTGAAACTCACTTAATTGAAGTTAAGCCCATTGTTCCTACTAGAACTAAAATTAAAGTTATTGTAGATTTACCAATTGTAGCTGAAAGAGCTGCACTTTCAGGATCTAAGGGAATTGGATTATGTAGACTTGAAGGAATTATTGCCGCATCTGGAAAACATCCTTTTTATTTTGTGGGGCAGAAAGATATGAAACCTTATCAAGAACTATTAGAAAAAGAACTAGAAAAAATATCTGCTCCATTTGAAGAGATTTGGGTGAGAACTTCTGATTTACGAAGTGATGAATTTTCTGGATTAATGGGAGCACCTAAAGAAATTGAGGGAAACCCCATGCTTGGCGACCATGGAATTAGATTTAGTGTTAAACATCCAGAAATAATGGTTGCAGAAATAAGTGCATTACTTGCACTTGCTCAAAAGCATCCTGAAAAAACGTTTGGAATTATGGTCCCTCAAGTAATTAGTGTTTCTGAAGTAGCTGAAACTAAAAGAATTGCTAGAGAAAAAGGAATTCCCCCTAATGTAAAAATTGGAATAATGGTTGAGACTCCTGCGGCTGTACAAATTATTCAGGATTTATGTGAAGAAGGAATAGACTTTATCAGTTTTGGAACTAATGACTTGACGCAGTATACGTTGGCTATTGATAGAAATAATGCTCATGTACAACATTTGTATAGTGAAATGCATCCAGCAGTTTTATCTTCAATTAGATATGTTATTAGAAAATGTAAGAAGTATAAAGTTGAGACATCTATTTGCGGTCAAGCGGCGAGCAAAGAAGAAATGGCAAAGTTCCTTGTTGGAGAAGGAATTGATAGTATATCTGTAAATGCTGATGCTGCTGAGAAAATAAGTATGCTTATTGCAGAGATTGAAGGTAGTCATGTTTCTGAAGAAAATCATCCCTTACATCATCATAGAGAAAAAGAGAATTATATTCAAAGCGTGATAATTGATAAACAAAATATTACGGATAATGAATTTGTTAAAATGCATGCAATTGTATCTCCGTCTTTGCCTGTACCTCCGCCACTTGTTGCGGCCAGTTTATCTGGAATGATTTATAATAAAGAATCTCAATCGCAACAAGCTGCTATGTATGAACCAAGTTTGAATAATCAAGAATTAAATGCTGTGAGTAATTTTTTAAGCCTTCAACTGGAAAATAATTCTTCGATTTTGAATAATAAAGATATAGAAGAAGTTATTCTTGAAGAACTTGATGGTGAAGAGAAAGGAGATGAAGCTTATGGACCGGGTGATAAGGATTCTAGGAAAGATATTCCTCTACTTAATGATGCTATTGTAATGAATAGCGAGATGCTAAAAACTGAAAATTCTTAATGATTTTTTGGGCGGAAGATCAAAAGCACGATGCGCTACCCCAACTTAAAAGTTGGGGTTTGAATAAGCGCTCGTGCTTTGGACCTCAGAAACTCTGAGTTTCTGAGCGCGCTCAAGGACTTCGAGAATCTCTGGTCCTCGATAGTGCTCAAGAATTGAAAATTCTTGACGGCTGGAGTTTTCGTCAAGTTCCTTGACATAAAAACTTATTACTGGTAATATTAAACACTTGGAGGAAATTGAAAGATATTGATACCTATTGCATTAATTTTCTGAGTTTATCTCTTTCTTGTAAGTCATGGTTTTGTTCTGCACAATAAAATGCTGAATTTTCAAGGGAAAATGATTGTTCTGGACTTCCGAGGTCTATGACCATTTCATTATATAGTCTAGAATTTAATTTTCCTGTTCCTAATCCTCTATTAATATTATTTAGATAATAAAAGTATGCTTGTTCATCATTACGCACTAAACTATATACTGGAACAAATGTATGTGCATGTTGAATTCCTGTTGGCTTAAAAATTCTGTTTGATTGTTTTCCTTGAAGAAATTTTTGAGTAAATAATGTAGCTCTCTCTTCTTTTCTTGAAAGATAATTTCTAGTTTGTTCTGTAAATTCTAGATATGCTTTGTTTTGCTGAGCGATTTCTCTTCGCCAACCATTTTGTTCGGCAATTAAAAGAACTTCTGACATTGCTAGAACTTGAATTGGAACTCTTAGGAAATTTTTATTTTGAAAACGAACTTGAATTATATTTTGGGGAATGTAATCTAAAAGAGTTGAACCGTCTTTGTGGCTATTTGGAATAATTGGATTAAGATCTATTGTTGTGCTCATGACGGTATTAACGAGCGCGTTTTCTTCTTCTAGTGTGTAATAAGTTTTCATTGTTTACCTCGAGATAGTCTAAGAAAAAATTCTTCTAGTGGTGTGATGGTTCTTTGAGATTTTACTTCTTGATGAATTTGGAAAAAAGGTTCTATCTGATACTGAAAAAATGTTCTAGGCAAAGCTTCTCTTTCTTCTATTCTTCCATTATTCACTATTTTATAAGTATGACCTATTTTTCTTCTTAAAGCTACTACTGCATGCAAATCTTGTTCGTCTGCTTGGTATATGTTAATTAGGGGGAATTTTAAATGACCATTTAGTTGTTCTATTGCATACTTCTCTGGACTAGAGATTCCTCTTTCTCTAAGATAATTTATAGCATCTTTGCCAATTAATTTTCCTAGATATTTTCCATCTGTAAGTTTTTCTACTATTTGAGGAAATTTAGCTGGACTAGTGAAATTTCTAGTAAGATCTTTTATTACTAATCCAGCCCATCTTTGAATAATTGCATTTGCTTCTTCAACTGGAAGACTCCTCTTTGCTTGAAAGTAATTAAGTGTGGCAATTAATGTGCAATTATTCCAACTATTTTCTTGAAAGAATCCATTTTCAAGACGAGTTATGTGTGTCGTCATTTTGTACTTCCTAGTTCTTTTTTAAGACCTAGTTTAATTCCAAACACGCCATATATCATTGCGAGAGGTTCCTCTACAAATAAATACTGCAAACCTCTCTTTAAAGAACTTGAAATGCTCTCTCCTGAAGTGAATAACTCTTTTAACATTGGATTTTCGTCAAACCATTTAATGTGAAATAATTCGTGACGTACTAAGTTTCTTTTTCTGGCTATTCCTCCAAAATATACCGTATCTCTAAAATTATTACAATCTTGAGCTGGAACAGCTAATGCTCTGTTTCCTTCTAATTCGATGCATCTGATTTTTTTAAGACCTAGTTTATCAGACTCATCCTGAACTACTTCTTCAAGCTCAGTTAAAGAAGTAATCTCTCTTCCTGCGTAATTAGCGACTGCTAATCCGTAATAAACTGCGGCGCAACTACCTAATGCAATACCTCCATAAGTTGTTGCTAGCTTTACTGATTCATATATTGATTCTAAATCCATATTACTTGCCCTACATTAAGCTATATAAAGCTTTATATCTGTTACTACGTCAAAGGCACTACATACCGAAAGGTTTAAATAGTATGGGTATGTAAGGAAAGTATGACTAAAGTAAATCAAACAGATTATGATGGATGGAAAGGAATTAGTGGAGCAGCTAGATCTATTGAACCTAGTGTCGATGCACTTTTGGATCGTACTAGTGGTGAAAACGTAAATGCCTCTAGACAAAATCTTGAAAATTTGATTAATGGAAATGGTATTGTTGTTGATGGAAATAGTCCAGATCATATGCTAATTAATTATGCTCAACCTCTTGAAAAGACGCTTGATCTTGCTGCAAGCAATAAATTTAATTCTAATCCGATTGGATTTGTAAACAAAGCTTTAGCTGATCAGACAGATCAACTGAAGGAGAGATATTTATCAGTTAAGGCATATGCAGGAGATAAAAAGAAAGCTATAAAGACTGGAGACGATGTTTTTGATGAAGCATTAAAATATCATTATATTGCTTCTCGAATAGAAGATGCAATAAAAAATAGAGAGAAGAATATTAGAAATAGTAAGGGAACAAAAGAAATTCAAGTTCTTAATCAGTATATGGCTGAAACTGGTGACTTAGTCAAAGCTGAACTCACACTTTATTTTATGAAAATGGCTAAAGTTGATAAGAGTGACAAGAAAGCTATGAAAGTTATTGAAAAGACAGTAAATGCTTATATGCAAGCTTACACTCGTACTCCTGAAAAAGTGGATGGTCTTGTAAGATTTGCCTTGAATCGTGCTTATCAGACGGTTGAGAGTTTAATACCTGAAAACAGACGTGCTGAATATGCTGGAAAAGTTTTGGAAGCTAAGATAAAAGTAAAGGATTTGGCTGGAGCTTCTAAAGACCTTTATGGTCTTATTGCATAGAAATAAATTATTTTTAATTATTTTTTTTGATCTAATAGCTTATCAATAATAGACGTCATATCTTTCATGAACTTTTCTGCTGTTTCCTGCCAGCGGTCGATGTCTGCACCCTTTACATCGGCTATTTCATGATGAAGAATGCCCTTGTGAATTGTGTAGAGATCTCGCATAGATTTTACGGCATCCATGTTTAACATCTTTTTATCTACAAATTCTTCCTTTAACATTAATGGAATTTGCTCTGGAGAAGGTGGGATTTTTCCTGCAGTCATTAATGCTGCTTGAGCTGAGTCAGTCATGCACCAATAAATTCCTTCTATCGCGCTCATTTCTGCAGACTTGCTTCTTGAAAGATGACTAGGAGCTCTCTGCAAAGCGGCATATATTGCTTCGGAAGTTGAATGAATTTTCCCTTTTAGTAAAAGAGATTTTAACGGAGTGAAAAATCCCCCTACGTCAATTATTGCTTCGCCATATCTAAGAATATTAATTACTACTGGGTCCCCATATAGCAAGTCTTGCCACCAAGTTGTGAGTTTTACAGTATTAACATGGAAATTTGCATGCTGAGGGCTGTTTTCCACAATTTTAGCTAATTCCTCTCGATACCAAGAAATGAGTTCTAAATCCCACTCAATTGATGCATCATCGACGATCAATATTATATCTATATCTGAACCTGCTTTAGCAGTATTTTTTGCTTGTGAGCCAAATAGAATGGAAGCTTTAACAATTCTGTCAAATTTTTCATGAATTTTCATGGCAAAGTCACGAGCCATCTCTTTTGGATCTGTTGGTTTTCTTGTAAGACTGGACTTTTCTTTCCCCTTTTTCTTCTCCATATTATATATAGAAGGTAGTTGTTTTTAAACTTTGGCATCTTTACTACTATAGGTTGAGATAATTAAACTTGGTAAAAATTATATTTTTGATCCAGATTTCATTATTCTTTTTTTTCTGTAATCGTAATATGATGCAAAACCTTTCCTTTTTGCCCAATCTTCTCTATAGGCTTGAGCTGAAACATGTCCCTTTTTCCTTGTCCAGTTTTTATGATAATCTATAAGAGATTCTTCTCCGCGATCTATGGCTAATTGTTCAAGATGCTTGGTATAATTTTTATGACCGTTTCTAGAAGCTAAAGAAAGATAATAATCTTTTCTTGAAAGATAGCCTTTTTTTCTTGCTAGATTATTGTAATAATCTCTTGGATTATCTGTGTGTAATGATGCATGAACTGTAGATCTTCCAATATTTAATCTAGATGCTATATCTCGAATACTGCGCCCCTCGAGTTTTAATTCTCTAATAGTTTTTATCTGATCTAGAGATATTGATGATCCAGTCATTAAAACTTTCTGATTCTTCTCTTTTTAAGTTATTCCATGGGAGTACCAGATACTCTACTTCGACCTTGAATTTGACCGCCCAGTTCTACTGGAAGACCTGAGAAGCCCGAACCATACATGCTATGGTGAATATCTGGATTAAATCCGTAACCTGAGAAATATCCTGAACTTGCAAAAGCGGCTTGATTCCATGCAGGAGACATTTGTGTTGAGTAGAGTGGGGAGCCGAATGCTGCGAGAGTTTCTCTAAATGGGGTTTGTTTAAAATCTTTGAACCATCCTCCGGTTTCAATTATTTTTTTTGCTTTTTTGAAATTTTCATGAAGGGACAAAATGTCTTTTGTTGCAACATTTCCCATACCCATGGGAAGTTCAGTATGCTCTAGACCGAAATTATCTGAAAGATGAACGTGCTTTACGTAGGGGGCGATTATCTTAGCTTCTTTTATGGTATCTTTCTCTCCATATCCAAATTTACGAATCATATTGATATGTCCAACGTCCCAAGTTGCTCCAATAATCTTTTCTGCCTGCGCTATTGCTTGCTTCTCTGACATTCCTAGTTCTTTTACTGCTTTTGCGGCAAATTTCTTTTGGCTATCGATAATAAGTTCTTTAAGATCTTTTGCACGATCGAATGGAGCTGAACCTGCTGGAGGATTTTCTATGCTTATAATTGGTGTTGTGTCTTTTGATTTATTGTAACCAAATTCTTTGAATGCTTGAAATGCTACATTTGAAAAAGTATCTGAAGCTTTATCACGAGCGAAATCAATCATTGGTCTACGATTTTCTGGAGAACTTATTGAACGAAGAATATTAACTCCATTTATTATTTCATGAGCAAATTTGTCAATGTTCTTGGGATTCTCGATATCTTTTACTAACGGCTTAAGCTCTTCTTTAAGAGCATTTAAACGAGCTAAGTCTTCTTGCGCTCTTTTTTTTGAATCTCCTTCCTGAATTACTACGTTTTTCTCTGCTGCACCATATGCTTGATTAAAGAGATTTTTTAACTCATTATATGCATCTCTAAGATTAATATCTCCGTGTGCAATCTCCTGAATTTTATCAGTTACCACTTTTGCATAAACTGGACCTAGAGATTTTATTTGCTTTTGAACTTCTGGATCACTGTATTTTTCATAATATGAAAGAAGCGCATCTGGCTTTTCAGTTAATTTTTTTTCTTCTAGGGATGCAGACTCTGTTGGATGAAGGGCGCGCCCTATAATAAGTTTTCCTTGATTTGCGTGATAATTAAGATTTTGAAGTTTTTTTGACCATTCTTCTTTACTTATTTTTTGAAGTTCCTGCTTGACATGCTCATTATTTTCTCCAGGGTCTCCAGGTTCTCGTTCTTCCCCTGGAAAGTATCTTTTTTCATTCATTGAAATATTTCCGAATTGCCCGGTTTGCTCGTCTACGAACATAACATTTGTGACTACATCTTTCTTTTTTTCTGCATCGTATATTCTTGTTTCTGGTTGAAATCCTGAAACTCCTGAGTGAAATGTTATAACGATATTTCCCTTATCATCTAATTGATGTCCTCTTTGCACTGCACTAATCATTTTCTTTTCTGCCTCTACTCTTTGTGATTCGTCCCAACCTTGTTTTGTTATTCCAGTAGGTTCTACTAGCGGGCCGTGGAATGTTAAGTCTACTCCTACAAGATCTTTTAGTCTACGGATTTCATCTAGATGTTGTTTAGGAATATAATCTAAGACTTCTAGTTGAATTGCTGTAACTTCTACATTTTTTACTCCTGAAGCGATCTTATCAGAAACTGCTTTAATTTGGTTACTTGTTCTCGGATCTGTAGTTGCTCCGAAATTTCCTGCTGATTCTGAATACCCAGTTTTATAGTCTGAAGTAATCTTTGCTCCTACGTCTAAAGGATACTGTCCTCCTGGATAGAATGTGTGTTCGCCCCCCATTAATAATAGAGATGGAGGGTTTATTTAAAGCTGTCGAAGGCAAAAAACTAGACTTCCCAAGGATAGCGTCTTCTGGAATCTTTCTTTTCTGGTTTGACCAGAGAATATTTATCGTCTTCTCCAGATGATTTGTTGCCTAACTCTTGAAGCTCTTGATTAGCACCTATTGTTGATCTCCTTAGATTATCCTGCTGTTGTGTTAAATCTTGTTTGAAGACTTGCTTATATCTTTCACCATCCCTTCCAGGAGTTAAACGCGTGCTTTGAGAGTACCATTTTTTTACATCTTCAGAATCTTCCTGTGGACGTTGTTGAATTGCGGTATTGCCCGTTGTTCTAGGAGATTGTTGTGGAGTGGCACTAGACTTGATAAGGAAATTGGAATCTTCGGCATTATCTGAGAAAGCAGTAACTTCTCTTTCTATTTCTTGCTCTCTTTTTTCAAGACCTGAGATTTTTGAAGAAGAAAAACTTTCAAACCTTTCTAATTGGCGGATAATTTTTACTTTTGGTTGAAGTTCTTTTATCACTACCTTACTCTTTTTCTTTTTTTCACTCATAGTTTATCGAGGATAAAGAAGTATATAAATCTGGCGCAGGTATTTCTACTCTAACCATAATGTGCCTGTCTAAAAGGCAGGCATATTATGAGATTTTTTATAGAGATTATAAAATTTAAGACAACTTTGACGAGCTTGTATTATTGCCTCTGAACGCATGACTTGTTCCAAATCTGAATCTGATTTATATTCGCCGATTTTATTTTTTGGTTTTTCTTCTTTTTTCTTCTTTCCAAATAATTCTTTAAATGAATCTATTAATGCTGAAAATGGATTTCCAGTATTTTTATTTTCCTTTTTTTCTTCTTTTTTATCTTTATCTTCATTAAGAAATTCGTCAATTTCCTTTTGAATTTGCATAAGACTCTCGCTTGTTGCCCCTTCAATTAAAGAAAACGTATCATCTAGATCGTCTTTATCTATTTCTTGTTTAAGAAGCTTTATTTCGTCATCGTTTAAAGCATAACTTGTGAATTCAATTTCTACTTTTCCACGATAACCATACCCTTGCTGCCCGGCTCTTTCAGGAATGCTTCTAAATTTTAATTGCACTATGATTATTGGCCTATATTGTCTAATGTTTTTACTAGAGAATATTTTTGGTAAATTGCCTCTAGAGATTTCATCCTCGGCCTTATATTCAGCTGTTCCCATGATTAATAATTCGAACATTGCAGTGTTAAATGCAGTTACTAATGATGCAGTAGGAGAAGCTCTTTGCTCTAATGCGCGAGCAGCTTTAAGATAAGGTTTGGCCCAATGAGCATATAGTTTAACTGCATTGACTTGACTCTTTAGATATGTTTTTTCTATTTCAAATCTTTTCTTTAATTCTATTTCTGACTGTTTAACCCAATAAAAGAATTCATGAATTCTTTGCTGAACAATTCTTCTTACTCTTTCGTTTAGATCTAATCCTCCTTTCTCTGGAGATTTAACTACATCGTTAACTGAATTAGCTGACATGAATGCATCGATTAAAGTTACATAGTCATATTGTTGAGCCATCATCTTAATTCCAGTATTACCTCTCTTTTGATCTACTGTGTCCATCCATATTTGTTTAAGAGAAAGAAGAGCTGCGTTTTTTTCTGCATCATTTTTAGAAGCATTGTATGTGTCATATAAACCTAGACGAATTTTAAATTCTTTAAGATCATATACTATATTGAGAATTGATTTTAAAACGGTATTTGCATCACCTAATAATTTCATCCCTTGATTTTGCATTGTTGTTGCTTTCATTCCGAATTCTGAGAAGTGTGAAGAACCTGGAGAAGATATAAAATTATCTACTAACTTGTCTACATTTAAAATATCACTATATTCTTTCTCTAGCATATCTATGATCCAAAAATAGATTGCTTCTAAAGATTCACTTGAAGCTTCATATGTAAGTGTGTGTTTTTCTACTGGATTTTTAGATCCACTTTTTTTAAATACGCTTTTATATTCAATTTTTTCAAAATCCATAAAGTCTGTTTTTAATGGTTTTGCTTTATTTACCGCTTCTTTAATTCCTTTTTCTTTTTTAAGAGATTCAACTTCTTTTTTTACGCTTGGGTCGCAATAAAGTTTTGGATTAATTGCTGCAATGAGGTTATGAATGTCTAGTGCCATCTTTTTATATTGTTATGAGGAGATATGTTTATTTAAAAGTATTGGAAAACAAATCTTAATGTATCTGAAGAGGTGCTGTTTCTATGTCGTAGATTCTTACCTAAAGATACCTTTATAAAGGCATTTTGAAGAGTAATCTAATGCACGCTTTTTATACACCAACACACGAACTGAAAGTCTTCCTTGAAGAAGAAGATGTGAGAAATGTAATTGGAGGAGAATCTGTTTCATCTAAAGTATTATTTTCTGATGCCTGGCTTAACCCCCAATTTAGACAATCTAGAGAATGCTCTCAAAATTATGGTGTTGCTTTGATAACTCTTGCTCCAGATTTACAGCACCCTATTCCTAATTTAGAACTTAACCCAAATTCTAGAAATGGAGATAAAGAGTATAATTTTTCTCTTTCAGCCTCAGCATGTGAAAAACTTCTTAGCGGTCATCCCCTGACTAATACATATTTAGGTCGAGCTTATGGTGTTTTTCATGCAGATATTCTTAGAAGAATTAATAGTTTTACATGATTTTAGACGTTTGCAAATTTTCTTAAGAATAAAGAGAATTCCTACCTCGTGCATCCCACCGTTCGCTTTGCTCTCTCCACAACAGGTTGTGAGATATTGCACCGGTTCAAGACGAAATTCTCTAATTACACTGAGTGAACTACTAATTCTCGAGGCCATAAAGAATTGGAAATTCTTGAGGTTTTGATCCGCAGCTTACTGAGGAATATTCCCACTCAAAATGTAATAATTTCAAAACTATCTTAGATATTTTGAGAAAAATAGTTTTATGATGTTTAACGATAAGACTTCTGTCTCTTCGAACGAGGTGCTGAATCTCCAGGTTTGTTTGCTTCTTTTCTTCTAGAATCTGCAACAAGCATATTTCTGTCATACTTTAGATATGCTTTCTTTAGAACATCTGATGAAGTCGCATGTACTAGGGCTTTGGCAATTGCTAGACGAGCAGCTTGAATTTGACCTTCTTTTCCACCACCTTGAGTTTTAATGTTTAAATCGTATTTAACTTCTCCTAATTCTTTTTCGTAAATTCTGAGTGGCTCTGAAAGAGAAAGTCTGTGGAATAGATTAAGTTCGGTGTAGGGTAAATAGTTGTATGTAACTTTTCCAGTTCCAGGTTTGATTCGTAGCTTTGCTATGGCTGTTTTACGCTTACCTGCGATAATTGGTCCTGCTTTTACCATGTTAAATTTCTCTACTGAGATCCTCCAAATCAGTTGTTCTTGCATTTGTTTTTCTTAAAAGTGAGATTTTTGTTGATTGTGCTAATTCTGCAGGAACCTCATTGTAACACATTACTCTTTTGAAAGCATCTAGTCCTCTTTGTTGTTGATAATTTACCATTCCTCTGACTGTACGCTTAACAATACGTTCAGGATTTTTTGGGAAGAAAGGACCGTTAAGACTAGAACCTCCTCTTCTTCTGGCTAAATTATATTCTCTAATTGCTGTTCCTCTTTTACCTGTAAGAAGAACTTTCTTGCAATTGACTATTGAGACTTGTTTACCTAGAAGCGCCTGCTTTGCTGCATAACTGGCTACTCGTCCCAATATGCTTCCTGCTGCATCAATTACTATTGATCTTTCTGCGGATTTTTTTTCTGTACTCATTGTATTACTTTAATTCCTTCAAATTTAGGATTAGATTCGATTTCTTTGTAAAGAGGTATCCATTCAGACTTTGTTTTCTTTAATTTTTCTTTAGCGGATGTTGAGATATAAAGAGAAGCTATGCGGACTTTCTTTGTTAAATCTCCGCTTCCTAGAACTTTTCCTGGAATTACTACTGTGTCTCCAGCAGTTGTTTTCTCGTCTATTTCTGAGAGATTAAGAGTTGGTTGAAGTCTGGTAGGGCCGGCAAGTTTCTTTGCAAGATGTAACCAAAGCTTACTCTTTAGTGCTGTGCTAATTGCGAGTTTTAGATAAGGATGAGTCTTAATTTTTAGATGCCGCTTGATTTTTGTCTTACTAATTACTTTGCCAGAATATTTCTTTATAATTATTGCAGGAACATGTGAACTCTTGAGTTTTCTATCTGCGCGCATTTTTACATCATACTTAGTTGTTACTTTCATAATTGTTTCGAGCTTTGAGGGTATATAAAGCTATCGTGAGAGAAAGGTTTTTATACCTTAATGTGTATAAGTGTGTATGAACTCGAAGAATAATAAAATACGTGTGAATATCACTGTTGATCGTGATACTCTTGAGCAAGCTAAGACAAAACTGCATTTGTTTGGAGGAAAATTGAGTACACTTTTTAATGCATATCTAGAAGATTTTGTTAAATCTTCGCAGAAGCCTTTAGGCGATGAGCATAAAGAAATGTTGCGAAAGGTCAAAGAATTAGAGATACGTGTGAATAAGATTGAGGGAAAGAAATGAAGAGAATTCCTAAACATTACTAAAAGCAATGCGGGGGCGAGTCCTCGCAGAGCAAAACTCTGCGGTAACTCAAACATTTCATGTTTTAGTGATTTGAATATCCTCACAGAATATTATTCCGTGGGAACCTTCACAGAATATCTGCTCAGGTAATCCTCGCAAAGAAATGAAATGCGGGAGCGAGGATTTGAACCTCGGAAGGCATAAAGCCACTACCACCTCAAGGTAGCCCATTAGACCGCTCTGGCACCCCCGCGCATAGAAACGAGAGATAAAGTGTTTTTAAAGATATTGTCAGTAAAAATATTAACTGATCTTTTCAACAACTTGCCATTCATCTTCATAGATAATATTTTTTAATTCATCTCGATTTATTGATTCGCACTTAATATTGGGAAGATATTTTTTATGTGAATGGATAAGTGTATTTTCATATTTATCTTTTCCTTTTTCTGTGAGATAAAAACGATAATTTCCTTCTGTTAATTTGGGCTTGAGTAACCATTTCTTTGCTTCTATAACTTCATCAACTAGTTCTTTTGGAAGACGGCTTTTACCTGCTGAGAAAACTCCTTCGCCATTTGTAGTGAATCGATAAAGTCTTTGTGACGAAACCATTATTAAGAATTACTGGCTTTCTCGAATTCATCTAGATTTTCCCCTAGAGCTTCAATAGATTTTGCGAAGAGGTCTTTTGCAGGCATGTTACCGTAAGATTCTACTACAAGAATTAGTTCATCTAGTTGCGTGATTGCATTTTTGTCTAAGTTGTTTATTGCTTCTGCGTCTGCATCGTGAAGGTCGCAAATCCATTTACTGCCTTTCTTTTCCGGTTTCATATTGCTGATAGACTTGTTGATTATTTTGTCTATTTCCGGAGTTGATTTGACCTCGACTAAATGACGATAATAGCAAAGACCTGGTTGATATTTTGCATGATTAATGCCTTTTCCTAAAATTGCAGTTGCAACAATTTCTATTTTACTTCCCTCTGCTAAAATTGTCAGAGGAATTTTTCCCTGAACAACTTCTCCAGCACCCTCTAAATCTCCTGAATAGACTGTGCATGGTCCAATTTTGGAAAGTTTGAAATCTATTTTTGTTTTTGAAGACATTGATTTTTCAGTCTTTAATGGGACAAGACCAAGACGATGAGCAAGAACTTCGTCGTATAGTGCGCTATCGTTTTTGAAAATTTCTACTTCGTCGATTGCGAGTGTTGGAACTTCTGCAATGCTTCTTCTTAAGGCATTTGCTAAAGATTCATTTGCAGGCATACGCAGAATGAGTTTTTCAGGAGTTTTTTCGATGACTTGCATGGATATAATTGGAAAAAGTGGCTTTTAAACTCTTCTTCCGCGCTTTCCTCCTTTCTTCTTTGGTCCGCCTCTTGGAACACGAGTTGTGTCGAGGATACTAATTATTCGAAAGCCTTCTTTGCCTAGGCTTTTTACAGCTGCGTGAGTTCCTGACCCTAGACCTGGTGAGCCCGTCTTAGCTCTTGTACGGACATATAGAGCGCTAATTCCTAAATCTTTAGCTCTTTCTGCAGCTTTTTTTGCAACGAACATTGCTACAGTAGGATCTGCCTTAAGGCGACTGTGTTTAGTCATCATCCCGCCACTTATTTTAGAAAGAGTATTTCCCGCCAAGTCAGTTATATGAACTTGAGTGTTGTTTGAAGAACTATAGATGTATGCAATCCCTATTTTTTCGTCTTTTTTCATTTCTAATTCTTCCGGAGTGCTTTCTACTATTTCTTCTTTTACTGCTTTTTCTTTGACTTTTACTTCTTGTTTAATTTCTTGTTCTGCGCTCATTCTGTGACTCCTTCTGCTTCTGAGTTTTCAGCTTTTTTAGATGTTACTACTGGCTTATTAGCAGGCTTAACTACTATTTTATTTTCTTCTTCTACTTCCACTATATAACTTGGAATATTAACTGTTTTTCCTGCAATTGAAACTTTCTTATGAACTACCATTTGTCTTGCGTGCTGAGGGGTTGAAGCGAGACCTTTCTTTGCTATGATTGAAGGAAGTCTTCTTTGAAGAAGATCATCAATTTTCAGAGCTAAGATATCTGAAATAGAATCGGCTTTAAGTCCAATTCGCTGTAACTTTGAGAATAGAATATTTTGCTCTTCTGGTGAAGCCTTAGCAAGAGATTTTGCTCTATCCCGATAGTATTTGATCTTTGCAATTGCTTTCCAGATTTCTCTCTTGCTTTTAAGTCCATATTTCTCTGCTAGAACATTTTCTTCTTTAATGCGTCCAGCTTGATAGAGTTTCTTTGGTCTTACAAAAAGTTTCTTTTTGCGAATCATTTCTTCTTCTTAACCCCCATCGGTTTAGACTTGGTTCTAAAGTGTGATCTAGTTCTCTGACCGCGTACTGGAAGTTTTGCACCGTGACGAATACCCTTGTAGCTACGAATTTCCTTAAGACGTTTAATATCAAATTCTTTCTTTATATCTAAATCTGAACCAACATAGTGTTTTGTTTCTCCTGTTTCTCGATCACTACGTCGATTGAAAAAGAAAGTAGGAATTTGAGGGTTTTTTAGAAAAGCTTCAATTTTTGCAATTTCATCTTTAGTTAGAGTTTCTATTTTTTTTGATTTTGGAAGATTTAGTTTGATACATAGAATATTTGATATTGCCCAGGAAACTCCTTTAATGCGTGTTAAGCCTGCCTGAACGTTCCTTGAACCTGGAATATCATATCCTAAAATACGAACTAGAATTTCATTACGTTCTTCTTCTGCATTTTGGCGCTGCTTCTTTTCAGCTTTCTCTTTCTCTTGTTGATCATGCTTTTGAAGTTTGTCTTGGGATCTTGATTTTTCTGCCATTTTATGATGTTATAAAGAGGTTAAATCTTTGACGCTCTGAGAGCTCTTCTAAGATTCTCTTCTCTATTGATTTTTTTGGATCTGGAATACTTTTCAGCCTTGTTCTTAAGTCTTCGAAAGATTCAAAAGGCTTTTCTTCTCGTGCTTGTAAAATCTCTTGTGTGTGTTTCTTTCCAAAACCTGGAATCAGTTCTATTTGATGCATCCGTGTGTTGAGCGCTTGTGCATTGTTGAAGAAGTCTACAAACTTCTTCTCATTCAATGCTACGAAATTTTCAACATACTCCTGTAATTCCACCTTGGCTGTCTCAGTTAGTTTCTCCTTGGAGAGTCTTCCTGAGATGAAGTATATCTTATCTCTCTTTTCTGAACCTATATAAACTTTTTCTTTTGGAACCAAGGTAATTCCTCTGCGTGGAATAAGTTCAAGTAATGTAAGGTTTTTCTCTCCTACTGCCTGAGCTATGGGATTTGTTTTACCTTCAATTGGATAACCGTAAGGCAAGTAATCCAAGACCATTGCATATTCTTCTTTCTCTGCCATGTTAATATTTCTTTATAACTGCAAGAAGTGCCTGAGTCTCCTCTTCATTAAGTGAATTTTCTACGAATATTTTGCTTACGTCTTCTGAATCCTGAGGAAGAAAATCAACTACTTTTATTGCAAGATCTTCTTTTATTTTTGGATTTTTTAACGAATGAATATCTAATAAAAGAGTTTCTGATTTTTCTTTTGAAAGATTTCCAAAAGATTTAAGATAATCTGCAATTATTTTATTCTCTTCTTCGCTAGGTGCATATGCTTTTACTTGTGCGAGTGTAAGTGGAGTTCTATTTATTATCATGTTGTTTTATTTTTTTGAGATGTATTGGCCGTATTGTATATTTTTTAGGCTTATTGAGATCTTTTATTTCTACTTCGTAATACTGTCCCCTTTTAGAAAGAACTGTTCCTGTTCGTCCTTGAAGACGATAAGAATATGGAAAAGGTATACTGTGTTCTTTTGCAACGGCTACTTTGTCCCCTATTTGGAGCTTCTGGAAAAATCGCATAAATGAAAATTTTCCTTTCTGGCGAATATGTTTATGTGATAGCATAAGAATATCTCTGAAATAGAGTTTAAAAAGCTTTGGTGAGGACTTAGTTTTTTTGAGATAATGTTTAATTGCTCAAACTGGAGTCATGCTCTGTGTCTTGGAGCGTTCCACACTTTTATACCGTCAAGAATGCTCTTTCTTACATTCTTAAGCGTATCTTAGAACCTTCAGTTCTGATTGTTAAAGAATACCTCGCAACTCTTTTGAGGCGATTGGAATTCTTTATTCTTGGTTATTGCAGATTATAATTTAACTAACCAGTGGTAACAATAAATAGACTTAAATATCCCAATTTAACCTAATAGATATGGATAAAAATAAATATGTACAAAATCGAGATAGAAATGGAAGAGAATTTGCTTTGAGAATAGAAGAAGCTAAAAATCAATTCTAGAAAATTAATTCTATTCCTGAATTAATAGGATTTGTTGATTCATTTTATGCTGAAATTATGGATTCTAGAGTAAGAATTGGCGAAGAAAATCCTCTAGATAATATTACTTATGGAATGTTGCCCATTTCAGATTTTGTTGATCCTGTAGAAATATCTAATATACTTAAGCTGGGGGGAGAAAATTATAGAAATCATGCAGAAAGAGTTTTGGATGCGATGATTGGTTTAAAGATTATAGAATCTGACAAGTCTTTAAGATTTAGTGTTAACTATAAACTTACTCTTAGAGATTGTTTAAAATTCTATGAAGAAAGAATTAGCAATTTGGATTTGATAAATTGGAGTAAGAGGCCTGAGTTTCATATGCCTTGGCAAAAAATTTAATTGATTATTGAAATCTGAAATTCTCTTAATTTGAGTCTTCTGAAGCTAAAATTTTCTAACGAGCCAATAAAGATCTCGCTTTAAATGTAACTTAAGAAACTATCTCAGTCGCGGTGACTGTGGGGCTTTTGTATCTGTAACGGAGCCTTGAAAAAGATCCCCTGCGTCTCTTGACTTTTCCATACTTGCAACAATGGTTCTAAACATTTTTTCTCCCCAAACACCAATGCCACAACGCTCACAAAAGTCAATGACTGAAGTCTCTTCAATGCCGTTTTTACAATAGATGCATTTTTTTGCCATGATACCTCTTCTGAAGTTTCTTATGAGAAAGAGTATTTAAACATTCTTGTCATTGGTTAGATGTTTATGAAAAAAATTTATTTCTCCGTCGGCGTCATGATTTTAATTATAATCTTAATTGCTCAGGTTATTCCAATTTCCTATTCAGAACGTGAAGGAAATATTATTGCTGAAGTTCAAACTAATTTACTTGGAGAACTTATATTTTATAGTCCTTGGATTCTTGGATTGTATATTATTATTGCTACTTGTTTAATTTTGTATGGGTTGAAGAAGAAAAGGAAGAGATCATGAATCATCGGAGAAATTTGCAAGAACCAAAAAGTTCTCTGATAAGAACATTGAAAATTCCTAGCAGGCTCGAAATTATTCAAACTTTTCTTAGAGAGATTGTAAATGTATGGAGTATTGTTTTTCGTCAACCGGCATATCTGTTGCTAATGCTTGTAATCGCAGTAGGGTTTTATCTTATGAATGTCCTGATTGCAAATATGGATAGTATTTTTGCCTGGAGCAAAACTTTAGGAGTTGGAGGATTGCTGATGTTTATTCTGCATCTTACGTTAGGATTTCACCAGACTATTACTTCCCTTACGTTTTTTGCTCTTATTTTTATTGGCGTTGCTACAGGAATGCTTTTCTCTCTTATGGTTTGCAAATTTCGCATGATTCATCGTGCTGAAAAAAATGCTGGATTCATCTCTGGCACGGCTGTTTTCCTAGCATTTTTTGTTCCTGGATGCGCTTCTTGTGGTGTTGGGCTTGCCGCTCTTTTAGGCTTTGGCTCGAGCATTGCTAGCCTTCCTTTTGAAGGCGGTGAGATTTCTATAATCGCTTTTACTTTCCTCATTTTTGCAATCTTTAAAGTATCAAATGAGTTTTCAAAATGCACGCTGATGAAAAGGAAATGACTCTTGTGGAACTTATATTGGGTGCCTCAGATAGTGAATTCAAACATCATAGAGTTTTTAAATGACTAGTTCTTACGAGAAATACAATGAAACCATTAGAAAAGGTGAAAGGAGGTTTGTATGAGTGAAGAAACAATAACGCTGAAGAAAGAAACTTTGTGGCGATATTCTACATTTATTTTAGCAGCGTTACTTATTGTAATGTCTTTTATGTATTATAATAAGGGTGATGTATCTACTACTGTGAATGGAAATGTTGTAGCTGGAGAAAATATAGTTGTACCTAGTGGCCCAGTTAATATTCCTATTGATGGCGATGATCCAGTTCTAGGAAATAAAGATGCTAAGATAACCGTTGTTGAGTTTTCTGACTTCTCTTGTCCATTTTGTGCTGCAGCTTCTGGAGATAATCCTGAACTTAGTTCATATATGAAACAGAGAAGTCCAAACTGGGAACCGATAGTTACTAATTTCATTAAAGACTATGTAGATACTGGAAAGGCAAAATTTGTTGCCAAGTATGCATATGGCCATAGTGGAGGAAAACCCTCGCAACTTGTTGCATGGTGTCTTAATGAACAAGCATTGTACTGGAAGTTCGCTCCTAAAGCTTTTGAAAAACAAGACGATGTTGAAAATCTTGATAAAATGAAGGATATTGCAAAGAGTCTTGGAGCAGATATGACTAAACTACAATCTTGTTTAGACTCTAAGAAGTATGATTCTAAGTTTGATAAGCATGAAAAGCAAGCAGCAGAGGCAGGAGCACAAGGAACTCCAGCATTCTTTATCAACGGTAAAATACTTTCTGGAGCACAACCTTATAGCGTTTTCAAGCAAGCTATTGAGGCTGAATTAGCTTAATTAGATTAATTAAATTTTTTATTTTTTTATAATTTTTGAAGAAGAGAATTATCTCTTCCAAGCAAAATAATAAACGGTATCACGGAAGAAATTATTATCTCCGATGGGTGCTTTGACTTCTGAAAATTTGTTTTCTTCTAAGAGTGTAGCCATTTCTCTTTTTCCCCAGAAGTGCAAATGTTCTGGAAAAGAAAAACCTCTCCAATTTCTGCCTTGAACATATCTAGAGATTCCCCAGACGTTGGGAATAGAAAGGGCAAGAAGACCGTTAAGTCTTAAGAGACTATGTGCTT
>CAXNIJ010000009.1:0-51148 GCA_964202455.1 Candidatus Pacearchaeota archaeon | reverse complement strand
TAATCGTTATTTAACACAATACAAGCAGATTGCAGAGGAAGAAGATATGGATTTAGCTCTTTTCAAAAAGTATAAATTTAACAAATGTCAAAATCTATTGCTTGGAATTGCTGTGGGGGACGCATTCGGCGCAGCATTTGAAGGAAAATATAGAAAAAAAGTAGCTAAAAAGTTTCAACTTGAATATTATCGCCCTGGAGGGAGAGGATGGAAAAAGGGAAAGTATACTGATGATACTCAAATGAGCATTGCCGTTTCTGAATTAATCCTTTCTCAAAAAGAGTTTTCAAAATATAATTTGGCTGAACAATTCTTGTATGTATACAGGAGAAATCCCCATAATGGATATGGTAGTTCAGTAAAGGAAGGACTTAGAAAATCTAAAGATACTAATGATTTTCTAAAAATTATTCCTGGAAATAGTTCAGGGAATGGGGCATGTATGAGGTCTTCAATTATAGGGATTTTACCAAAGATTAAGGATGTAATTTATAATGCTAAGATAAATGCTGAAGTAACGCACAATACTCCTTCAGCCATAGCTTCTTCAGTTTGTGTTGCAGCGGCTTCTCATTATTTTTATTATGAATTGGGTGAACCAAAAAAGGTCTTCGACTATTGCATAAATGCTTGTAAGGGATTAGACGAAAAGTCAGTTGATTACTTTAAGAAAGTTAAAGAGATGAAAGAATTAGATCCTATCTTATTATTTGGTGAAGACAAGAAAGATTTCGGGGTACCTGTAAATGGAATGAGAACTGCCGGAGCAGTTTTATATCTTATATCCCTTTATTATGATAATCCAGTTGAAACGCTTAAACAATCTATTTTGTTAGGTGGCGATACCGATAGTACGGCATCTATTGCCTTAGGTATCGTTTCAATCAGAACTGGAATAGGGACATTACCATTTTTCTTATTTAGAGATTTGGAAAATAGCGGATATGGAAGAGATTACTTAATCGATTTAGGTACGAAATTGTTTACATTGTATCCGAATTAATAACAATCTCTCTTTATTTTATCTGTCACCAACTTGTGACATTTTTCTACGACAAGATATTTAAAGTCATTGAGTCGCATCACTGGTCACATGGATAGCCGAGATACTTTAGAAAAAGGCAGAGGGATACAATTGAAAGGATATAATAAAATATGTCCAATCATCTGTGATAATCCCTCTATTGCTCGTCTTTGTGATAGAAATCTAGGAAGATAAGAATATCTCTTGCTTTATCATAGATATAGTTTAATCTGAATGGTGGAAGATGGAGTTCTCTTGTTTCTTTCCGATTATACCTCATCGGCTTGCCTATTTCAGGTTCATCGAGTATTTTTATCACTAACTTTTCAACTCTATCTAACATTGACTTGTCTATCTTCTTTAAACGTCGTAAGAAATTGTCTGTTCTTATAATCTCTTTTACCATCTTGTTACTTTAGGCTTCTTATTTCCTTAAGAAATTCTTCAGAAGACATTCTTTTATATTTGCCCTGCTCAATCTCTTTCCATGCTTCTCCAACTCTTTTCGCAACGATAATATCTTCTTCTACTTGCTTATCAAACTTGTTTGCTTTCTTTAGAATGATTTGATCATCATTTCTAATTACGACTATCTTATCTCCTTCGTTGAAGTCTCTTCTGAGTTCTTGAGGTATTACTACTTGCCCCTTCGAACTCATCTTTGTTATGTCAATCTGAGCCATAGTAAGACTATTCTTACTAGATATTTAAATGTTTCTCTTCTGTTGAACATCGCTCCAAGATGCCTCCCATGATGGGTCTTTGGCATGCGCTTGTAGCCTAAATGGCCTAATTGAGCGATACTCTTCCATCAACTGTTAACTCTTGAAGTATTACGATGCCTCGCATTTGCTTTTCAAACCTTTCTCTTGTTTTGTTATCCTTTATTTTTCTTCTTCCGTTTTACAAGCCAAATAACTCCAAATACCATTGCTCCTAGAATA
This sequence comes from Candidatus Pacearchaeota archaeon, assembly GCA_964202455.1. Taxonomy (GTDB): domain Archaea; phylum Nanobdellota; class Nanobdellia; order Pacearchaeales; family GW2011-AR1; genus VGKP01. Next base: position 49,180 of record CAXNIJ010000009.1, on the reverse strand, counting down.
AGTATTTCTATTACCATGAAGATAATACTTAGTACATGAACTAATGACTGCCCTGCAGGACTAGAGGTATAGTCATCAGCAATGATTTGCGAAGCTTGACTAGGAGTGATTTCTTTTCTTGTTAAAGGGGTAATTTTTATATCAAAATCAGGATCGTTTTTATAGGGAAACAAAATTTCTTGTTCTGATTTTCCAGAGATTGATTCCATGATCTTTAAGATCTTTTGTGTATCGCATTGTACACAACTGTCGTCGGAAGGTTGCAATTCAGATAATTCATCAAAAAGCTTTCTCATTCCTTCTTTTCCTGTTAAAAGATAGAAGTTGAAGAAGACAAGTCCAGAATGTGCATAAAAATCATTAACTGATTTTGTATCCATAGGAACATCAAAGTAAAACTGTCCTTGATATCTTTTCTTCAGTTCATCTTTTGTAAACTTAAAAGTACTCTGAAGAACTTCACCATTAACAACCCAGTATCCTTCTTTATTGAAATAGGTATCTGCGGCATAAAGTTGGAAGAATGTAGCAATACCTTCATCAAACCAATTTGTTCTTTTCTGTTGCCCGCCAAAAACCTTTTTATTTACAACATGGTGTGCGATTTCATGCACAATCATCGCTTGAAGATCAGGAAACTGTTTCTGAGCAAGTTGCATAAGCATGCTTCGCTCCATAATAATCACATGAGGATCGCGCGCAAATCCACCTGATTCGGTGAAGAAATCTCCTCTTCCAGAAAGGTCTGCTGTAATAATCCAAATACGATCAAGAGGAAAATCATCCATAAAGCCCGCATACATTTCAGGTATAAATGTCAGATTTTGTACTGTTCTTTCAAGAATCGTAACTTCTTTTTCTGTGCCAACGAGAGTGAAGATACCGCTCTCTTTTCTGATATATCCTTGTGGCAGTGGATTTTTAAGAAAGTTGAGATAGATAGGGCCTGCGTATTTGCTTTCAGGATAAGATATTTGCACGGATTGGCTTGCAGAAGAACGAGGAGAGGAACCGATAAATTCTAGCGATGAAGGATAGGTTATTTTCAAACTTGGAGATTTAAGGAAAGGATCATCTGTGAAAACTGTAAAATCGTATCCTGCAAAAACAGGAGTATTAAAAGAAGGAGTTGTCTCAAAGTTTACATTCATATCTTGAACTCCTTTCGAGAATTCATTGAACGTCAATCTTAAGATTCCATTATTCATAGGTTTTATTGTTGCTTTGCCTTTGGCATCATATGCACTAAGAAAATTGTATTTTGCTTTCATATATCCAATATTTTGTGGTATCGCCACATCTACTGATCCATATTCATTTGTGTCAACAGGCAGTGATTGATTGAAGTTTACGTTTAAGTCTTCGTCAATGGTACCTACAATAGATTGTGTCCCTGTTGCTGAGACAAAAGAGGTTATGAAGATAGATAAAACTACAAGAAGAAAGTAATTTTTCTGCATATGCCTCATTAGGGTTTTGCCTCTTCAACCTTATAAATAATACTCTCTCCACCATTACATTCTGACTTCCACATAACAAAATTATTCTTGTAATAAATTACTGACTCTTTTCTTGTTTTTGATAAATCAAGAAGCTGATTTTTTACTGTTTCATCATTCACACAATATTTATCTTCTTGTGTAGATTCAGCACTTGTTTTAATGTAAACAATAGTTGCAGGCCAGATGACATTTGAATTATACTCTACTGCTGTAATAACGCCTCTATGTACTCCTTCAGAAGCTCCAAAGTGCGCTGGAATCATGGCAAAAAGAATAAAAAGTAAGGGCATTCCTAAAACTAGCCATATTACTGGGCTTCTTAGAATAGCTTTCCAGAGAGATACTTTTACTGCCATTAGATTATATTAAATAGAGGACCTTTAGTTTTTAAATCTTCACTTACCTTCCTCTTATTTCCGAAACTCCTTCTTGGCACGGCGATGTTACATTATTACATGCTTCGATTTTATAGATGATACTTTTACCATCATTACAATCCCATTTCCACATTGTTGGTTCATTATAGTAATAGACTGTAATCAGTTCTCTTTTTTCAGTAAATTTGATGAGTTGATTTTTTATTGTCTCATCATTGACGCAATAAATACTCTCATTTTTCGATTTGAGTCCTGTCTTTACGTATACGAGAGTTGCAGGCCAAATAATATTGGAATTGTGTTCGACCGCCGCGATTGTTCCACTTTGACTTCCTCGATGTCCTCCAAATTCAAAAAGCGAGCCATATGCTGCCAGACAAAGGAAGATAAAGAGTATCCCTAATATCTTCTTAGTCTCTCTTGACGGTTTCCAATCTTTACTCCAGATTGATTTTTGTTTCTGTTTTTCAGACATTTGTTATTATGTCGGAATTCATCATATTAAATCTTTCGAGATAGAAAGTTTTTCCGACCTATAGAAAAAGATGCCATTGTGAAGGGGTTTTTGGCGTGCGCTTGTATCCTTAATGGCATAATTGAGTGATGTCGCTTGACAGGATATTGGTTCGTAACAAGCGGAAAGTTCAGTTAAAATTGAAGTCAAGCAAACCTTTATTAATCGGCTGGAATTTTGCTTAAAATGAAAGGCTTCAACATAGTAACATTATTCTCGTTAATGGTAGTTTTGATATCCAATTTTACTAGTGCTGCGATTGCTCCAGAACTGATGATTAATGATGACTTGAAAGCATGTAAATCCTATCAGCCTTCCGGTCTTTATGAGCTGCCCTCGGAATGGAAGATAGTTCAGTACGAAGAAGGAAATGTTACTGCATGGGATTTCGAAGGTCGATGCAAGATTATAGGTTACACATATGATAGAAATCCCTTACAGGTGATGAAGCCTTACTACAAGAATTGGATGTATGTTATTTCTATTAGCGCAATTTTTCTTATCCTCCTTGGAACGGTGCTTCTCTACAGGTCTTTTATTTACAAGAAAGTTAAAAAGACGACTGGTAAGTGGATGCTCTTCTTGATTCTAGAGGTATTTCTTATTTTAGGAGTATTCATACTTTCACAAGTAGCCTGGTATTATGTCTATCCTTGTAGTTACAATTTTTGTTGACTAAGATAAAGTTATAAACTTCCTCTGCACATAGTAGTTCATGAAAAAAGTAGGATTTATTATTTTTATCTCCATTATGCTTTTGCTATCTCTAAATCTAACTTCGGCATTCTGGCCTTTTGACTGGTTTGAAAAAGGTATTGTAACGGGCAGAGCAATTACTCCTTCTTGTACAGATTCTGATGGAGGACTAAATACGGATATTGCTGGGACAGTTACCTGCGGAGCATCTCATTATAACGATAAATGCTATTCTTCAAATGCAGCTTATGTTTATGAATATTATTATGATGACGGCATTGATGACTACAATGCCCGCTATATTGCTTGTACTAGTGGAAAAACTTGTCTCAATGGTGCATGCGTTGCCCCCACATCTTCGTCATCAGGTAGTGTAAATTCCCCCCTATGTGGAGATTCGGATGGTGGGAAAAATCCGAACGTGGCTGGAACAGTTATGGTCGGATCAGCAAAATATAGCGACGGCTGTTGGTCTCAAGGAGGTTTATATGAGTATTATTGTGTGGGAGAAACTTATAATTATGATTCCGTTACCTGTCCGAATGGTTGCATAAATGGGGCTTGTATTGGAGCAAGCACAACTACTACGATAAGTAATGGCTCGACAAGCAGTCCGGTTCCTTCTTGTACGGATTCAGACGCGAATAAAACCTATCCTGATGGAAAAAACATAGGACTTGCAGGAAAAGTTACCTGTGGCGCAGATACTTATTCCGATGCTTGCTATTCTTCAAATTCGCTTTATGAATATTACTACGATTCAGGAATTGATAGTTATAATGGGTACTACGTAACATGTCCGATAAACACATTCTGTAAAGAAGGAGCGTGTATATCTTCAACTTCATCAAGCACTCCTGTCGCCGTTGAATGTAAGGGTAATTCTTGTAACAATAAAAATAATATTTTAAAATTAGTTCTTATAAGAAATAATCCTTCAGTATCACAACAGAGAGAAATAGATATTCTTCAAGATGCCCTAAAAGCTAAGTCTCCCGACCTTGTTGTTTTAGATGAGGACTTTTTCCAAGGATATACAGGTTTAGTAAACTTACCAAATCCCCCTTATCTTTTGACAAGAAGAGACAGTTCAGAAATAAAAGTCTCTCAAGGAAATGATTTTAATACTTTCAGTCAGTTTAAACAGCTTCAGGATTTGTCTAAACAACATAAGATATACATTGTTGCTCCAGCAATAACAATTGAAGAAGGAAATACCTTAAAGAAGACAGCTGCTCTCATAATTGGTCCCGAGGGAAAAGTTATCGCGGAGTATTATAAAAACGATCCTTTCATTAAAATCAACTTTAAAACACAAGAAAATGTGTCGTATACAGGAGTTATTCAAATTTGCACGACTCTCGCTGATTATCAAAGACTCTCACCAAATGTCCAACAAAATGCTGATATTCTTATTCATCCAGCGTGGGGAGGATGGGAGTATCTTGGGCAGGCAGTAATGGAATATAAGCAAACTGGAACGATTAGTGAAAAGACATACCTTCTTTTATCAACAGCAGAAGAACATAAAATACTTCTTTCTAAGTATAATCTAAATTCACGGGAGGAACTTATTAAAAGCATTAAAGAGGAGAAATCTCCCTTTGACTGGCTCCATGAATTTAAGGAAATCAACGCTAAAACAAATGTCATAAATCCTCAAGGATATCTTATCTCTGCGGATCAAATAACTACTAATGCAGTTATAGGAATTGATGAACAAAAGCTTAACTTTTTTGAATACAGTCCCGACTACTCCTATATGTATGCAGAGATAGAATTACCTGCTTCTAGTAATCCTTCAATTTCAACAGGCTCTGCTGAAAAAACGTGTACTGATGGAACCTTGTATGGCTCTTGTTCAAAAAACAAGCCCCGGTATTGTAAGATTGGAGATTTAGTAAATAATTGCAATCTTTGTGGCTGTGAAACTGGAAGTGAATGCACAAAAGAAGGGATATGTACTCAAACTCAAAATAATAATCCTGAGTTATGGGGTATTGGAATTGAGAATTTTGAAGAAGGAGCAGTATATCCTATAGGAACCTTTTTCAAAACAACTTTTTTGGTGACTGGAAATTCTTTAGATACATTAAAGAACAATAAATATTCTGTCGATATTTCTTTGAAGAATAGAGAGAAAGGGAGTACTATTGGCATTTATTTTGCAGATGCTATATGTATCGAAAATAATGGTAAAAGCACAGGAAATTCTGAAGTAGTACAAAATCCCACCTTACTATGCACGGTCAATTGGCCTGTTTCCGAGGGTTCATTCACAGATGAGAATACGTATATTATAAGAGTAGTAGCAAAAAGCAGCCCTGAAAATAACCTTCTTGGCTCAACAACGGATACTTTTAAGATAGATAAAGAAAAAGAAGTTTCTTTCCGACTTCGTCCGATTAATACAGACCTCTGTAAAGAGGTTATTTCAGATCATAACAATCCTGCAGCAAATCGTGCAAACGTGGTTTTTGTAGGAATTGGATATGGTGATAGAGACTTTATAGGGTTGTCTTGTCATGATGCCATGTATAAGTATTGTAAATCTATTGGTTATTCAGGATATGAGAAGGAAGAATATCTTTCAGAAGAAAAATCTATGAAATTTACATGTTTTGATAAAAATAAACAAGACTTAACATTTGTCCCTAAATCTCCCGTTGAAAAGAAATTTTCACTTATTGAGTTGCAGACTTACGACTCAAACTGCAAGGTTTTACCAGTTTCTCCTGGAGAAGTATTGAAAGGTATTGCGGCTCATGATATAGATAAAGAGGGAGATAATGACGGCTTACTTTCTGTAGAACCTTTCAAAAGCAACAAAGATAAATTTAACTTTTGGTATGTTGATCAAACAGTGCCCTATTCACGATGCAAAGAACAGGAGTCTAGTCAATTTTTTGCATGTTATGATAAGTTACTGGAAGCAAATGCATTAGCTGCTAATTGTATCGTTCCTAATAAGTATGTGATTTACACAATTGCAGATTATTTCCGTTCCAGCGCAGGGGATAAAGTGTACTTGAGTTCTGCAATAGATAGACTAGATGCACCTTATGTAGATCAGGCGAGAGTATTTGTTCATGAGTTTGGCCATCAGTTTGGTGATTTGGCTGATGAATATATTGAAACAAGTGGAAGTGTATGGAACGAAATTTCACAATCTGGCAGGCTTGATTGCTATGTACCCTCGCCCGCCACAGAAACAATGTGCTTACAAAATGCACCCTGGAAAGAATTTATTGGAAATGGATGCGGTAAAGAAGGCCTTACTGATTGTAATGAGAAAGACGAATTCTATAATAATGAAGTAGGATGCTTTGAGGGATGTTCTTTAACTGAATTTGGCATATTTAGGCCAACAAGAAATTCAATTATGCGTTGCCATACTTGTAACCCATTTACATTTGGTCCATGGAATGAAAAATTAATTAAAGATAAAATGTCTCGATTTACAGGAAAATGATTATGAGAAAAATAATATTTATAGTCGGAGTTATATTGCTTCTTTCCTTAGTGGCTGCGACGGAGATGCAGGATATTTATGTTCTTGGTTTAAAGTATGATAAGGGTAATATAAGTGCAGAGAATATTGTAGTTACAAGAGGATATTTTATTCCTTCAGTTTATGAGTCAGGAGCGAAGTATGCTTTAGAGGTTATTTCATTAAAAAATAAGACTCTTTATAGCCAACCGTTTGACTTTGAACTCGAAATGCATATCGCCCCCGACCCTTCATGGTTTGATGAGAAAGGTAACCAGATATACATTCCTCGAAAGAATGAAACAACCGTGACTGTAGATAGAGCAACTACCGAACTCACATTTCCTTATTTTGAGGAAGCAAGATTTATACACATTATCAATGCTAATAAGCTTACTCTTTTATCAATTCCAGTAAACACTAACAAACCAGCTCTCGATTGGGAAGGTCATTCCTTTGTAAGTGATAACATACCTTTTTTTATTGTAGCAACTATAATTGCGATTGTTCTTATCTTTCTTTTTATAGTTTTTAGAAAAAATAAGATGGAAGAATAATCAATTCTTAACTATTCTTCAAAAGTTACTTTCAAGTCTAATTGTTTTCCAATCTCCTGAATTTGTTCTTTGGTTAAAACCCCACGTGGTCCAGCACCCCTCATAAAGTAAGATGCTATTAAAATAAGACTCAATTCTTGTTCTTGTCCATTTATGTTATAACATATAAGTGGTTGATATGCGCCCTTACCAAGAATCACTGTTCCACCAATCATCTGTCTTTGCTTTCCCCTGAGATAAGGTTTTTGATTATTCTCTACAATTGCTCTGTCTTTAACAAAAAACCATCCTCTTTTTTCAATTTCAAGTAAACCAGAGTCCAAACGAGTAAGGCGTATTCTCAGAGGATAATAGAAAAGAAAGTAAAAGGTAGAGCCCATGATAATTATAAGAAAAACTAAAAATATGCGACTCGATAAAGGAAGAAGCTCAGAACTTCCTTTCATTTTTCCACTTATAATCATAATAAACGACATTGGAATTAAAACAATCAATATGATTGCGAGTACTATCTTTTTATCTCTGCGATAATCAATGATCACGGATTTTCCTCTTTCGGTGAGTTCTACATGATATGCATAATCTTGAGGAAGATGCCGTAGATTAAGCGGATTCATATTTAGAATAGATTTATCTCTATTTAATAAACTATTGATGAAACTTCTCCGATATGAGTATATTCAGAAGATTATCTGTCACCACTTTGTGACATTTTCCGATGACAAGACTTAAAAACCATCGAGATCGCATGTCACATCACATGGATACGAAGAAAGACGCGATAAAAACTCAAATTAAAATCGATGTCCACTCCAAAGGATATAATAAAACATGTCCAATCATCTCCGACAATCCCTTTAATTTATACATTACATCATACCACAAAAGCAAAAATTTATATACTTTGTAATGTATAAATTCTTATGAGATTATTAAAACGTAAAGCAGGAAATAAAGAATACTGGTATTTGCAGCACTCGTTCAGAAAAAAAGGAAAAGTGGTAACAAAGGAGAAGTATTTAGGAGAAAAGATACCTGAAGATATTGATAAGATTAAAGATTTATTTAAGAAAGAAGTTAAGCAAGATGTCTACAAGAAGTTAGAAATTATTAAGAAGAATTTTCAAGTAGAATGGGAGAAAATGCCAGAAAGCGCAAGGAAAAGGGAACTCGAAGAAATATCTATTGCATTTACCTATAATACGAATGCAATCGAAGGCTCCACTATTACTTTAGAAGAGACGAGAGAAATTATTCAAGACAAGGTTGCTCCTAACAAATCGTTACGGGATGTTCGGGAGACTGAGGCACACAGCAAGGTTTTCCTACACATGCTCGAGAAGAAAGAAAGATTAACACGCGAATTGTTGCTAAAATGGCATATTGAAATATTTAATGAAACCAAGCCAGATATTGCAGGGCAGTATCGGGATTACCTAGTAAGTGTCGGACCTTATCGCGCTCCCGATTGGCAAGATGTTGAGAAACTGATGAATGAACTCATTGAGTTTGTTGAGGAGAGCAAAAAAATGAATCATGTTGAGCTCGCTGGCAGTATACACTATCGCTTCGTAAAAATTCATCCTTTTGGAGATGGGAATGGGAGAGTTGGTAGACTAATTACGAACTATGTTTTATGGTATTCAGGGTATCCTATGTTAATTATTGAGAAAAAAGGCAGAAAATCATATTATAAGGCGCTGACAAAAGATGAAGAAGGATTTGTTTCTTATTTTATTAGAAGATACTTAGCAGTTCATAAGAAAAGATATCTCGGAAGTAGCTAAAGGTTTAAGCACATCGCACGCAGATGCCATTCACGATGGGTTTTTGGCGTGCGCTTTTAACTTAAATGGCATCTTGGGGCGATGTCGGTTTGTGCGAACTTGAGGGAAGAAAGTTCATATGACTTACAAGCGAGGGTTTTATTTTACAGCACATTTATTTCGATTAGTCCCCGTTAAGTTTTTATAGTATCGTCACACTTCGTTTACTATGAAAAGAGATCTAGCATTTGTTAATCTTCTATCGAAGAACCATGAGAAGCTTATAGAGTTCTACAAAAAAATAGTTGGTTTGAAGCCCATTAACGAGGCAGACTCTGTTGCTAAAAACTGGTATGGTTTTGACACTGGAAAGACACGTTTTGCTATAGAACCCATGTCGAATAGAGACAAGTACCAGTTTGATTATAACAAGAGCAACCCTGTACTTATACAATTCAAAGCAAACAGTTTAGAAGATCTCAAAGAATGGACAGAGCGACTAGAGAAAGAACGCGTAACAATTGGTCAGAGAATGGTGAAGAAAAGCTACGGAACATTTACCACTTTTGTCGACCCTGATGGAAACTGCATAGAACTACTCTACACAGAACAATAAGAAGATCTCCGCAGCTATACGAAAAATCTCAATTATTTATCTAATAATTTACGTTAATTGTATTTGTAGAGATCAGTTATCAAAAATTGATAATCATAATCAACGCTTTAGAAAAATATAGTTTACCTATCTGTCACAACTCGGTAGTCCATCTGTGGGACAAGTATTAAAAACCCCTTCCATCACATGTCACACCAATGGTTAAAAGAGAATCAGGCGAAAAACAAGGTGATGCCGAATCGAACGGATATAATAAAATGTGTCCAATCCTCTCCGACAAGTCCTTCAATCCCAATCATATGGCAGACCTTTCATCTCTTTTATTGCGTTGATGATATCCTCTTCGGGAATGTCTTTTGTAGAACCGTCTTTATTGATGACAATGGTGCAGCCGTCCAGATAGCCTTCTTTGATGATCTTGGAGATGAGTTTTTTACCGTATTTTTCTTCTAATTGCTTTATGTTCATTTTATTAGATGGATGTAGTTTGATTTATTTTTATTGCTCATCTTTATGATAGATGTCTAGGAAAATAAGAATATCTCTTGCTTTGTCATAGATATAATTTAATCTGAAGGGCGGAGCATACAACTCTCTTGTTTCTTTTCTATCATATCGCATAGGCTTGCCAATCTCGGGATCATTGAGAATTTTAATAATAATCTTTTCAACTCTCTCTAGCACTGATTTGTCTATCTTTTTTAAACGTCGTAAGAAACTTTCTGTTCGTATAACCTCTTTTACCATATTGTTATTTGAGGCTTCTTATTTCTTTAAGGAAATCTTCTCCAGACATTCTCTTAAATTTACCTTGCTCGATTTCTCTCCATGCTTCTTCGACTCTTTTTGCAACGATGATGTCTTCTTCTACTTGTTTATCGAATTTATCCGCTCTTTTTAAGATAATCTGGTCGTTATTTCTTATTACCACTAGTTTGTCTCCTTCATTAAAGTCTTTTCTCAGTTCTTGAGGTATTACCACTTGCCCCTTTGAACTCATCTTTGTTATGTCTATCTGGACCATAGTAAGACTATTCTTACTTGATATTTAAATGTTTCGTTTTGACATCGCAGCCAGAGGCTATTGACGATGGGTCTTTGGCGTGCGCTTTTAGTCATAATGGTATAATCTTGCAATTTTTGCATTAATAAACTTAAGATTTATTGATTTTCTCTCCAATACTGCGTCAAGACTTCTTTTTCAGTACCTTGATAGATTTTAACAACTTCGTACTTTCCTGTTGTGATTTCAATCTTATTTGTAAATTCGGTAACTTTAATTTTCGCCACGGCTTCTCTGTTCATGCTGATGAGATCTATTGGTGTTTTTAACGGAAATATACGGTTTCCTGATTTCTCAAAAGTATATGTCGCTTTCTCTTCAAGTTCTCCAAGAAGTTCGGTTTGCAATGCCCAATTAAATCGTATATCGACACCCATGTGTAGGCACTAGAATTTTCTTTTTTATAGTTTGTTAATCAATCTTCACTATTTAAGATTCTTATTTATCCCCTAGAGCCAAAATCAAATCTGCTACATTGGTGCCCGTTTTACCTGTAATAATAATGCTATTAAGTTTTCTTAGGGCGTTGTAGGAATTATTATTATTTAGATAGTTCTGAATATTGATTTCTTTTTTCTTTGCTTCTATTTTTGTGTTCTCGTCCACAATGCCTCCAGCTGAATCCGTAATAAAATCTACTCCATCTGAAGAACAGCTGACAATAACTCCCTTTTTAATAAACTGAGAAGCTGAAAGAGCAAGTTCTTGATTTCTTCCACCTTTACCGTTGCCTTTAACGGTTACTGTTGTTTCTCCTGTTGCAATTATTGCGATTTTAGGTTTAATTAAAGTGGCTAATTTTTTTCCTATGACTTTTGCTTCTCCCTTGAGTTGAGTAGTTAGAATTTTAGAATTATACCCTAGAGATTTTGCTTTTGCTTTCATTGCCTCTGCCGCCGGAATATTTGTGATGAGTAAAATGTTAGTTACATTATTTATTTGTTTTTTTGGAGTTTCAACGAAGGAAAACTTAGGAAGATGATATTTTTTCTGAATTAATTTTACATCTTCTAGAGCGGTAATATCTCTTACAGTTGGACCAGATGCAATTACATGAAGATCGTTAGTTATTACATCACTCATTATTAGAGTAATTATTGTAGATTTAGAAGCTAATTTTGCAAGTTGTCCACCTTTGACAAAAGAAAGATGTTTTCTGATGGTATTTATTTCTTGTATGGTCGCTCCGCTTTTTAGAAGTCTTTTTGTAATATCTAAATATTTCTTAAGGGGAATACGAGGAGATTCTAAAAGGGCCGAGCCTCCACCACTAATAAGATTAATAATTAAGTCTTTATTGCTTTCTTTTAATATCCCTATTATTTCATTTGTTGCTTCGATATTTATCTCTGAAAGCAATGGATGCGTACCTTCGATAACTTTTATTTTTGAAAGAATTCTTTTTTGTGTGTCTATGACTATTCCCTTTGAGATTTTATTGCCTAAAATTTCTTCTATAGCTGACGCCATATCTCCTGCGGCTTTTCCTGCCCCAATAACTAGTATTTTGTTAAACTTTGAAATGTTCCAAATATTGTCGTAGATCTGGAGATTATTTTTGTTTAATTTTATATGTTTGTGCATAGCTGGTTTTGTCAATACGGCTTCTATTCCAGAATTAATTATTTCTAAGGCATCTTTACGAGTTTTAGTAGTTGCTAGATGTTTGAAATTTTTTATGATCATGTTTTCTTAATGTGGGACATTGCAAACTTCATGTTACCATGTACTTTTTTTCCAGGATTGAAGATATCATCTTTGTCAAATATTGCTTTAACTTCTTCAAAAATTTTTACCATTTTTTTACCGAATTGTTTTTCTAGCAGGGGAGTTCTTATTAGTCCATCGTTATGTTCAGCAGTCATAGTTCCCTTGTAACTATTTACTAGGGTTGTAAATTTTTCTAAAACTATTGGAATTTTCATTCTTTCTTTTTCATCTTTGAGATCCATCAAAGGAATTATATGAAAATTACCATCTCCTACATGCCCGGCTAAGTTCGGTTTTATACCATTATCTTCTAGAAGTTTATAGAGCTTAGGAAGGAATTCCGATAGATATTCCGGTTTAACTCCAAAATCTTCTATAAAAGAAGTTGCAGATTTTCCTTTTACCTTCTGTCTAAGTAAGTTGAATGATTCTCGACGCATAATCCAATATTTTTCTCCTTCTTTTTCGCTTTGCATAACTAAGTTATTAATTTTATTTAAAGTAAGTTCTTTTCCTAATTGGTCGGCTCTTTTCTGAATGACCGTTTCTTTATCTCCAGTTAATTCTACAAGTATAATAAATATTGGAAATCCATGCAAAAGAGTATTTTCCGCTTCTCTTCTAAAACCCCAAAGAAATGAAAAAATATTTTGATGAACCTTTTTGGCTATTTCGGGAAAAAATTTGATACCCAATTCTAAGGTATTTTTATCAAAACTCTCTAATGACTGAGGATTATAAGGTTTCACGATATTAATTACGTTATTTATTTGTTCCAAATCGTGAAGAAATACGGCAACTAGACGAGAGTGTTTGTCTTTTTTTACTACGTGGATATTTGCTTCTATCCATAATCCTAGTGTTCCCTGTGAACCTACAAAGAGTTTTGAAAGATCAAAATTCTTTTTATCCCAGACTTTCCAAAGATAATATCCTGAAGAATTTTTAGAAACTTTAGGTTCTAGAGATTTTATGAAATCATAATTTTTTTCACAAATTTTATAAATTTTTCTATATATTTCTCCTTCAAAATCTTTTTTACTCATTTTCTTTTTTAATTCCGACTTATTGAGAGATTTTAATTCGTAAATTTTTCCATCGGATAAAATTACTTTTAATGAATTCACATGATCTACGGTTTGTCCATATGTAAGAGATTTTTCCCCTCCAGAATTATTAGCAATAATACCTCCTAGAGCACAGATAGATTTACTTGCAGGATAACTTGGATAAATTACTCCTAATTTGTCCATTTCTTTTTCAAAATCTCGATAATATAATCCTGGTTCTACAATAGCATATTTATTATTTAATTTTTTTAAGTTATTTAGATATTTAGTGAATGAAACTACAATAGATTCAGTTAATGGGCCTCCAGTCATATCTGTTCCTGCTGCTCTGCCTGTAAGAGAAAGTCCTTTATGTTTTCTTACAAAATTTACTAAGTGTTGAATATCTTGAGCATCTTTTGGGAAAACTACTACTTCGGGTTTTACTTCGAATATTGAAGCATCATGACTGAAAGTTTTAAGTGTCTCTTCGTCGTAAAGTACATCTCCTTTAAACCCTTTTTTAAGTTCGTTAATCCAGTTTTTCATTTTATTTTCTTCCAATAGCAATCTTTGCAGCTAGGAAAATATCTTTATGTGTGCAATGATACTTTTTTAGTAATTCTATGGGTTCACCAGATTCTCCGAATGTATCTTTTATACCTACAATTTCTAGAGGAATGGGGTAATATTTTCCTAGAAGTTCGGCTATTGCTCCACCAAGACCGCCGTGAATTTGGTGCTCTTCAGCAGTAACCATTGCATTTGTTTTTTTTGCTGAAGTAATTATTGTTTCTTTATCTAAAGGTTTAATTGTGTGAGAGTTAATTACTGTCGCCTTTATTCCCTCTTTTGCTAATGATTCTGCTGCAATAAGAGCTTCGTAGACCATGCTTCCACATGCAACAATAGAGACATCTGAACCTTGAAGGTAGATTTCTGCTTTCCCAATTTTAAATGGCGATTTTGAACTTGTAATAATTGGAGCCTTGTTTCTTGCGAACCTAAGATAAACTGGGCCGATAATAGCTGCCGCCGCAAGTGTAGCTTTTTCTGCCTCTATTGCGTCTGCTGGAACAATAACAATCATGTTTGGAAGAACGCGCATAATTGCAATATCTTCTAGAGCTTGATGTGTAGCGCCATCTGGACCTACACTAATTCCTGCATGGGCACCTTGGATTTTTACATTTGCATTATTGTAACAAATACTCACTCTTATTTGATCCCAATTTCTTCCTGGACTAAATACTGCGTAAGAACTCATGAAAGGTATTTTCCCAATCATTGCAAGTCCTGCTGCTAGGCCAGCCATGTTTTGTTCTGCGACTCCAACTTCAATGAATCTCTTTGGAAATTCTTTTTTAAAAGCTTCAAGACGAGTTGAATCCGTTAAATCGCAACAAAGTGCAACAACATTTTTGTTTTTCTTTCCAAGTTCTAGAAGTGCTTTTCCATATCCATCGCGAGAAGCAATCATCTCTGGATTTGTAAGATTAATTTTCATTCTAAAGCTCCACATCTGTCGATTAGTTGTTTGCATTTTTCATGATCAAGTTTTCTTAATTTACACTCGTCTTCGCAAATTTCATGTAATGCTCTTATGGCTTCTTCTTTAACTGGAACTTTGCCGTGCCATTCGAATCTTTTTTCCATGAAACTGACCCCTTTACCCGGAATTGTTTTACAAATAATTGCTGTTGGTTTTCCCTTGTAATTTTTTGCTTTATCAAATGCTGAGAGAATTTCCTTGAAATCATTTCCGTTTATTTCTAAAACATGCCAATTGAATGCTCTGAATTTATCTGCAAGAGGATTGAGAGGCATTATATCTTCGGTATTTCCATCTATTTGAATATTATTTCTATCTACAAATCCGATTAAATTATCTAATTTATTTTTTGCTGCAAACATAAATGCTTCCCAGCATTGTCCTTCATCTAATTCTCCATCTCCCATTGAAAGAAAGACTTTGTATTTTTTATTGTCCATTTTCGCCCCATAAGCAATTCCTGCTGCGACTGAAGTTCCTTGACCCAGTGGTCCCCCAGTGTTTTCTACTCCTGGCGCTGACCCTCGATGAGGATGTCCTTGAAGTCTTGTGCCTAATTTTCTAAGAGTTTTAAGTTCTTTTATAGGAAAATATCCTGCTTTTGCAAGTGTTGTATAAAGAACAGGACAGATGTGGCCGTTGGATAAAATTACTTTGTCTCGATCTTCCCAAAGTGGTTTTTGAGGATTATGATTTAAAATGTTGAAATAGAGAGCAGTGAAAACGTCAACCATACCTAGTGGTCCTCCTGAGTGACCTGAGCCTGCTTCCGTAAGCATTTTAATCATTTCTTCCCTTATTTCATCTGCAAGAATTTCTAGCTCTTTTATATTTGTCACCTTTTTCATTATCTCTTTTTCTCCTCGATGTATGAAGGAAGAGTTGATATTTAAACGTTAGGATTAAACTTTATAATTGATTTTTAAGCACCGACAAGAATTAAAAATTTTTGAAGATGAATAATTTAAATGCCTATTAAGTTTTTAAAGCAGAATCTATCTGCGTTAATTGTTGCTTTTCAGAGATTTTTTTAGCTTGCTTTAATTTTGTAAGATCAAAATAATCAATCTCTCTTTCTCTTCTTTTTTGATTTTGGTCTCGCATTACTAACCAGTATTTTATATGATGGAGATATTCTAGTCCTCTTACTTGAATAATTTTGTTAGAGTTAGTGACATATTGAATGTTTTTCTCTGCAACTGTAAAAGGAATAATTGGAGCAGCTTTATTTCCATCAAGAGAAACTATTTCATCACAATTAAATTGCGGAAAAATATCATATCTATGTTGTGCAATTCTATATAAATGAACGTCTATAAAGTCAAGAAATTCTTTATTGGGAGAAGGATTTTTTCCATCAAAGCGTATTAATCGGAGATTAGGATAGTTTCTTGAGAGTTCTTGCATATTCCAGTTAGGAACCTCATAAGTCTCTCTTTTTATTCCAGGATAAGGTCTTATTTGCCAACCTCTAGAGAGGAGTCTATAGTTTGCTTTTTCATGTGCATGTTGAGCAATCTCAAAAAGAGCATCTTCATGAACGCTGACGTTAATATTGCCAGGATTTCTATACCACTCTTTACATGCAATTTGTGTAGCAATTCCTCCAGTGAGTACCCATCGCGTATTTCCAAATATTTTTGGAAGTTCATCTAGATTTTTTTCAAGAGCTAGGATGTTTTCGGGGGAAATGAGCGATCTAGTTCTTCGGACGAGCTTACTTGTAACAGTATAATTACTTCTTTCATATGCTTCTTTAATTGTAGCCATACCAAATACGATTTTTCTCACCTTATATTTCTTTTTGTTCCCCTGAAAATGACTAGCATAGATTTATAAGTAAACTCTTTCTTATTTTTTTGTTAAGGTATATAACCACAAGGAGGACATATGGCAACACAAGGATATTGCGTGAAGTGTAAGGCTAAGGTAGATATTAAGAATCCTGTTGAATCGAAGACCACAAAAGGCACAAAGATTGCGAAGGGAAAGTGCCCAACTTGCGGAACTACGGTTTGTAGAATGGGCGGACTTAAGTAAATAGTCTTTTGTAATTATTTTTTATTTTTTTGATACTTTTTTTTGAGAAGTTGTGAGAGTAAGAGTTAAAAAGCTGGTTTTTGTAGGAAACGTATGGTTGAAAAGAAAAATTCTGTTTTGAGTGTTGATGAACTAGCTGCTTTTTGCAAACGTAAAGGATTTGTTTTTCGTTCTAGTGAAATTTATGGAGGATTTGCAGGTTTTTGGGATTATGGACCACTTGGAGTTGAACTGTTTAACAATTTGAAACAAGATTTCTGGAAGTTTTTTGTTCAGAAGAGAGAAGATGTTGTAGGAATTGAGGCGAGCGTGGTTTCTCATCCCAGAACATGGAAAGCATCTGGACACTTGGCCAATTTTAGCGATATCGGAGTTATATGTAAGAAATGCAAGAAATCTACTAAAATTGACAAGAGTGAACTTGGAAAGGTTAAATGTGAATGCGATGGAGAGTATGTTTCACAGGGAGAATTTAATTTAATGTTTAAGACTAATGTTGGAGCACTTAATCCTACTGAAGCATATATGAGGGGAGAGACTGCGCAGGCAATGTTTATGGATTTTAAACAAATAAGTGAGACAAGTAGAATGCAATTGCCTTTTGGAGTTGTGCAGATTGGAAGATGTTTTAGAAATGAGATTGCTCCACGTGATTTTTTATTTAGAAGTAGAGAGTTTACAATTGCAGAATTTGAATTTTTTATTCATCCTGAGGAGAAAAGTTGCACATTACTCGATGCAAAACATAAGAATGTGAAAGTGAACTTACTTGATGCTGAAACGCAAGATAAGGGAAAAGAAACTCTAAAAATGACTAGCATTGGAGAGATGATTAAATCAGAAAAGCTAGATGAATGGCATGGATATTGGCTCGCTGAACAAATAATGTGGTTTACGCATATTGGATTATCTGAGAATATTAAAATAAGAGAACATATGAAATCAGAGTTAAGTCATTATTCATCCGCAACTTTTGATTTAGATTTTGAATATCCTTTTGGAAGCAAGGAAATTGCAGCGAATGCTAATCGGGGGCAATATGACTTAACGCAACATCAGAAAGAATCTACTCAGAAATTGGATGTTTTTGATGAAGCTAGTAAGAAGAGAGTTATTCCAAGAGTTATTGAACCTACTTTTGGGATGGACAGAGTATTTCTTGCCCTTTTATGTAATGCATATACTCCAGATACCAAACGTGAGAATATTATTTTGAAATTGCCTGCATTTTTAGCCCCCGTTAAAGTGGCAATATTTCCACTAATTTCTAAAGGTTCTGGAATGGAACTAGCTCAAAAAATGTACGATGAATTGAAAGAGGAGTTTTCTAGTTCTCTTGATGTTTCTGGAAGTATAGGAAAAAGATATGCCCGGCAAGATGAAGCTGGAACGCCGTATTGTATTACGGTAGATGAAGAAAGCGTTAAAGATAAGTGTGTAACTGTGCGCGATCGCGATAGCACGAAACAGATTCGTGTGAAGACTGATGAACTTGTTGAAACAATAAGGAAATTGATTTCTGGAAAAATTGCATTTACGAACGCGGGAAAAGTTGTTGAGACTCGAGTGAAGTAACCTAAATATTTATTAACTGTCCTTTATTCTGATTTTTATGGTTGGAATAGCTGAAGATCAAGATGCCGCGCGAGAATTAGTTGCAGAAGAATATTTACAATTAAAAAGACTTAACCCTAAACATACGTTACTAAATTATCTTACTGAGAGAGATGGAGATTATTATTTTTCTTGCGAAAGAGCAGAAGAGTTTGATACGCGATTTTCTGATGGGCGATGGAAAGGACAAGAGACCCCAATGACTTTGAAACTTTGTCATTACTAGACTACTTTAAAAAAAGCAGCTGATGAAGTTGAAAGTAGTCTTTCTAGTACGAGAATGGCCCCTCGGTAGATTTTTAAAGAATGTTCTATTGATTATAATAAATGGTAAATATGGCTGAGTTCAAGAGGTTTTTTATTTTTAATTTAGTTGGTAGTTTGATTATAGCTGCTTTAGTTGCCGTCGTGACGGTTCTCGTAGGCGAGTTTACAAAAGTTACCGAAAGAGTTCTTTTGACGCTATTTATGGTCGTGTTACATTCCATTATATGTTTGGGATTTATATGGGATGATGAGAAACAAAATACTTTTGAAAAATTTTCCTTTTTTTCTAATGCCCTATTTCTTATGATTGTTATAAGTTTTCTAACTTCTATATTCGGAATTTGGGAAATTATTCCATCTAATCAAGTGACTCATATTTATCAGACCTTCTTTGTTTTTGGTTTTGCTGCACTACATGGAGATATTTTATCTAAGGCCCTAGATAAGGAAAACTATATTGACTGGGTTGTTTATTTGAATTATTTATTTATGGCGATTGTTGTTGCAATGATAATGCCTTGGATATTTATGGATGATGCTCTTGCCACATTGGGACAAATATACTTCAGATTTTTGGCTGCTGCTGGAATTATCGATGGTACTTTAAGTATTTTAACAATTATATTTTATAAACTTTATATGTATAAGCATCCGAAAGTTGAAAACATATTGGGCCCAGATGGAGAGAAAAAATCTTCTGAGAAAAAAGGGTTGAGTATTTGGGTTTGGATTTTGCTTATTTATCTATTTGTTCAGATTGTTTTGCCATTGTTCTTCTATGGCCTTATGTCTAGGTATTAGTTGTTCAAATCTATTAATCGACAGTAGTTTTAAATAGCAGATGTTCTTTTTATTAATTGTCTATGGAAACAAAAGAGGAAGAGATTGCAGATGATGAAACGATAAAGCATGAACTTTTGAGAAAGAGCGAGATAAGTATTTTGCTTGATGTTTATGATGATATATTTTCTGATTTTGATCCAAGACCATTTCCGCAACGTGCATTGTCAGACGACTTTTTACTAGAGGCGAAGAAAGCTACTAAAGATCGAGAGGGCGCTTTTCAGTTGAGATTTATGATTCCACATAAAAAGAGAAGACTAGATCATGAAGTTTTGATTAAAAAAAGATTGCGTGACCATTTTAGAAAACATATGATTCTTCTGGAATTAGAAGTAGCTAAAACAAAGAAGCAAGGTGGAATTATGGCTTTTGCTGGAGCTTTTATGCTTGTTCTTGCTACATTAATTTCCATATATGGCGGAGACCACATTTGGACACATATACTTCTAGTATTACTTGAGCCAGCAGGATGGTTTACTGCGTGGACTGGTCTAGATGAGGTATATTATACTGCTCGTCAGAAGAAGCCAGACTTAGATTTTTATCAGAAAATGTCAAACGTAGAAATTATTTTTATTTCTTATTGATTAGCTTTAAATAGCTATTTGTTCTTTTTTATTTATGAATGAAGTGTGGCTCTATTCTCTCGTAAGTGTTTTGGTTGTCAGTCTAATTTCTTTTGTAGGAGTTATCGCTTTAAGTATTAAGGTGGAGCGCCTGAAGAAGATCCTTATATATTTTATTAGTTTTTCTGCTGGAGCTCTGCTAGGAGATGTTTTTATTCATTTGTTACCTCAAGTAGCTAAGGAAGGTTTTTCATTAGAAATTTCTGGGACGATCTTATCAGGCATATTTATTTTTTTTATACTTGAAAAAGTTGTGCATTGGAGACATTGTCATATGCCTGCAGAGAAAGGCCATGTTCATTCTTTTGCATATATGAATTTGTTTGGAGATGGATTACATAATTTTATTGATGGACTAGTTATTGCGGCAAGTTACATTGTAAGCATTCCTGTTGGAATTGCTACAACCCTTGCAGTTATATTTCATGAAATTCCTCAGGAAATTGGAGACTTCGGAGTTTTAATTCAGGGAGGATTTTCTAAAGGAAAAGCTTTAATGTTAAATTTTGCCTCCGCTTTGACTTCAGTTCTTGGAGCAATCGTGGCACTTTTGATTAGCGGATATATCGGAACTATTGAAACTATTTTGGTTTCATTTGCTGCTGGAGGATTTATTTATATTGCAGGGAGCGATTTGATTCCAGAATTACATAAGGAAACCACAATAAAGTCATCACTTATTCAAGCATTGACTTTCTTACTAGGTATTTTGGTTATGGCAGTTTTATTATTATTTGAAATGTAGTGATTGATTAAACAAAATTATTTAAAGTCCCTTGTTTTCTTTATTTTATGAATTTAAGAGATTTAAGATATTCGGCTCTTCTTACTGGAAGTTTGCTTTTAGAAGGATGCAGTAGCGTGTTTGTTGTGCCTTTGGCTACAATCGATAATACTTGGGTTTATCCATATAATGAAAGAAAAAATGGGCAAGTTGTTGCTACTGGATTGGCCACCGCTCCTAAGGGAATTACATTGAAGGGATCAACTGGGCAAATTTTTATTGATGGAGGTTCTAGAATATCTCCTTCGACTCCAGATGGAATTGTTGATGAATATATTATAAACTCTCATCGTGATGGAAAATTTATTTATAATCGCACATCTTATACTGGTTCAGATGGAGTTATTTATGATTTAAATAAAGATGATGAAAATACTAAAAAGTTAAGGGATGTTACTTCTAGAACATTGGATTCTGCAACTAAAGAATATCAACGTTATCGAATGTTTCTAAATTTTATTGGAAAATAAATCTTCTTGAATAAGTTTTTAAGGCATTCTTCTTTTGAGTTCATAGGGCCCGTAGTATAGTGGTAATACATCCGAATGGCATTCGGAGGACTTGAGTTCGATTCTCGGCGGGTCCACTTAGCTCTCGTGGAATAATGCAGGGAACTCTGAGGCAAAGGTTCGCACAATCAATAGATTTTTATAAGAAGATTATCTAGCGAGTTTGTGGAAAAAAAGAAAAAAGATCAGTATCTTGTAGCAGTTTCTGGAGTTGTTCTGAGCATAATTTTAGTTCTTATTACCTTGAATACGGGCACAGGCAATATTGGAGGAAAAATAACTGCGCTTTTTGCGTTTATTTTTGGCTGTGCAGGGATATTAAGCTTCTTTAGTGAAAATGTCGCAGAGATATTTATAGAATGGATAAATAATATCGCCACCAATCATGAAAGAGAAATTCATCAACAACAGCACAAGCCTCAAAGTAGTCCTCAGACAGGTGTAATTCACGGAGACCAACATATACATTATGGAACAGAACAGAAATCAGTAGAGAAAGAAAATCCCTCTAGTAGAAATAAGGTAAAAAGACGGTTAATTGAAATTAGATCGAGACTTACAGGTTTAAAGAAAGTGAGTCATAAAGAAGGGAATCGTGAATTTTCTCCGTTAAAGAAAGAAGTGAAGGGGATTATTCACCGAATTTATTCAAACAATCCTCAAGTAGCTGAAAAAAGATTGATTCATAATGTTCTCTGGATGATATCAAAAGATACACAAGAAAGTGATTATCAAGATTGGTATATCGAAGATGTAGAAGGATTAATGGCAACTATTGATATAATCATCAGAGAGATGGATCTTGACTAAAATGATTAGTTTTAAATAATACTTTCTTTTGTGGGTAGCATGGAACAGACTCTTTTAGTTCTTTTAATAATGGATGGAGTTTTCTTTGCTGCATGGCTTCTAATGCTCCTTCTTCGTAATAAAGCGAACATACCTGAAAAGCATACGGACGCAATTCTTGAATTGGTTAAATATGTTACATCCGCAATTGTAGGATATCAGGTTGCGGCAGGAGCGATAAGATGACAAATCCCTTAACTATTATTGGAATAATAATTTTCGTTGTTGGCGGCATTATGAAGATTAAAGTGGCATTAGCCTTGGGTGTGGCTCTTATCATTCTAGGAACTTTTCTTGGTTGATTATGTAGATTAATTTATAAGATCTTGTCTGTCACCAACTTGTGACATTTTTCTACGACAAGATATTTAAAGTCATTCGATCGCATGTCATGTCACATGGTTAAGATAGATCCGTACAAAAATAAAGAGCTTTACTATGTGTGGCGTGGAAAAGCCGAACAAGGTACGTTTGACTCAGAACTCGGTAAAGAAAATATCACTCTTCTGCTAAAATACCTCAAAGACATGGAGATCGGATTAAATACGGGAAATTCTGCCACAAAAGGCTCACGTAGCTTTATTCATCTCAAGTCTATGAAAGATAGGTTACTCGCGCTTATACGTAAAATCCGTGCACAGTACGGACTTGAAAGAGTGGTCGATATTAATGAAGAACAGTTGCATTTGCTCTTTGCTAATATGACGAACGGCACTTTGACTAAAAAAGACGGTCAGAAGTATAAAGCGGTTTGGGACTATGTTAAAGTGTTTAAAGCATTCTGGCACTGGTATCAGAGAGTGCAGAAAAAGAAAGGGATTGAAGTGCTTGACATCACAGCCGATCTTGATACAAGACAGGAGAAGCCTGATTGGGTTTACTTGACTGAAGATGAGGTTAAGACTCTGGCTGAAAAAGCGAGATATGAGTACAAGGTTTTAATGTGGTTCTTGTTTGATACAGGCATTCGCGCACCTACTGAATTGATGAATATACGCGTGTCCGACTTCTACAACGACTTTAAAGAATTGCAAATTCGTGAAGAAATAAGTAAGACCTTTGGTAGACGTATTAAACTGATGATTTGCTCTGATCTCATTAAGGGTTTTATTAGAGAGAAAGGACTCAAGGGAGATGATCTGATATTTACTACGCAGCCTTATAATGTGAATAAATATCTCAAACGGCTTTCCAAGAGCTTATTCGGGGAAGGAGCGACGCCTGCTGGACAGAGATATTGTGATTTGACGCTTTATGATTTTAGGCATATCTCCTGCTGCTACTGGCTCCCGCGCTATAAATCTGAATCTGCCTTAAAATACAGATTCGGATGGAAGAAAAGCGATAAGATACACTATTATTCCGAGCTTCTAGGTATGAAAGATACGATTAGTGAGGAAGATATGCTTCTTGATGTTTCAAAGACGCAAATTGAGAAAGATCTTATCTCGACTAGACAGGAGAACTCATTGCTTCACGAGGAATTACAAGAACTTCGTATGCAAATGTTACAAATATCAGAACTGACGAAACAACTTCATTCACAAATCAAGCCGGAAGGCAGAGGTATGTACTGACACAAACTCACAAGGAATGGGAGTAACTGAATGGGGTATCCTTGCTTTTGGAGGAGCACTTCTCATATGGCAAGTTTTTATCCCTCATTTGCAAAAACTTAAAGTCGACTTTTTTACTTCTATAAATAATCTTTATCTCAACATGCTCGCTTTATTTTCTAATTGGAAATTCTATGCTATTTCGTTTATTATTGCTTTGCCTTTTCTTATCTATTTAAATTACAAGCTCCATGTTGGTCTGTATCTAAAAAAGCAGCATAAACAGGAAGAGGCAAAGAACAATCAAGATCGTTTGGATTCTATAGATCAGGATTTGCATACAGATCTTGAGGAACTTTCTTCAGACAAACTTTCTGAACTTATACCTCAAATTGATAGTCATATTACCTGGCTAGAATATTCATTCAAACATGAAGAGTATCTAGAGAGATTGTATAAAAAACGAGCAGAAGCTAAGCGGATGAAAGTTATTGCGATGCATAAAGAGAAAGTTTCAGAGCTAAAGCATGAAGAGTATGATCTTAAAGAGAATATTAGAGAATTAGAAAGACAGAAAGAGCAGCGAGAGCACGATGAACATCAAGAGAAGCAAGATATTTTGAATGATTTGAGTGCACATGATAATCCTATCTTCAGACGCGAGGACTTAAGCGATAAAGAGGTTGCGGCATTGCTTGATTCAGGATATTCTCGTGTAAATGAATTCTGTCCATACGAACTTAGAGTAGTTACCGTGCTTGTTAAGCCACACTTGAATCATTCTACTACACATACTTTTCTCGTTTCTAGTGTGCAACGTATCTTGGAGACTTTTCCTGGAGTCAGATCAGTACAAGAACATATTACTAAAGATGCTGACTTGACTTGGATGTATGATAAAAAGGTGTATGCACTTGAGATTGAAACTGGAACGCTACTGAAAAAGAAAGAACAGCTGCAGCAGAAAATTGCACATCTTAAGAGGAAATATCCTGGGCGCTGGATATTCGTTGTTTCTCATAGAGATTTGGTTCCAGAATACAGAAAATATGGCTCTACAGTCACTCGAAAGGATGTGCGAAAAGGGCTAGAAAGACTGCTGAAATCGCACACCCAAAAAAAGCAGGTGTCAAGCGACCTTCCACGACGTGAAAAGGCTGAGAACTAGCTCTTTCAGCCCGCTCTGTATATACTCTCTGTCCGCCTGAGGGTCTGGGGAGAAAGGGGTATTTTACTGTTAGACTAGTTTACATGTAACGCAATCGCTTCGAGCAAAGGAAGGTTTATATATCAAACTGATCCTTATCTTTTATGCATCGAAAAGAGGTACCTCGTAGGATTATCTTTGTTATTTTCTCTATCGTGCTTATGATTTCTTCAGTGCTTGCCGAATCAACTTATTTTCCTAGCGTTGAAGAAGAGATAGTTGCCGTAGAAATGGGCAGTGATCCTTGCGATGCCAGCTTTCGGCGAATCTATGGTCCAGAAGCTGATTGTACTTCGACTGATGATTTTTTCGAAAGTGACGATATTGAGAAACTTCTAGCAATTCAAGAAGATCATGATAAGGCATTTGCTTCTGGAGAATACTCTCGAGCAACTGAAGGAGCAATTAAGGCGTTAGAGGAACTATTGCAAAAGGAACTTGATGATCGTACTCGGGGAGAAATTGAAGCCTATCTTGCTTTGATGCACAGAGAGAAAGCAGCGCAATTAGTGGATGATCCTGCGACATTTGCCGATGCCATGAGTGAACTTGACTATGCAGGAGAGTTGTATGAAACCGCTTCCGATTCATTTGATAGCGCTGGAGAGATTGAGGCAAGCAATACTGCAGAAGTATTTGCAGGGAATACGTTTCTTGCGATCATGGAGCTTTCTCCAGGACATATTGAGGAGAGCCTGAAAAAAACAGAAGATTCATATTATAATGTGCTTGCTAAACAGACAGAGAAGCGCGATCCGCGAGTTTCTGCCGCCGCAATCGGTCTGGCGCAAGCCGCGATTGCTAAAGGAGATTTGGATGAAGCAATGAAATTTCTTGATACTGCTGAGCAATTTGATTCTTCTAATCCTTATGCACAACAGCTGCGAAAGGCATTGGTGAAAGGATCTACAATTGCTGCACTTGAAGCAATCAGAGAAGGATATGCTCTATCAACACAGAAGAATCTTGATGCATTTGAAGACTTTTGGGGCATGGATAGTCCTATTATGGGACTCGTCCAACAAGGTCTTGAGATGGGGACAGGAATTCTTGCGAAAGAACGCAATGATGCATCAAAAGCGCTAGATCAATTAGTGCGAACACAAAACAATGAAAATGCAGACATGTCTATTGCTCTCACGTTTATGGAGGGATTGGTAAAGAGAGGATATACTATGCAAGACATTCATTCGATGTCAAATGAGCAACGTATTGAATCCCTGCAATCAATGTATGAAACATTAAGCGATCGGCGTGCGAGAGAAGTTGCGTTTAGAATTGGCAAGTCCTTTGAGAATGGCGATGTCGCAAAACTGACGCGCCTTGGCGATGATGCACATCGTTTCTTTAAGAATAATCCCTCATTTGATTACACTGGCAATATGGCTCAATCAGTTGTTGATGAGATCAAAGTTGGAAGATCAGTATATAATGTTCAGAATGTTGTTGGAGCTGTTTTTGTTGTTGAAGGTGTCGGGGCACTTTTGTCACAATCCTATGCACGCGCCGGATTAAGTTTTGTAACTCGCGCTTCAACTGATAAAGCGCTCACTATAAGTTTCGGAGCTGGTTTTGCTGAAGGTTTGCTGTATTCACAAGGAGTGGTTATTGGCTCTTCCTATGCAGGGAAGGCAGCCGTAGCTGCAGGTGCTCCACAGTGGGTAGCTAACGACTTACATGGTGCAGGAGAGATTGCATCGAATATGCTGACGTTCAGCCCCATCACTGCCCGCGTTGCAAAGTGGAGCGGTGGCAAGGTGCCTGAATTGAAACTTGAAGAGAAGAACAATTATCTTCTTGGCGACAAAACGGTCTTTGAGGGCATTCGCGCTAAAAATGCTCGGGAGAAAGCCACTATTGAGCGTGAACTTGTTAATCAGGGCTGGGAGGCGGTGCGTGATCCTTCAAACGCTGATGTGACGCTGCTGCATCCAAAGGCTGAGCCTTCGGTTGGCAGCGGTGTTCCTGCACGAAAGCCAGAAATTGTGCTTTATCATGGAGATGCTCCGTTACAGATTAAGGGAGAAGTCATTGTGGGAGAGACAACGCCTGGAGATTTGCGTAATGCGCTTCAGCGCTCGATGAGCGAGACGCTTAAGACAAAGCCTGTTGTTATTGAAGATAATCCTGCGGTTATTCGAATAGCTTTTGAGTCCGTTGCGCAACACCCTCATGTCAAACGGGCAGCAGACGTACTTGAAGGGGGGCGTGCATCCAATACCCTTTCTGAAAAGTTGATTGCCCTAAAAGAAGCACGCCGATTAATTGATAGCAATGAACTCTCTCTTGATGAATTCATACGGCGCGTTGAACTTGGTCTTCCTCGTACTCCGTTGCCTGAAAACTTACAGCGTGTTGCAGAAGAAGCATTACTTCTGACTAAAGAACTTTATGCAATGAGCGATAAACTCTCTCCTGCTGAACGTCAAGAACTTTTTGCTCTTTTGGATCATCCTTCTATAACAGAAATTGATCTTCTGTATAAGCGTATACTGGATGAAGGGCAAATTATCGATCAGAAATATTCTAATCTCAATACTCGAGTTGAAGAAATTCAATCGCGTTCAAGGCAACTATTAAGGGAAATGTTGTTAAAGAAAAAGGATTTTGCGAGCGAACGTGATCGGCTTCTTGACGAGCTTGAGAAAGAATATGCTACTAGATCTTCGTTAGATCCGTCTTATAGAGAGAGAAAAAATCGAATATATTTGGAAGAAGAGCAGAAAACTTCTAATCTGCCTGAACAGTTAGAAGCCGATCATCTTCGTAAAGAATGGAAACAACTTGAACTAGACAGGAAAGATATAATTTCGCAAATACACTTACGTCGTCATCAAATTGATTTACTTCAAGAGCGAGCTACAGCACTTGATCAACCTGATGGTTTGTCTGCCGAAGCTTTTCGTACAGTCGAATCCCAGAAATATATTGAAGGAGCCATCGATCTCAGCGCAGGTAGCCGTGTAGGTGATCCGAGAGGTCTAGGTGGAAGTTATAGTGGTTATTTCTCTATGACGCTGCCAAGCGGCACTGAAATGATGGCATTTCGTCCTCTTGGTTCAGAGGTTACTCAAAGGATGTCTAACCTACTCAAGGTACATGAAATTCTACGTAAAACTCCTGCTCTTGCACAAGCTCTTCCTCAAGTTCATGGAATCACGAAGGACTCTAACGGTTTAACCTATTTAGTCGTTGAAAAACTTCCTTATCGTTTGAGCAAGATTCAAGAGCAGAAGCGTATATCTACTGGTTATTCTTCTCTCGATCCTTCACTTAAACAGGAGCTAAATAATATCTTTACGCCGAAAGTCATTAGAACTTTTGAACATTATGATGATCTCAATGCTGCCGATCCAGGAAGACTTCTTGAAATTGATTATATGTATATAGATGACGCCCAGCATTTTAGGTATGGCTATCCAGTACGATCTAATGAATTTATTCAATCCGTTATCAATGGAGAAATCTTCAAAATTGATGCTCAGACGACACAAGCATTAGAAAATATTCTGAGTGGTGCTGACAGGACTCCTCCATTAAGTAGTCCTCTTCTTGATGTTTCTTCTACCGCTAATGTACCTCGAAATCTTATTGACCTTCTATCTAATAACCCTCAAGCAAACGTGCTCGTTGATGGCAGCAGTATGCCTGCTCGGACTGAACGAGGGACACTTATTGTTGATAGCTCAGGGGAGACGAGTCGTTCTGGGGAGCCTGTTTCTTCTGCGAGTAAACCTGTTTACTCAACTCCTGTTCCTCCTGCAACTGGCAACGTCATCTCGGGCTTTATCACCAAAATAACAGGGTTCATTACTGCCAGAATTACAGGCTTTGTTTCTTTTCATGATTTAATTTATGGGCGATCGAAGCCAAAAGAAGATACGCGAGGATTTATTGCAGTGTGTGATGATGAGAAATGTATGACGATACCAACCCAAATCATGAAGGAAGGAAAAACGTATCAATTGGAATTAGTTCCTGGGAAAGAAGAGAACGCACTAAGTTTCGAATATATCTTATATTCGAAGCCAAAAGTGTCAGATCATGAGGAAGTTATTTCTTAACTTTTTTGGTTGATTTTTCTTCACTATCGTTCGCCAACGACAAAATATATAAACTCCGACGATCTTTGACATACAAGATGTTACAAAAATAATGTTTTAAGAATAAACTTCTCTGCCTTCTGGCAGAATACAGCGGGGGACGGCGGGTCCACTCGTAAGAAACCTACGGTTTCTTGCTGACAACTTCCCTTGAAGATGGAATAATTGAGGGGAACTCGCTGATTGTGGCGAATTTCAGTTGTCGATAAGATGTCGACAACTCTTCTAGAGTCACTTTCCAAATATAACAAACAATTTTAAACTTCACCATGATGAATTGATATGGTAGAAGAAAAAGAAGAAACTCACATATCTCTTTTTAAAGGAAAGGCAATCCGAAGGAAGCTTGTAAATAATGAATGGCTTTTCTCCGTAGTAGATGTTGTTAAGGCTTTAACTGATAGTGATAACCCTAGAAATTATTGGCATATGCTAAAAGTGAGGGAAAAAGAATCCTCTGGAACTGAACTGTCCACAAATTGTGTACAGTTGAAATTAGTCGCGGAAGATGGAAAACTAAGGGAAACAGACTGTGCCAACACTGAGGGTATACTTCGTATAATCCAATCCATTCCTTCTAAGAAGGCGGAACCTTTCAAACGCTGGCTCGCCAAAGTAGGCTATGAACGCGTCCAAGAGATAGAAAATCCTGAATTAGCGCAAGAAAGAATGAAGAAACTCTATGAACAGAAGGGTTATTCCAGAGAATGGATTGAAAAGCGACTGCGAGGCATAGCAATTCGACAAGAGTTAACAGACGAATGGAAAAATCGCGGAGTGAAAGAAGAGATAGAGTATGCAATATTGACAAACGAAATAAGCAAAGCTACTTTTGGGAAGACTGTAGAAGAATACAAGAAAGTCAAAAAGCTCAAACGTGAGAACCTTAGGGATCACATGGACGATTTGGAACTTATCTTTACAATGTTAGGCGAAGCAGCCACTACTCGTATCGCAAAGAGCAAAGACGTGCAAGGGTTGGATGAAAACACCATTGCTGCCCGCCAAGGAGGAGAAGTTGCCGGCATCGCCAGAAAAGAGCTTGAAGAACGAACTGGAGAGAGTGTTGTTTCTGAAGAGAACTATTTAGATTCTCCTGAAAAGATTAAGAAAAAGAGAAAAAAGCTTCTTGAGAGTTCGAATTTCGCATAGATTCATATAATTCTCTTTTTCTGTTAAAATGTTGAAAAATATACTGAATAATACAAGAGAATTTTGGAATTATTCAACGAGAGATACTTTTTCTAAAGTGATGCCTAAATACCGAGAGTACTTTAGGCAGATGAGAATAGCTAAGAAGATAAGACAGAGGATGATTATAACTGATGACCAAAAGACTCCAAATAGGTCTTATCAAGAAAAAAGATATGTTCCTAAAGAGTTTTCTTCACCTATCGGCATTCAGGGCTATAATAACAAAATCGCAATATTTATCTGGGAAAGTGAGCCCCCCATTGCAATATTAATTGAGGGGGAAAAAGTTAGTCAAGCATTTAAAGGGATTTTTGAGAATATGTGGAAATCTGCTAAATCCTAATCGAGTTCCCTGCGAGATGCCACACAAGCATGGGCGTCGGCGAGTTCACCAGGTATTAGAAAGCATTATAAATCATTGTTGTTTAGTTGTAACATGGGTGATGTAATTGGCTTAATTGCCATTAAGGGAGGCGTAGGTAAAACTACTCTTGCAGCTTCTATCGCAACTGACCTTGTTAATCGTCAAGGAAAAAAAGTTTTGTTAATTGATACAAACTATTCTGCGCCAAATTTGGGATTACATATGAATATCGTTCAACCTGAAAAAACTATTCATGACGTTTTATCTGGAAAAACTAGACTTGAAAGTGCAATACATTCTAGATATGGCGTAGATGTTATTCCAGGAAATCCTGCTCTCGGTTTGACTATTAATCCATTAAAATTAAGAGATAAACTTGAACGCGTTAAGGCATTGTATGATTTTGTTATTTTAGATTCTTCTCCAAGTTTGAATGAAGAAGTGCTTTCTACTATGCTTGCTTCAGATCATTTATTTGTCGTGACTACTCCAGATATGCCTACTCTAAGTTGTTCTTTACAAGCTGCACAACTTGCAAAACAGAGAGGTAAACCTATTCGTGGAATTGTTATAAATAAAATTCGAGATCCAAAATATGAAGTTAAATTACATGAAATTGAGAATGCTCTTGGCATTCCAGTCGTTGCTCGCATTCCAGACGATTCTGCCCAAGTGAGGGCTCTATTTACTCAAATACCTTTACCCATATTTAAAAAGAGTTCGAGATTTTCTAAAGAAATCCATAAACTTTCTTGTGCATTAACATGCAATCCTGAAAAAATTTCACTTTATAGGAAGTTGTTACCTTTTGGTTTTAAGAAAGAAGAAGTTAATAGGCAAATGTTAAAGGAAAGTTTTTATACAAGACAGTTCAATTAATTGCATGAATAAAGAAGATTGTGTTTTTTGCAAGATTGTTCAGAAGAAATTAAAAGCAGACTTTGTTTTTGAAACAAATAATTTTATTGCAATACTTGATGCGAAACCCGTTGCTAAAGGGCATACTTTGGTTATTCCTAAAAAACACCACGTTACTTTACTAGATATCCCAAATAATATGGGCGTAGAACTAGTTAATTTATGCAAAACTGTTGCCTCAGATTTTCTTGATAAAAAATTAGGCGATGCATTTAATGTAGTAATGAATAATCTTTCTCCTGCGGGACAAGTTGTGCCACATGCACATATTCATTTAATTCCGAGAAAAGAAGGCGATAAAATTAGAACCATAGTTTAATCCTTTAAACGGTGTTTGTCTTTTTTTTCTGGATTAAACTATATGTTGTGTAAATTATTATGGTCGTAAAAATTACGCCTATTGTGAATTTTTCACTATCGTCTTCACATGTGCTAGTTAATCTATTGGGAATACATGTTTGAGAATAAGCATATAGTAAAAAGAACATTAGAAGCCCAATTATAGTTATGGCAATTTTTAGAGTGGTCGGTTTAAAGTTTACCATTGTTGAAATATTCTTAAAGTAGTTACTATTGTAAGCATTATTAGTCCGAAAATAAGGGAAACTCCTCCCAGAGGAGTTTTAAGAAGAGTAGATGAAAATAAAATAATCGAGAGCGCAAGAGAAATGTCAAATATACTTAATAGCATTCGAGTATTGTGATATGGTTTATGAATTTCTTCCATACTTACAATAGGTTTTTTTTGTTAATAAATGTTGTGACTAGCTTTCTAACTGGCTGCACCGAGAATTGAACTCGGGACCTCGGCCTTTCCCATACTTTATGATTATGAGAGCCGCGCTCTAACCGACTGAGCTATGCAGCCAGAGTAAGCAATAAGATGAGGTTTTTAAAGATTCGTTTCAGAGAACTTCGCAAAAGCCTAAAGTTCTCTAAAGATCAATTTGAAACATCAAGAATTTTCAATTCTTGAGTGTACTCAGGAACTGGAGTTCTTGACAATCCCTCGCAAACTTGGAATTATTCAAACTCCTCTTTAGAAACATTCATAAAGGTTTTTTTCTTTGTTTATATATGACTGAGATAGGTTTAGGCGATGCTACTGCGCGCATTCTAGGAAGTGTTGGTCAAATTGGACTTTGGTTACAGGCATTAGGAGTGATAGTAATTCTTTGGATTATTTTTGAAATTGTTTCGGTGACATATAATCATAGACGAATGAAAGAAGTTTACAAGATTAAAGAAGATATGGTTCGTATAGAAAGTAAAATTGATAATTTGTTGAATAAGAAAAAGAGATAATTACTGTGTTTGTTCTTCTTGTACAAAGACTTTCTTTGGAACAAGCTTCAATGCTGCTTTCATTTTGACCAAACGAGCAATGTATCCTGCAACTTTATTTTGAATGGGTTTACTAGGCATACTTCCTCTTAGAAGTTTTTTATTATGTTCAAAGTCTCCAGTAAAGTGTTCTGTTTGAACTAATATTTTTGCTGCTTTTTTAACCATCGTTGATTTAATGCGTCCCATCTCTTCTTATGGTGAGAAAGAGGTTTTTAAAGCTTACTCTAAGACATTTATTGTATCGCCCAAGATATATGTCCTGCCCCCTAAGACCTTTAGTTATTTGCAGTTAGTAGTGCTAATGTAATTGCTGAAATCAATGCCACAATTAGACCAATTTTTTGATGAGTTAAGAGTTTTTCTTTATTGATAAATAGCCCTAATAGAACAGTAATAATAATATAACTCTCAGATAGAGCTACCGCAATAGATATTGGCGCTAAGGTCATTGAAGCTGCAAAAGCGATCCAAGCAATATTGTCAAGAATGCTCATTCCCAATAAAAGTTTTTTATTAGATTTCAAGTTTCTGATGAGATCTTTGAAATTTCCAGATGCTAGAAGATAGATTGTGGAAGCAATGGTTAGAAACAAACTAAGGAACCAGTTAGTAATTAACGTGTCTGAATTTCTAGAGCCACAACTCACAAAGAAATTTGCTGCACTCATGGTGAGTGCAGCAGTAATGGCTAGATAAGTTCCCTTTTCAAACCAAACTTTTTTTTGGAAATGATTATTTCTAATAGCGACTAGACAGAGGCCAATCATGAGTGTGACAATTAAGACTATTTGAATTGTGTTTGGAAGCTCTTTTAATATGTATAACGCAAGTAAAGTTGAAACTACTATCTCTAAGGAAAAGAGAGGTTCGACAACCGATATTTTTCCTAGTTTAAGAGCCTCAAAATCTAGGGGGGCCGCACATAGAAGAATTAGTGAAGCGCCCATAAGTATCAAAAACGTCTTTGCTTGCTCTAGAAATAGTGAAGGCAAGTTGTGTTGTACAAACGGAAATAAAAATATGGTTTCAACAATGCTGATTGCAAAGAGAGTTTCTCAATCTTCTAGTTTACGAGTAGATTTTTGAATAAAAAAATCTCCAAAACCCCAAGAGAGCATAGCGATGAATGCGAAAAGAATACCCATTTCTATTCCAATTTCAATCATTTATCTTTTAATGTTTCAAATTTTATAAGATTGTTCCATTCTTGAAGCAGAGAGAGCGCTTTTTTTTCGAGTTCTCCAGGGGCGATTATAAGTGCAGGCATTTTTTCTGCGTGTGCTTTCTGGAGAGCTTCAATGAGTTCTTCTTCTTTTATACGTTTTTTGTCTTTAGCTATAAGGTAAAATGATTGTGGTCCTAGAAGAGTTTCTATTATAACTTTTGCAGTGAACTCTTTCTTTTTATCTTCTATGATTTTTTGAATAATTATTTCTCTTTTTTGAAGATGCAACTTTATTTTTTCTGCGAAAGGAGAGAGAGGAGAAGGTGCCTCTAAGAGAGATTTTTCGGAGAAAGGCATTGCCAGGGTTATTTCTGTAGGCTGAGAAGAAAGTTTAGAGACTTTTTGTTTTTTGGCGATTTTTCTTTCTTGAATTTTCTGTTCTTGTTGCTCAAGAGAAGGAAGAGGAATAATTACTTCTTCGAGAGTCTGAGAAATTGGCTTTTCAGGTAGTGATGGTGGAGAGAGGAGTTTTTGAGCTATAACTTCTGTTTCTTGATCTGAGAGTAGAAAATATTTCCAAAATATTTTTGGTTCATTGTCTATTGTAATTTTAACTTGTTGTGCGAAATCTTTTAATCCTCTTAGTGCAACTCTAATTGCAGGTTCTTGATGTTCGTCTTTTATTAGTTTTTCTTTTTTTAACAAATGAAATGCTTCTTTTTCTTTTCCATTTAAATAATTAGTAAAATTTTCTAATTGGTTCTCTTGTCCTGCTAGATAATAAAGAGAAGAACTACCTACTTTCATGTGAGACATAAGGACTCTTTTTTCTCCATAGAGTTCAGAAAGGAATGCCGAAGCGAAGAGTGTGCTTAGGTTGACAGAACGAGCTACATGAATAGGTAAACTAGGGCCTTTCGTTTCAAGTGCAGAGATAATCAAATCTTTATTTTGAATTAGCCTTTGTGTATCTTGGGGCATTGAACTCTGAACTATGGCGATTATAAATATGTTTTGTAGAACTTTTAACTAAGAATTTTTATGCTTTTGCTAGATTATTTAGCTTATTTATTAGAGTGTTCCAGTTAAATTTTTTTATGCTATTTGATGCATTTTCTTTTATTTTTTTCTTTTTATTTGAATGAAGAGAAGAGAGTTTGTCTAGAATGTGTGCCAGTTCTATAGGACTATCTTTTTTAAATAGAAACCCATTATTACCTTCCTGAATTATATCTTGAGAGGCAGGTATGTCACTTGCTACTACAATACGTTTTCTTGACAAGGCCTCTATAAGTGATTGGGGCATGCCCTCTGAATGAGAAGGTAATATGAAAAATTCTCCTTTTTCTAACCAGGCGATTTGTTCCTTTGTGTTATATTTATGATCTTTAATTGCGACTCTTTTTTCTAGATGGAGAGATTTTATTAGAGAATTCAGTTTCTTTAGATAAATGAGTTCAGCAGGACCTAGAAGAGAGAATTTTAGATTTTTGTTTTTTGTTAGAGAAAGTGCTTGCAAAACAACTTCGATGTTTTTAATGGGTGCAATTCTTCCAGTATAAATGATTAAATTGGAATCTCCATCTTTTGGAGAACCTTTGAAAAATTCTTCAGGAAGACCATTTGGGCTATAGACGATATCTTCTTTTTTAAGACCGAGTTTTATTAGATATGGAATTTCCCATTTGCTTATTGCTAAGATTTTGTCGAATTTTTTTATGGTATGTCTACCTATAAAAGAGTCGTAGGCTTTGACAATCCACATTTGCAACGATGTTCTTGTGTCATTGCGGTCGAAAGGAGCGTGAGTAACTAGGAATATTTTAGCTTTTATTTCCTTTGCTAATTTAAGCGCTTGAGTAGTGTGTGTATGTCTGTAAGAATGGACAATAATTAAGTCTGGATGAAATTCTTTTGCTTCTTTGGTAAAATTCCAATATGTGAAACTTTCTCCTCCAAGTTTTTTTGCAGGAAATCTTTGAATCGGAATATTTTCCATAGAGTCGTGAGAGGAAACTTTTTTATTGGTTCCTTTTTCCAAGTTTGTTGTGAATATTCTAACATCATGGCCTTTTCTTGCAAGAAGAAGAGACTCTCTCTTTA
Source organism: Candidatus Pacearchaeota archaeon (assembly GCA_964202455.1). Taxonomy (GTDB): domain Archaea; phylum Nanobdellota; class Nanobdellia; order Pacearchaeales; family GW2011-AR1; genus VGKP01. Next base: position 12,799 of record CAXNIJ010000009.1, on the reverse strand, counting down.
CTCTTGCCCAGACTCCACACCCTCCTGCTGAAAAAGTGCATACCTCAAGAATTTTCATAAATTAGAATGTCTTTGTAAATTTTTAAATATATGTTATTGACACTCTAGAGAATAGATAGTTTCTTTTAGCCCTTGTTCAAAAGTGTATTCGGGTTTCCAGCCAAGCAAATTTAGTGCTTTTGAAGTGTCTGCAAGAGTATTTTTTGGTTCTATTACTTCTGGACCATGAATGGGTTCAATGGAGCTTTTGAGCAGTTCCTTGAGAGTTTGAGCAATTTTATTAACTGAGATATTTTGTCCGTTTCCAATATTAAATGCTTCTCCTATTGCAGAAATATTTTTTGTTGTTGCCGCGAGTAAGTTTACTTTTGCAATATCTTTAACGTAAGTAAAATCTCTTGTTTGTTCCCCATTTCCATTAATAACTGGAGTTTCACCATCTTTAAATTTTGAAATGAAACGAGGAATAAGACAAGCGTAATCTCCTGCAGGGTTTTGTCTTGGTCCGAATACATTGAAGTATCTTAGAGAGATAGTTTCTAGACCGTAGATTTTTGTGAAAAGTTGGCAGTAGTATTCCCCTACTAATTTATGCAGAGCATAGGGAGACATGGGATTTGGAATCATTGATTCCTTGAAAGGAAGAGTTGGTTGATCCCCGTAGACTGATGAGCTCGAAGTGAAAATAAATCTTTTTACTTTGAATTTTTTTGAAGTTAGTAGAATATTAAATGTACCTGTGACATTTATTTCATGAGTTTTCTCAGGATTTTTTATTGAGAATTGGACTCTAGGAAGTGCGGCAAGATGGAAAACCCAATCTGGCTTTTCTTTTTGGAAAATAGAATCTAAATTGTTAGTAATGCTTTCTTGATAGAATGTAAAATTAGGATTGTTCATATGACTGAGAATATTTTCTTGTCCGTTCAAAGAGAGATCATCAATGACGGCCACACGATGATCCTCCTTGAGCAGAAGGTCGACAATATGACTCCCTATGAATCCTGCTCCGCCAGTAACTATGCAATTCATAATATACTAGATGAAGTTTTGTTTATAAGGATTAAGGAGATAAAGTATGGAAGTGAGTTCTATGGTTTAGTTTTTAGTAATCCAATAAGGTACGTGATGGAAGCTAAAAGTTCTGTGAGAAAATTATTCATCCCCATAAAGATAAATTCCCAACCTTCTAGGTTTCCTGTTCCGTTAAAATTTCCGGTAAGACTGCCTATAAACATTAAGATAAAAAAGAATGCACCGATGATTGAAGTGTAGAATCCAATTGTAATAGGTAGATTATCTTTCTTTTGAATCAAAGCAATTAGCGATAAGATGGGAAATACTACTGCAATGAAGACCGCCAGATTTAATGATCCTTCTTTACCCCCCAGCCAAAATAGGTCAAAAATTAGAAATAATAAAGAAATTGTGAACGCAACAGCGTTTTTGTTAACTTTCATCTCTTTATTTTTAAAGTATTACTTTTAAACTTTAAGTAGTTATAGTAAATCACATTAATATTCATAATTCGAGTATGTGATTTTCCATCTATCAAACAACAAAAAAGATACTAAAACTAAAGTTGTTTGATGTAATTTCTATTTTAGGGTCTCATCCATGCAATCTGGTAATATGAAACGTCTCCTTCGTCGTCAATGATTGCAATTAAAAGATTCTTTTTTGTTGCATGTGCAATACGATTCTTTGCCGCGAAATCGTGCCAACTAAGAGCTTCATTTTCTGTGACTGCATAGAGGATCCATCGCGCGTGATCTTCTCCAGGTTTGACTCCTTTTTCATAGACTCTGAAATCTGCTCCGAATTTTAGAGCCGTTTTTACAGTGTAACCTTTTTTTCTGAGATCGGTAAATGCTACCAGCTTAGTTTCTATTTTTTTATCTTCTTTTCTTATTTTTTTTAGTAAGTCTTGCAACGAGAGAGATTTTTTTCCTTGGAAAACTTGCATTTTCTTTTCTTGAACTAGGAAAAGTGCTTCTATGGGGGCGTATTCTATATTTTCAGATTTTTTCTCTCCAAAGCAAGAATTATTTTGAAGAGTAAAAGCCTCTCCAGTATTAGATATTATTTTTTTGCCTAAGAGATGACTGTCTATCATTTGATATTTAGGGAAGGAGTATTTATAAACCCACTTTTGTTAGGTAAGCTATGGGATTTGGAAGTGTTTTTGGGGAGAGTTGGAAAGATTATAAGAGTAATTTTAAAGTTATGTCTAAAATTCAGTTATTATATTATGTTCTGCCCACTATAATTTTAGTATCAATTCTTGTTGCTTTATTTTTCATGATGGGGTTGTATGATGGATTGAGAGAGCTTCATGTCGCTTACTTGTCTATTCTTCAGAATGCAGCACTTCCAGATTCTACTTCTTCTTCTTTAGATCCCAATACTCTGTTTGTGCCTTTACAAAGTCAGATTTTTGCTTTTATTTATCAGGCAATTCCATTCATTCTTCTTGCATCAGTTTTATCAGCTATCAACTTGCTCTTGGTACTGTTTGGAAATACTGCGATTGCCTCTGCTTCTGTGAAAAAGAAGAGTTTTACTTTCTCTGAAGCTGTGAATACAGCTAAGAAATCTTATTGGAAAGTTGTTGGACTTGTACTACTTATACTACTTATATTTGTAATTATAGCAGCATATTTTCTTGCTGTTCTTCTTCTTTCTGCGTTGATGGGGGTAGTTGGAATTCTTGTTTTTCTGGTCGCGATACCTGTTGCTATTTGGGTTGTTATTTCTTGGATTTTTGCAGTTTATATAATAGTTGCTGAAGAAAAAGGAGTCTTTGCTTCTCTTTCTGATAGCTGGAGAATGGTGAAAGGAAGATGGTGGAAGACTTTTGGATATTCGTTGTTATTTTTACTTATTATATCTGGAATCTCGATTATTTTTAGTATAGTTCAGTGGGTTCTTCAAATTATTATCTTGAATGCTTTTGGTTTTCCTCAGGTTTTAGGCTTTGAGCAATTTCTTGCTCTTTCTTTTGATGAGATTGTGCGCCATATGGTAATCTCTGATTCGATCTCTGGAGTTGTGAACATAGTTTCAAATTTCTTGCTTATCCCTCTTTATTTGCTCTTCTTTAAGAATATGTATCTTGTTTGGAAAAGCAAGAAGAAATAAAACTTCATCTAAAGCTTTAAAAGCTTCTTTTCTTTTCTTTTGGGATGGTAGACTATGGAGATTTTGAGGAAGTTATTGTAGGCGATCAACCAATTACTCAAGAAGGGGAAGCGCCTGCACGTGTTAGGGCTCCACAAAAGGGAGAGTTTATTGGAGTGATTGTACAGAGATTAGGAGGGAATAGAATGGAAGTTCATACAACTGATGGAAAGAAGCGCAATTGTCGTGTACCTGGAAGATTTAAGAGAACATTATGGCTAAGACCTAGAGATATTGTTTTAATTACTCCCTGGCCAGATGATGATCTTAAAGGAGACGTAATTTTCAAGTATAATCCTTCTGCAGTAAATCAGCTTAGAAGGAAAGGTATATTGAATAATTTGAGTAGTGATTTTTAGAGAGCAGAAAAATGAAGATTTTAAAATTTAGAAAGAGATTAAGTCAACTTATTCTTTGCGGAGAGAAGACTGTAACTTGGAGACTTTTTGATGATAAAAATTTGCAGAAAGGAGAAGTTGTTTCATTCATGGTCTGGGAAACAGGCAAGAAATTTGCAAATGTAAAAATTCTTGAAGTCACTGAGACTACATTTGCTAAACTTAAAAAAGAAGACTTTGAAGGGCATGAACCTTTTTCTTCTATGGATGAAGTTTATGATCGTTTTTCTTTGTATTATCATCGACCAATTTATCCACATACTTCAGTGAAAATACTGAGGTTTTCATTAGTTAAAAAATTTAAATAGATGTCTCTGTTTGTTAATAGATGAATAATGCGTCTTTATTTTTATTTTCTCTAGAACTGCTTCTTCTCTCGTCAAGAACTCTATTTTTGAGTTCTTGAGCGTGCTCAAGGATTAGAAATCCTGGACATATAAAGAGGAAACGTTTAAATCTCTCTGTTTTCTTTTACAACAATGACTAAACAAAATAAAAAAATATCTGGAGTGGATAAAGCATTGGAGATTGAGAAAGTTGATTTTTCTGAAATTGAAGCTAAATGGCAGAAGAGATGGAGTGAAGAAAAAGTCCATGAGGCTAATAGAGATGCAAGAAAGAAATTCTTTATGATATTTGCGTATCCTGGAATATCTGGTTATCTTCATGTGGGACACATGAGAGGATTCTCATATACGGATATTATTACAAGATACAAGAGAATGCAAGGATATAATGTCCTATTTCCTGTTGGGACACATGCATCTGGAAATCAAGCAATAGCATTTGCAAAGAAAGTAAAGGAAAACAATAGCGAATGGATACAATATCTTATTTCCAATGGATGTACAAAGGAAGAAGTTGTAAAATTAAATACTCCTGAAAAAATCGTTGAGTACTTTAATGAAGTATATCAAAGAGATTATTGGAAAAAATTCGGATTTTTATTTGATTCACGTCGATTTACTTGCACTATTAATCCAGATTATAATAAGTTTATTCAGTGGCAATTCAAGAAATTGAAAGATGCTAATTTATTGATTCAAAAACCTTATTTTGCTACGGCTTGTCCAGTTCATGGTCCTTTGGCAGTAGATGCTTCTGAAACAGATATTTCTAAAGGAGGAAATGCGGAGAAACAAGAGTTTACTTTATTGAAATTTAAGTATGGTAAACAGTATCTTGTTGCGGCTACTTTAAGACCTGAGACGGTTTTTGGTCAGACCAATTTATGGATAAATCCAGAAGTTAAATTAGTTGAAATTAAAGTTGGAAAAGAAAACTGGATTGTTAGTAAAGAGGCATATGAGAAACTAAAATATCAGAAAGATGGAATAGAACTTATTGGAGATTTTAATGGAAATTTACTGGGTAAATATGCTACTGCTCCAGGAGTAGAGAGAGAAATTATAATTTTACCTTCAAGATTTGTAGAAGCTAATGTTGGGACTGGAATAGTTACATGTGTTCCTTCAGATGCACCTTATGATTATATTGCTTTAAAGGAATTGCAGGAAAATGAGAAAGAGATAAAGAAGTACGGGCTAGACAAAAAAATTGTTCAATCAATTAAAGTAATTCCAATAATAGAAACAAAGAAATTCGGTAATATTTCTGCAGTAAACGTTGTGGAAGGGAATAAGATAAAGAATCAAGATGATCCAAAATTAGCTGAATTGACACAGGAAGTTTACAAAGAAGGATATCATAGTGGATTTTTACTTGGAAATTGTGGGCGATATTCTGGAATGAAAGTAGTTGAAGCGAAAGATAAGATGAAGAAAGAACTTATCGATTCAGGGAAGGCAGATGTTATGCACGATTTATCTGAGGAAGTTATATGTAGATGTGGTGAGAAAGTAATGATAAAGAGAATAGATGATCAGTGGTTTATAAGATATTCTGATAAAAAATTGACTGAAGATTCTAAAAAACATGCAAGAAGTATGAACGTTAATCCTAAGCAGTATAAAGATAATATCGAGGGAGTTTTAGATTGGTTCCAGGATAGGGCATGTGCGCGCCTAGGTTCGTGGTTAGGTACAAAGTTGCCCTTTGATGAAAAATGGACAGTTGAACCAATTTCAGATTCTACACTTTACCCGCTATATTATTTGGTTTCTATGTATTTTAATCAGGGAAAAATATCCCTTGATGAAATGAATGAAGATTTTTTTGATTTTGTGTATTTAGGAAGGGGAAAATCTAGAAATAAGGTTTGGGAAGAAATTAGAAAAGATGTTCTTTATTGGTATCCATTAGATATAAACTTGGGGGGAAAGGAACACCAGACAGTTCATTTTCCAGTTTTTGTAATGAATCATGTGGGAATATTGCCTAAGGAAATGTGGCCAAAAGGAATATTTGTAAATTACTGGGTTATAGGAAAAGGAAAAGACAGTAAGATTTCAAAATCTAAGGGTGGAGCACAGCCAATTCCAGATGCGATAAAGAATTTTGGAGTAGATGCGATGAGACTATATTATTCACATATTGCTGGACCCGAATTTGATGTAATTTGGGATGAGAATGTCGTATTTGATTATAAGAGAAATTTGGAGAGGATATATAGATTGATTTTGGAATCTTTTAGGAAAGATGGGAAAGAGAATAAGGAATTGGATGATAAATTACTTATTGATTTAGATAAAGAAATAAAGTTTGTGATTAATGCGATTGAGACTTTTGACTTGCGGGCTGCTGCAAATTCAGCTTTCTTTTTGATATCTGCTAAACTTAGAAAGTATCTTAATGAAGGGGGAGAGAGCAAGAAAACTATAGGCGAATTTTTAAATAAATGGATTAGACTTATGGCTCCATTCTGTCCACATATAACTGAAGAGTTATGGGAGAAATTGGGAAATAAAGGAATTATTTCTATTGCAGAATGGCCTAGCGTAGATGAGAGAAAAGTGGATGTGAAAATGGAAGAAGCTGGCGAGGCTGTTGAAATAATTATTGAAGATATTCTAAGTGTTTTAAAGCTTGTTAAAGAGAAGCAAGGAGAAGATATTAGGAAAGTTTATCTTTATGTTATTCCGCCAGAACTAAAGAGATACGATTCTAAAAAATTAGGTAAGAAAATAGGGAAAGAAGTTATTGTATTTGCAGTTAATGATAAGGCAAAGTATGATCCTGCTGGAAAGGCCGGAAAAGCTAAGCCTGGAAAGCCAGGGATTTATGTTGAATGAGATTTAATGAGCTTTTATCTGCATGGGAAAAATAGATACACAATACTTAATGTTTAAATAACCTATTTTTGTCTTAAATAGATGTTGACAAAAAAGCAAATAACCGAATTGAAAGAGCATCTTGAGAGAGCACAGAATCCTGTTTTTTTTTATGATAATGATGCGGATGGATTATGTAGTTTTGTTTTACTTCGAAAATGGCTTGGAAGAGGGAAAGGGGTAGCCGTAAGGAGTTATCCTGATCTGGATGCAGGATATGCAAAAAGAGCGCAAGAATTAGGGGCAGATGCAGTTTTTGTTCTTGATAAACCTATGATTTCTCAGGCATTTATTGACGAAATAGAATTATTGAATTTGCCTTGTGTGTGTATAGATCATCATGATGTTGATCAGAATTTTGGAAAGAAATCTGAAAACTTTTTTATGTATAATCCTGCAAAAAACTCTGGAAAGAATAAAAGTACTGAGCCAGTTACATATTTAGCTTATAGTTTAACACAAAGAAAAGAAGACCTTTGGATTGCACTTATGGGGTGCATTGCAGATCACTATCTCCCAGATTTTGCAAAAGACTTTGCAAAAGACTATCCAGAGTATTGGGGAAAAGTTAATGGACCTTTCGATGCATATTATGGTACTGAACTAGGAAAAATTGCTCAAGCTCTGGGTTTTGGACTAAAAGATTCAGTTAGTCATGTTGTGGCGCTACAAAATTTTTTAATCTCCTGTAATTATCCTAGTGAGGTTTTGGTAGATAATCCCAAATCTTGGATGGCTAGTGAAAGTTATCGAGTTGTTAAAGACAGATATGATAAATTATTAATTGAATCTGAAAAAGATGTCGGGAAAAATCTTATATTTTTTACTTATGGGGGGGAGACAAGTATGAGTGCCATTATTGCAAATTATCTTTCTTATAAATATGCTCCTAGAAATGTTGTAGTTGGTTTTGTAAAAGGAGAAATTACAAATCTTTCATTACGTGGGAAAGGAATTAGAAAAATTCTTGAAAAAGTTCTAAAGGATTTTTCTAATGCTCGCGGTGGAGGACATGAAGATGCAGTTGGAGCAAGAGTTAAAACAGAAGACTTGGCAAGATTTAGAGAAGCACTAGAAAATGAGGTAGACAAATGATTTTTGAATCTAAAGAACTAGAGATACATATATACGGAAGAGTTCAGGGAGTTAATTTTAGAAATATATTGAAGCGTGAAGCTGAAAATAAAGGCCTTACTGGATTTGCAATGAATAGGGTAGATGGAAGTGTTGAAGTTGTTGTGCAAGGAAAGACAAAACTAGTTGAACAGTATTTACATTGGATACAATGCAGTCCAGGTTTTAGTTCGGTTAGAGGATTATCTTATCATTGGAGAAGTGTGGGACAAGAATTTGATTCATTTCAAGTGATTAAAGATAGTTCATTTGTTATTGATAAAGTGAAGAGTTTTGTACATCTTGGGAAATCATTTCTTCCTCAAAAATCTTTGAAGGTTCCATTACATTTAGCGATCATACCTGATGGAAATAGAAGATGGGCAAAGAAAAAAGGAAAGAGACCAGAATTTGGACATTATACTGCTGCTAGTTTTCAACACTTACAAGAACTTTTTGAAGAAGCTCGAAAGTTTGGAGTTAAATACTTAACTTTATGGGGATTTTCTACCGAAAATTGGAAGCGCGATTCTCTTGAGACTAAAGCTATTTTTGATTTGTTGCTGCAGAATATAGAAAGATTTAGAGATGAAGCGCATAGTCAGAAAATAAGATTTAGACATTTGGGAAGAAAGGATAGATTACCTAAGGGATTATTGCATGCGCTTGAGAAGCTAGAGAAAGAAACGGCAATCTACACTGAATTTAATGTTCAGCTGTGCCTAGACTATGGTGGAAAGGATGAATTGTTACGAGCAGTTAATGCGATTTTAAAACAAGGAATTCGTTCAATTGATGAGCTAAATTTTTCAGGTTATTTAGACTCTGCAAGTATCCCTGATGTAGATTTAGTTGTAAGAACTAGTGGAGAACAAAGACTTAGCGGATTTATGCCATTTCAATCAGCTTATGCTGAATTATATTTTAGCAATGTGCATTTTCCAGATTTTACTGCGAAAGAATTGCGCAAGGCAATTGAAGAATATAGTAAAAGACAGAGACGTTTTGGCGGCGGATGAGTAGTTTTAAATAGTTTTATTTATTTTTAGTCATATGAACAAGGAAAAAATTGCACGCAAGAACTTATTGAGAAAAGGAAAAGAAGCTAGAGGTATAGCTGTTAAAGGATATGATTTTAATAAAGGAGTTGATTATTCAGAGATTGTGAAAAGTTATGCTTCTACTGGATTTCAAGCTACTTCACTTTCAAGTGCCATAGATATTGTTAATCAGATGATTGATGAGAAAGCGACAATATTTTTAGGATATACTTCCAATATGGTTAGTTCAGGACTACGAGAAGTCTTTAGGTATTTAGTTGAAAATAAGAAAGTAAATGTGGTTGTTACGACTGCTGGAGGAATTGAGGAAGATATAATCAAATGCTTGGGCGACTTTGTTTTGGGAGATTTTCGTGCTTCTGGAAAAGAATTAAGAGAGAAAGGAATTAATAGAATAGGAAATGTCTTTGTTTCTAATAATCGTTATGTTGCGTTTGAAAAGTTCATGCAGACTCTGTTAGAAGAGGTATATCAAGAGCAGAAGAAAACTGGGAAGTTGTTGTGTGGAAGCGAGGTGATTTGGAAAATGGGGGAGAAAATAAATAATGATGAAAGTATTTGTACTTGGTCATGGAGAAATAAAATTCCAATATACTGTCCTGCTTTAGGAGATGGAGCTTTAGGAGATAATATTTATTTCTTTAGTTTTAAACATTCAGACTTTGTAATAGATTTAGTTGAAGATATTAAAAGATTGAACAATACTACAATTGGAATAAAGAAAAGTGGATTGATTATTTTAGGAAGTGGCGTCGTGAAACATGCGATTTTGAATGCAAATATGCTTAGGAATGGAGCAGAATATGCAGTTTATGTAAATACTGCACAAGAGTTTGATGGTTCAGATGCTGGGGCTTTACCTGAGGAAGCAGTTTCTTGGGGAAAAATATTGCCTGATGCGAAGAATGTGAAAGTATTTGCAGATGCAACAATTGTTTTTCCTTTAATTGTGGCAGAGAGTTTTGGGAAAAAATTGACTTATAATAAACCCTGAAATTATCTATTTAACAACGACTTCTTTTTTTCTAGGTCTTTCTTTTTTGCAGCTATTTCTCTTTTGTAATAGTCCGTTAGTTCTTCTTTGCCACTTTCTTTAGCTTGCACTTTCTTCTCTTGATGCAAGTTAATTTGTTTTTCTAGAGAATTTATTCCTTTTTCAAGACGTTTTTTTCTTTTCAAGTGTTTTTACCTCTTTTTTAAGAAGATTTAAGAGCTTTTCTGCAGTTTCTAGAGTGATACTCTCTTTTTCTTTTGTGCCTGCGCGGATGCTTTTATATATTTCATATGCCTTTTTGTATTCTTCTTCAGAGATAGAAGCTTCATTTATTATCCAAGTTTGAAAATATTCTTTCGAATAATTTATTTTTGAAGAAAGTATTCTAATTAAATATATTCCCCTTAAACGAAGAATTGTTGAATAGACCACTGAATCTGAAGTAAGCTGAGGATTTTTATCTTTTTTATCATATTGTAATAATTTATTACTTGATTCAATCGATTCTTTGCATTCTTGAATGTAGCTTTTCCAAGGTTTACTTGGAAGCTTTATCTCTTTTATCTCATCGAGTAATCCTTGATTCAAAATTGATTTTGCTTCGATTATTCTTGGATAAATTTGTAATGGATTGTTTCTTAAGAGATTTAGAATACTTTTCAAGGGTATTATTTCTAAATTATATCTTCCTGATGAAATCTTTTTTCGAGTTTTTTTAGATATTACAATAATATCAATATCTGAATCTTTTTCTTGATCGCCTCGGGCATAACTTCCGGTAAGATAAATTCCTAGGACGTCATTTAGATGGGGAGAGAGAATATTGAGTGCTTCTTTCTGAATATTTTCTGATCTGTCGATTAGCTCTATTCTCACTTGTTTGCCGAGCCATTCTCTTGGCAGAAGTATTCCTCCGCTATTACCCCAGGCTCTTACTTCTTTTATAACTAGATTCATGTTTAAACAATGTTTAAACATTATTTAAACCTTTCTGTTGCACAAACAATTAAAAATAGTATTCTGCTTGAAGAGTTATGAAAACAATAAGCGTTCAAGAAGGCATGATTGGACTAGAAATACATGTTTATCTAGTTACTCGAGAAAAATTGTTCTGTAGTTGCATTGCTTCTCGTGAAAAAGGATTGAAAGAGAACACAAATATTTGCCCGATTTGTACTGCTCAGCCAGGAGCAAAACCAATGTTACCAAATAAAACTGCTGTTGAGAAAGCAGTACAAGTAGGATTAATGCTCGGATGCAAGATAAATGAGAAATTAATTTGGCAGAGGAAACATTATAATTGGCCAGATTTGCCAAAGGGATACCAGAATACTTTGTCTGGAAGTTTCGCTATCCCGGTTGGGGAAAATGGAAAGTTTCAAGGGATAAATATTTCTAGTATGCATCTCGAAGAAGATCCTGCCTCTTGGGATCCTGAAAGTGGAGGTATTGACTATAATCGATCCGGATTGCCCCTTGTTGAAATTATTACTGCTCCGGAGTTTTCTACTAGTGAAGAAGTTGTTGATTGGCTTGGAAAACTTTTGCATTCTTTGGCATATTTGAAGGCGGCAGATACAAATGCAGGAATTAAAGTGGATGTAAATGTTTCTATTCCTGGAAAGAGTGAGAGAGTTGAGATTAAGAATATAAGCTCTCTAGAGAGTATTAGAATAGCTATAGAATATGAACTAGAGAGACAGGCGAGAGAGGGAGGGAAACAGAGAGAAACTAGAAGATTTGATTCTATAACTGGAAAGACAACTAAAATGAGGAGTAAAGAAGATGCAGAGGATTATAGATTTTTAAGTGATCCAGATTTGCAACATTTAGTATTTGATAAAAAGATGGTTGAAGAGATGAAAGCTAAATTGCCAGAGTCGCCAGATGTGAAACTAGCTAAACTAGTTAAGAAATATAAGATAGATTCTAAAAATGCAGAGATTCTGGCTAAAAATATAGATATTGTTGAGTTTTTTGAGAAGGTTGCTGAGAAAGTGGATGCAAGGTTTGCATTGCCTTGGGTGACTGTTGAATTATTGAGAGTGTTGAATTATGATAAGAAAAAACTTGATCAAGTAGATATCAAAGTTGAGCATTTTGTAACTTTATTAAAACTTGTGCAGAATAAAAAGATTACAGAACTACAGGCAAAGCAGATTTTGAATACATTTATTCCAAAGAGCTTCATGCCTGAGGGAATTGCGGGAAAGATTAGCGATACTAAGGAACTAGAGAAAATTGTGAAAGAAGTTATTGGAAAGAATACTAAAGCTGTCCAGGATTATAAAAAAGGAGAGCAAAAATCATTTGATTTTCTTATGGGTGAAATAATGCGAGCTACTCAGAAGAGAGCAGATTTTAAAGTTTCGAGGGAAGTTTTACAGAAATTATTACTTTAATTAAAAAAAGGAAGGATATTTTGGATTAACTCTGCGAATGCTCCACCTATAAAAATAAGTGCTAAGATAGATAATAGAAAGAGGCTTGATGGCATTTTATACGCAGGAGCGGAATCTCCGTGTTGTTTTGCACGACGCACCATTGCAAGAATTAGAAGAGCGGTGAGACCTCCGGAGACGACTCCACCAATACTGAGAATTGTAGTGAATGTTGCTTGATTGAGTAAAAAGAAGAGAAAGTAAAGAATAATTGGAATAGATACGGAATATAACCAAGATTTTTTTCTAGATTTTTTGAAATCTAAATGAAGAGTATCGATCATAGACATTGAGAGGGAGAGATATGAGGTGAACATGGTAATTATTCCTAAGAGAATGAAAGGTTTGCCTAGAGCGAGAGTTGCAATTTCTGGAGTTGCAG
>CAXNIJ010000008.1:0-59187 GCA_964202455.1 Candidatus Pacearchaeota archaeon | reverse complement strand
GAAAAAATAAAAGCTGCAAAAGGAACACTTACGCTTCCATTTGAAAATTCTAAAAAATCAGATAAATTAGACAAATCAGAAAAAAGAGAAAGTCCTAAAGAATTAAAAGAAGATAAAAAAGAAGAAGTCAAAGAATCAAAAGAAGAACTTAAGAAAGAAGAAAAACCGATCAAGACTGCAAAGAAAGCTTCTATAAAGAAACAATAACCTCTCCATCCTCGGTAAAACTCTGCCCCCAACAGCTTTAAAAACTCTTTTTAATACATTGGAGTATGAACAAAGGTAGCTGGAAATTTGTAAGACCTCAAGAATTTTTAATTCTCGATGGCATTCAAAAAATAAATTTTTTGATGAACATACTGGAGATTCATTAGATGGATATTAAAAATATTCTTTACAATCTTCCAGAGGTAAAGCACCCAATTGAAAAAAAGTTAAGTTTTAATATAAAATTAAAATGGACTTTAATTATTCTTTTCTCTTTCTTTATCTTAGCAAATATTCCGTTATATGGTCTTGGCCCCAACTCTTTAGCTAATTTTGAATATCTCGCGATAATATTAGGTACTGATTTTGGAAGCATAATAAGTCTAGGTATTGGACCAATAGTCATGGCATCAATTATTTTACAACTTCTCGTCGGTTCAGGAATTCTTAAGATAGATACTACTACTAGCGAAGGTAAAAAATATTTTCAAGGAATACAAAAATTAGGTGTAATGTTTTTCATAATTTTTGAAGCATTAGTTTACGTCTTAATGGGCGGTCTACAACCAATAACTCCAAATCTAACTTCAATTCTCATAATTCAATTAATACTCGGAGGTTTAGCAATTATGTTTATGGATGAAGTAGTAACCAAATGGGGATTTGGTTCAGGAACTTCAATTTTCATCGTCGCAGGAGTAGCCTGGAGAATGTTTGCACAGTTATTTCAGTTTATCACTCCAACTGGAGAAAATTGTTTAGTCAACTTCTCAGAATCTCAAACTTCTTGCGTTGGGAAAGTATTAGTCATTATACATTCAGTAATAAATGGCGCACCATCAGAAGCACTTGCCGCACTCGCTGCGATAGTGGCGACAATTGTAATTTTCCTCTTAGTAGTTGCCGCACAGAGCTTAAAAGTAGAAATCCCCCTCACATATGAGCGACTTAGAGGGCATAGTATGAAATGGCCTCTCGCATTTTTTTATGCTTCAGTAATTCCAGTAATTCTAGTAGCAGCTTTAATTGCTAATCTTCAACTGTTTGGAATACTTCTTGAAAATTCCGGAAATCCAATTTTAGGAACATTTAGTAATGGCCAACCAACTTCGGGAGTTACATTTTGGTTAAGTAGCTCTCATTTACTCGATTCTGCAATTAAAGGCAGCCTTTCACAACGTCAAATCTGGCAATCAATTTCGCATACTATTTTCTTTATGATATTCTCAGCGGTTTTTGCAGTTCTTTGGGTTAGAACTTCGGGAATGGACGAATCTTCACAGGCAAAAAAAATATTAGCCTCAGGTCTTCAAATTCCAGGATTTAGAAAAGATCAACGAGTTCTTGAATCAATATTGAAGAGATATATTTTACCTTTAACAATTATGGGCGGTTTAGCAGTAGGACTTCTATCGGCTATTGCAGATATTCTAGGTGCACTCGTTTCAGGAACTGCAATTTTACTTGCAGTTATGATTATGTATCAACTTTATCAAAATGTAGCCCAGCAACATGCAATGGATATGCATCCTGCGCTCAAAAAGGTAATGCAATAATATGAACAAAATTTCAAAGAGGATCTCAAAATGAAAGGAATGAAACTTTTTCTCTTAGTCACAGTCATAGCCATGATGATTCCAGCACTCTGGGACGCATTTCCGATTATCAAAGAATCTGGACATGCAGTTCTTGATCCTACCGCAGGTACGCTTTTAAATTGGAACAGAGATTTTGGAATGATTATTATTGTATTTGTTTTAACTTTAATAACAAGTCTAGTTCAAAAAGCAACAATTGACAAAGAAGCAATGCAGCAGCTCAAAAAAGAACAAAAAGCCTTAAATGAAGAAATGAAACTTCACAAAGAAAATCCACAAAAAATGATGGAACTTCAAAAGAAAAGTTTCGAATTTATTCCAAGAACTTTCGAGCTAACTTTCAAATCTTCTCTTTTTACAATAGCCCCACTCATTCTTCTTTTCAGATGGTTCAGTGATTATTTTACAACTAATCCTGGAAGCATTTTCAATTTTTTCAGTTGGTTCTGGGCGTATTTTGTTTTCACAATAATAATTGCTTCTTTTATGAGAAAGTGGTTAGACTTAATCTAATCAATTATTCTTCCTTCAAACAATGCACCAGCATTAGGTTCTAAATTATCTATCTCAAGACGGCTAGATGAAAATATTTTCAAAGCAGTATAAATGCAACGAGCATTATAGTTTATCGGGCCACTAATATCTTCAAGATTAGGAATACGATTTGATGTTCGAGTTATAACTTCTTTAATCGCTCTAGAATTAACTCCTAACCAGATGACTACATGATAGTTATCTGCAGATAATTTCTCAAATAAAGAAAAAAGTTCAGATTTCAAAGTACAGGTATCTGTGAGGTATCTCACAACAAATCCCTGTTGTTCTGCAGGCATTGCAAGAGCGTATATGCAAGATCCTCTAACCGAAGGTCTAATTTCAGATGGAGAATACACTATCCATTGAAGCTGGTTTTTTGGTAGAAGACTATTAAGATTTCTAAACATAAATAATGTCAAGATATTTAAAACTTGTCTTAATATTTTAGACTATCTATTTAGAATACTTCTTCAAATCATCACCATGCAAGCGCACAAGCTTCTCATCAGCAGTTTTAATATATCCTGCATCAAATCTCTGAAGATCAAAATTCTTTTCAAGAAGTTCTTTAAAAATCTTAAGAGAAAACTTTATACCTTCTTCAATACTCATATCTTCACGATAATCCTTTCTTAATATTTCTTTAATTTTCTCATCATTCTCACCTAGAGCATTAGCTTTATACGCCAAATAATTCCCAGTAACATCTGAGGTATAAAGGTGGACTTTTCCCTTATTAACTCCTCCAAGAAGGAATGCAACCCCATATGGTCTAGCTCCACCATATTGAGTAGACATTTGCTTCCGGTCAGCAATCATCCTTATAATCGATATAGGTTCAATTGGAGAAGCATATGTAACTCTATTTTGTTGAGCTAGAACTTGAGCATTATCTATAAGTATACGAGCGTCAGATAATAAACCCGAAGCAGTAGCAACGATGTGTTCGTCTATTTCATAAATTTTATTCATAGATTCAGGAGCCACTAACTTATCGCGAATTCTTCTATCAGCTATTATCATAATTCCATCCTTACAAACAAGTCCAATACTGGCGCTACCCCATTTTACTGCCTTTTCTGCATACTCTACTTGAAGTAAATGTCCATCTGGTGAGAACATCGTGGCTGCACGATCGTACCCCATTGCTTGATGCTGCATTTCAGTTGGTATATCCATAGAATTTCCTCTCCACCTTTCAAAGAAAAAGGCTATTTAAGCTTTATGGATAATCGGTGCAAACAAAAAGTTCATTTTATTGCAAAGATTTTACACATTCATTTTGTGCCCAGACACTTTCAGCACGTTTACATAGGTTATCTTTTCGCAACGTTTGTGCAATCAATGTAAAACAACTATCTCTTAAAGAAGGCAAAACTTTAGTGCCATCCTTCAATTTTTGAATATTCTCACATTGTTCAGGGTTTCTGTTTTTTACAGCAATATCTAATTTACACTGTTCTTTGCAAAAGTTATCATATTCCCATCGGTGAACGAGTGTCGTTATTTTATCACAAGAATAAGCTTCTCCAATAGATACGATCTCACGGTAATTCTCAGAGCAATCCCGAGAATAATCTACACATTCAGAACAGTTATTTGGCAAAAACAAAAACAACATTAGGCCAAAAACAGAGAATATAGCGACAAATAACATCCATTTAGAAAAACTAGCTAAAATTTTTGAAAGGAAAAAAACGTTAGTAAGTTTACCATACACCAAAATAATTTTCTGAGAAATCATCTTTTATCACCAAATATCACAAGTAATTTGAGGTTTTAAGCTTTGCTAATTACTTGTTAGCATAATCTTTATATAATACCCATATCTTCAATCAATATGCCTCAAGTAACTGCCCGCATTAAAATAAAAAATCAACATTATGAAATTCTTGTAGATTTAGATGAAGCTCTAAAAGTTAAATCTGGAAAGGGAAATATAACTCAAGCTTTAGTCACTCCAAACATTTTTTCAGATTTGAAAAAAGGATTACATTCTGCAAAAGCAAGCCTTATAGATGCTTTCGGAACAGAAGATGCCTATCAAGTCGCGCAAAAAATAATTGTCTCAGGAGAAGTTCAGAAAACACAAGAATATCGTGACGCCGAGAGAGACCTAAAAATTAAACAAGTCATCAATCTTCTTTTAAAGAATTCAGTAGATCAAAATGGAAGACCCTATACAGAAGAACGTCTTAGGAGAGCATTAGATGAAGCCCATGTTCATATAGATAATCGCCCTCCAGAGCAACAACTTACTGGAGCTATAGAAAAATTGCAAGTAATTCTTCCAATTAGATTAGAAACAAAGAAGATTCGTTTGGTAATTCCTGCACGTTTCACTGGACAAGTTTATGGTCTTTTAAAAGATTTTAAGGAAAGTGAAGAGTGGCTTGCAAATGGAAATTTGCAATCCGTCATAAATATTCCCGCAGGCATGCAGTTAGATTTTTATGATAAGTTAAATGCCGTGGCGCATGGAGCAATCCAAAGCGAAGAAATAAAAGAAAAGAAATAATATGAAGACGATAATCTTCGTTATAATAATTTGTATAGCTATCTTGGTTTCTGCAACAATTATCCTATTTAGTATACAGACTTCATCCCCAATTGAAGATCCGGCAAATTATTCAATAAGACAAATAGAAGTACCTTCTAAAAAAATCATTCTAAATTTTCCAATAAATAATACAAATGAATCTATGGATGGCGAAGTTATAGCTGACAATATTTCATTAGGAAAAACTAATCGAGGCAAATTTACAATTGAAAACTTTTCAAATTATCCTCAAAATATAACTCTTAAAATAGGAGAATTTAGGATGAATTATATAATACCAAAGAGCTTGGAAGAATCTAGGATAATAAATCTAATAATCTCTCAAGGAGAATATCTGAATTATAAATCTTATCAAGAATTATACAATAATGATCTTTTCAAAAATGTTCAAATTGAACATTGGAATCATATGCCTTTGAAATACACGACAAATTTTTCAGATTATTCAGATCCAGCAATATATAAGAGCAAGGAATTAAAAGTAAAATATACACTAGAACGATTAAATAATGCCGTACCTTCAATTACATTTCAAAGAGTAAGTGAACAAGAGGCAGATATAGTTTTTAGAGGGGAAATTCCCCGTCAAATTAGAGAGGCCAATCGTCCAGATGGAAATTCAAACATTGCCGGTCTAGCGTTTCATAATACGACTGGTAAAATAATATTCAGAGCAACAGTTTATATCCCTCTGCCTGCAGAGGGTGAAGAATGTCCAAGTTCAGATATTGCTTTACACGAACTCTTGCATACATTTGGTCTTCCCCATTCAAACAATATTAAAAGTGTTCTTTGGGATACTACTTCTTGTACAAATAATGAAATAGTTCAAGAAGATGTTATATTATTGAAAAGTATTTATGGATAGTTCTCACCACAGCATTTAAAAAATACATCTTTCTAATAACTCTATGAAAAAGAGCTGGCAATATTCCATATTAGGCATAATTGTTTGGAGTCTAATTTATATAACTTTTAATTTAACTTCTTTAGCAAATTCAACAATTTTTAATTCACTGCCTCAAATAATACTAACTCAACTTTTTTTATTTTTCATACCTGGTCTAATCATCGGTCTGCTTTTTTATGAAATAGGAAATATTAAGAAAGAAAAAGCTAGAAAGCAATCATTTTGGGCAGTAATTATTATTCTTTTAATTTTTTTAATAACTTATAGATGTTTCTATTAACCTGGTAGAGAATTATGGGACTATCAGTCCAAGAACATTAGAAAAACACCTTGGAGATAGGTGTGCAATGTTTATATTCAGAAGAAATAGGAGTAATAGAAGATATACTTTAGGAAGAGTTTCTCTTGACAAAGAAGGAGACCCTTGTTTAAAAGCAGATAGATATGGGGAAAAAATAAAAATCGAGCATGGAGACGTTATCAGGGTTAGAACAAAAGGACGAGGATTTAATTCAATCAGAGATTATCTTTACATTGACGAATCAGATTAACTGTTGTGTTGCATGATTCCAAAATTTGCAGATTAACACAAGGTTTTTAAACCCTTAATAATAACCCTTTCTAATAACACTTAGCGGACTTTAGAACTATTATCATTATCTATTGTCTGATACAAATTACATGAGCGAAACTAAATTAGAAGAAAATATTACCTCTGAATCTGGCGAAGATAGTGTAAAGAAGAGAAGAGTAGTTATCCCGGGAGAGATCATTATTTCTGGAGAAGATTATTTACCTAGTGAAGGCGCTAGAAGACAAGGCGAAAATATTATCGCAAGTCGTTTTGGTTTAGCAGAAGAAGCGGGAAGAGTAATTAAGGTCATAGCCATTACTGGCGCTTTTATTCCTCGCAGAAATAATGTAGTAATAGGCAGAGTAACAAATATTACTTTTAACGGATGGGTTACAGATATAGATTCTGCATCGAATGGTTTTCTTCCATTAGATGAATCTCCAAGATTTATCAACAAAGCAGATATGGATCAATTTCTAGCAATCGGAGATGTTATTGCAGCAAAAATCTGGTCAGTAAACTCTAGAGGGATCGATCTCACTTTTAACGGTAAAGGTTTAGGTAAACTTGAAGGAGGATTTATTTTTAGAGTAAGTCCTAATCGGGTACCTCGAGTTATCGGTCGAGAAGGGAGCATGATTAATCTTATTAAAGAAAAGACCGGATGCAATATCACTGTAGGACAAAATGGTTGGGTCTGGATTAAAGGCAAAGATATGGATGGAGAAATTAAGGCTAGGAAGGCCATAGAATTTGTTACAGAAAAAGTCGCTGTAGAAGGATTAACTGATAAAATGGAGGCCTGGTTCCAGGAAAATTGAAATGATGGGCAAACCAAAACCTCCGATTACAATGGCCAATATAATAGGGAGAACTACTTCACCTCATTCACCTGAACTTGAACGCGTTCTATTGACTGAGTTAGGACTACCAAATGAAGTAAGTAGAATGAAATTAGGACAGGTTCAATATCTTCGAGACTGCATAATCCCACAAATATCATTCCCCCTTCAACAAAATACTATTGAAATTATCCAAGAAAGAAAATATCTCTGGCGCGATGAACCGGTTTTAAAATCAACCTCTCCAATATTCTCCCTCTATTTAGATTCTCTTGTTCGTCTCAATGAAATTTATGATGCGTTCAAAGTTCATGAATCAGCAGAAAGTTTTCCAAAATCAAGAGCAATACTTGGGAGGATAAGTTAATGCCAGAAAAGTTCAAACGTCCCGACGGAAGAAAGAGTAACGATTTACGTCCAATGACTGCAAAAGTCGGAATAATTCCCAATGCAGATGGCTCGGCCATGTTTGCTTTTGGAAATACAATCGCTATAGCTGCAGTCTATGGGCCTCGCTTACTTCACCCTCAACATATGCAGGATCCTGCAACAGGAATTTTGCGCTGTAATTATGACCTTTTAAGTTTCTCAGTAAATGACCGAAAAAGGCCAGGACCATCTAGACGATCTCAAGAAATTTCAAAAATGACTGAATGGGCTCTAATTCCAGTACTAGACCTTAAAGAGTTCCCAAATACAGTGATAGATGTACAAATTTATATTTTACAAGCAGACGCCGGAACAAGAACCGCAGGGATAAATGCAGCATCTTTAGCTTTAGCTCATGCAGGAATACCTATGAAGAACCTTATCTGTTCAGTAGCAATTGGAAAGCAAGACCAAGAAATTGTAGTCGATTTAGATAAAACTGAAGAAGATTTTGAAGGCGGAGAAGGTCCAACCGATTTTCCTCTTGCAAAAATTGCAAACACAAATGAATTCACTTTAATTCAGTTAGATGGAAAAATTCAGCCAGAGAGAGTTAAGGAAGTTTTAGAATTAGCAAATAAGGCTTGCGATGAAATTTATGAAGTGCAGAAGAAGGCACTAAAGGAGGTAGTATTACCATGAGTTCAATGGAATGTTCCAATATTACCGTTGCAACTTTGAAAAATATGTTTGCAGCAGGGAAAAGATTCGATGGTAGAGGATTACTAGAACATCGACCTCTAAGTGTAGACTTCAAAGTTTCTAATTGCGCAGAAGGTTCTGCAAGAGTGAAATTAGGAAAAACAGAAGTAGTTGTAGGAGTCAAATTAACTCTAGATGCACCCTACCCAGATTCTCTCGATAAAGGTAATCTAATGGTTTCAGGAGATCTATTGCCTTTAGCCTCTCCCAGATTTGAATCTGGCCCACCAAAATTTGAGGCAATTGAATTGCCTAGACTTGTAGATCGAGCGATTAGAGAATCTGGAATGATTGACTTAAAAAAACTAGTAGTAAAAGAAGGCGAGAAAGTCTGGACAGTAATAATCGATGTTTATCCAATCAACGACGACGGTAATCTTATTGATGTTGCAACACTTGGAGCCATAGCCGCTTTAAAGACTGCAGTAATTCCCGGAATTGATGAAAAAGGAAGAGTCGATTATAAGCATCGTACAAAACAACCATTACCTCTTTCTAAAGAAATAGCGCCAATTTCAATTAGTGTTTTCAAGTTAGGCAATTCTCTAATTATTGATCCAACACGCGAAGAACAAGAAGCTTGTGATGTGCGAGTGGCTTGGGGTATTTCAAAGTGGAATGGGCAATATATGTTAAATTCTTGCCAAAAGAGCGGAGAAGATCCGTTTACTCAAGAAGAGCTAATCAAAATCATGGACATTCTTCCAAAGAAATATGATGAATTAAACGATAAGCTTAAAAAGTTCATCTAACACGCTTCACCATGGAACAAACATTCACAAAATACGAATTAGCAAGGATTATTGGAGCTAGAGCTTTACAGATAACTATGGATGCCCCATTACTCCTAAAAATAACTGAAGAAAAGCTTAAAGAACTAAAATATGACGCTTTAAAACTTGCAGAACTAGAAGTAACTGAGGGGGTGCTTCCAATAGCCATTAGTCGTCCAACTCCAAGAAAGAAGAAGGATAAATTATTAGCGGTCAAAGAAGAAAAAGTTTCAGATGAAGAAATAGTTGCAAAAGAACAAGAAGTAGAAAAAGAGATAGTTCAGGATGCTTCTGAAATGGGCTTAGTAGAACATGACGAAGATTCTTCAGAATTAGAGTCTTCAGCTTCTAGCACAGAAGAACAATAGTATTTTTTCTCTGTACGAAGTATTAAAAACTTTATTTTCTATATTAGTTTATGATTATTAAGAATATTTTAGCGAGAAAAATAATTGATTCAAGAGGCGAAGATACAATTGAAGTATTAATAAATGGACAAAAAGCATCTTCACCATCTGGAAAATCAACGGGGAAATATGAAACGCCCCCATATCATAAATCTATAGATTGGAACATCAAAGAAATTAATGGTCTCAAGACTTCTCTCGAATTTAATTCATTTAGCGACCTCAAAAAATTAGAGCTATTAATAAAAAATAAATTCAAATTAAATAGCCCTTTAGAATTTGGAGCTAACGCACTTTTTGCATTAGAATCTGCAATACTCAAAGCATTAGCTAAAGAACAAAATAAAGATCTCTGGCAAGTCATCAATATAGTAGCAAAGCGTCTCCCTATTCCCATAGGCAACGCCGTAGGCGGAGGACTCCACAGCAAACATTATCAATATAGGACTGTTTTTCAAGAATTTCTATTAATTCCACAAGAGAAATCTTTCATAAAAAATGTTGCAAGTATAAAGTCAAATCATTTACTACTAAAAAAACAACTCTCTGCAAAATTTATGAATGATGAGGGCGCTTGGCAAACACCACTAGATGAAGAAAAGATCTTGCAGATACTATCAAAATTTAAAAAAATTAAAATAGGAGTAGATGTCGCATCATCCACTTTCTACAAAAATAGTCTATATAATTATCAAGACAAAACACTTTCACGAGAAGAACAACTAGATTATATAATTTATCTTCAGAATAAGTATTCAATTTTGTACTTAGAAGACTCTTTCCACGAAGAAGATTTCAAATATTTTTCAAAAATTTCAAAATCGAAAAATAAATTGATAGTTGGAGACGATCTAACTGCAACGCATTTATCAAGAATAAAAAAAGCTGTCCAAACAAAAGCAATCAATGCAGTCATTATCAAACCAAATCAAAACGGTTCTCTTTTAGCACTTCAAGAAATTTTCAATTATTGCAAAAAGCATAAGATAATCACCATTCTATCTCATCGCTCTGGTGAAACTCTAGACTCGGCAATAGCAGATTATGCATTTGCATTCCAGGCAGATTATATAAAATGCGGTATCGCAACGAAATGGAGAGAATCAAAATTAAATAGGCTTATAGAAATTGAGAGTTCTTTAAAAAAATGATGATTAGAAAAAAAATCCAAGACATCTGTGAATACGATTGTGTCAAAACAAGAGTCTCTCTACGATCAGAAGGCATAGAAAAAGGAGACACTGGGAAAGTAGTGATGATTTACGGAGATCCTCCTAAAGATGCAGATGTAGAATTCCATGACAAACATAAAAAAGGTGTAACCCTTGTCCTCATACCTTTAAGATATCTGGAAATTGTAGAAGAAAAGAAAGAAGAATAACTACTCTAAAAGATAAAAAAAACGGAGAAAGATTTATATGCATTCTTTTCAATAATTTTTCATGACTCAACTTGAAGGAATCGTTAAATCTGCTAAACTTACTGGAGAGATGCATAGCGGTCCAGTATATAAAAAAGAGAAAACACCTATAGTCGAGATTGTACTTGAAAACGAAAATCTTATATTTAATCTATTTAAAATGCCCCTCGATGTGAGAAACCCATTTGAAATGAGACTGATAGAAAAAGAGCTCGTAGGGCACAAAGTAAAGTATGAAGCGGGAACAGAGAACTCAATTCATGAACGAACAGAGATAGTTTTTCAGAAGCTGATTGTCAAGTCTGGAACTTTCGAAGGCATAACATACGCCTACCAAGAAGTATACATGTGTTAAGATTAATTCTACAACTTCATCTTAGAAAAGAAATCACTATTTCTTCACTTTAACAGCAGTCCCGTAACAAAGAACTTCAGTTATTCCAGCCATAACTTCAGTAGCATCATATCTCACTCCAATAATCGCATTAGCTCCAAGCTCTTCAGCATGTTTAACCATCATTTCAAATGCATCTTTTCGTGCTTGTTCACACAATTCTGTTAAAAGAGTAATATTTCCTCCAAAAAGAGATTGAATTCCGGCACCAATGTTTCCGATTATAGATCTGGAACGCACTATAATTCCCCTTACAATTCCAATATGCTTTACAATTTTATGTCCCTCAAGTGTAAATGTAGTTGTAGTCATTTCTTGTTTCATAACACTTCTACAGAGAAATAAGTTATAAACATATCTATTTGAAGTTTATAACGGAATAAAGTTATATTTTTGGAACAGGAATTTTTACATTTTCACCAGAATTACTCTTTTTATCAAAAAATTCTTGAAGAATTTGATAATCTTGACTTTTAGAATCGCTTCCAGAACACATAGTTCTATAATTCACAGAGGCAAGAATGCGCTTTGCTTCACGTTCGTAATCTGCCTGATGACTAAATGGAACATATATTACTCCAAGTTCGTTAGCGAATTCTTCAGAGCCATAGTATAGTGCAGTATAATAAAATCGCCAGCGCAGCGTATTCTTCATCTTAATAGTATTTTCTTCAAATGGATATTGATCTACAAATACAAGCATGCTATAAAGCATGTCTGGATTGTCAAATAATTCTCGAGCATGACGATAAAGCAAAGTAGCATATTCTTTTTTCTTTTCAGATGATAAATGCCCCTGGCTCTCTGCTTTTTCAAACACATCACGCGTCCAACCTTTAGGATAATATCCACAATTTAAAGAGCTATCCATATCTGTTGGAATAGGTTTCCAGAGTCCAGTTTTTTCATCAAGTCCATAATATTCATTATGTAAAACGCCGCGATCGTATAAACTAAAAAAGTTTTCAAGAATACGGTTACGAATCGAAGTATTAGGTTCAAGTAACAATGTTTTTAAGATGGGTTTAGGCGGCTCAAATTTTTCAACTCGATCAGGTACTTTACCAGCCGGGTCGAGTTTTTCTTGATCTTCAACTTGCCATCCCGTGACAATATTTACTTGAGTAAGTCTATCACTAGTATGATCATCTCCATCAAAAATACTCTCATTAGGTTGAATAATTTCTTTAAATCCGAATTGTTTCATAAAAGGAGTTTGATCATCTTTCTCATCGTGGCGCTGTAACAAGAAATATTGATTTTTCTCTTTCCGAGTAATTTCTTTATCTGGTACATTTAAATTTACAGATGCAAATCCAATTACATCATTAACTGGCAAGCCATAAGCTCGATAAGTCGAATAAAGAACATATTCTCTAACCTGGTTATCAACTTCGTGTTTTTGCAGTATATCACAATCAGGAACAAAACGCACTTTTTGATATCCCAGTGTCTGTAGATCTGAATATGTACTTCTACCTCCAAAGAGATCTTTTTTCTTAAATTTAATGTTTAATTCAGGAGGTATACAGCTATTACGACTATGGCCTTTTTGAACAAACTCAATCTGCCAATTTTTGGTAGGAATATTAGACTTACTCTCTGATAAAGATCCAGAAACATAATTCTCTTGGAAAATAGATTTACTCAAAGTATCAAGAGTTAAATACTTTACTGGTAAAGCGATATCTGCAGGCATCTCTCCATTAATGTATTTTATCAATCTATATAAATCATAATTATCAATAATTCCATCACCATCAAAATCAGCACTAGTAGACAATTTCGAAGTAGAATCTTGGATTAGGGAAGTCAATAATTCAAGAGCGTCTTTCTTATCAACAATCTTGTCACCATTTATATCTCCCTGCGGCAAGCTAAATAATATTTTATCTTGGATGCATTTTTCTTTGCCACAATGATATCCCTCGGGGCACTGAGAAGTAACTGTGACGGGTGCTAGTGCAACATCGAGCAGCGAACTACCGATTGGTTGGCAGGAAGTTTGAAGTATTTTTTTATTATCTAGACAAACATTATTAATTCTAATAAGTTTAGGAATATCTTCTTTTTCAAGATCCACTACCAATCTTCTAGATAATATTTCCACAGGTTCTAAAAGATCAATAATAATTATTTTTGAAAATTTTTTATAATTTTTTAAATAAACAAAAAGTTCATATTGATTATCGGGAATATTGCTGAACTTGTAAATTCCTTTTTCATTATCACGCTCTCCTCTAAAGTAGTTCATATCATTTTCCAATTGAACAAATGCATCATCCATCGGTTCTTTATTTTCAGAATCATATACAAAAACACTAATATTGTAATAAGATGTAGGAACAGGGTCATTTCCTCCAGCAATTACGTTTCCAATAATAGGAAGTCTAGGGACATTTTTAACAGGTTCTATTTTTTTATTATAGTCAATTGATTTTTCTGCTAAAAGTATTTCGCCTGAGATAAACACATTATTTTCATTGAAATAAGAATAACAGCTAGCATTCTCAAGAGGAATGCACACTCCCTCTTTGCAGTAGGGCGCAACAATGCATTTCCCAGCACTACATTTTCCAGGGCAAGTAATGCGCTCGTAAGCAATTGCCCGGTCTTCATCACAATATTGTTCAACAAGTACATTACCATAACACTGATCTTGCTTTGTTTCTCGAGTTCCTTCTTTTTTAGGTATAAGAATCATATTAGCAGTTCCAGCAACCAAAGAATTAATACCTCCATCACTATCAAAGCAACTAGCAAAAGGTATCTTAATTTTAAGATAAACTTCTTCAAGATTTTCTATTCCAGGAGTAAGCCTAATTTCCTGGATTACTGTATCCGTAGTTGGAGATATGACTTCTAAGATATAAGAAGGAGGATTTTTTACCGAAGAGGGCGAGAGTATAATATTTTTAAAAAGTACATGATTAACGTCTTTCGTCATTTCAGATGCAATAAGACTATGAGTAGAGTTATACAAGTTCACTGTTGCATCAAGAGTTTTTCCGTTAGACGTTCTTAAAATAACTAAGAGAGAAGTTATTTGAGGCTCAATTGGAATGGGACGTAAATGAGATAGTCCAAGAAATTCTCTAAAACTTTTTTGTTTCTTTAGGACCTCCCCACTAACAATAGAACAACTAAAAAAGAGAATAAATATAAGCAAAACACTCATCAAAAGAATAATCACACTTCGCGTTCGAGTCATTCAATTAATCAAGCACTAACATTTAAAAACCCTCGTCTTCTCACAAAACCAATGCACAAGTAGCAGAAGATTAGCACGTACCGGCTGAAACAATCCCGGACAAACCCGTGTACTCTTTATATAATATTAAAATGGCAAAGAAAAAATCCGAAAAGTCTAAAGAATCGAATGTCGCTACAGAATCAGTAGAATCTAAAGTAGATGCTCCAGAAGAAAAAAAATCAGACTCTAGCGAAGATAAAAAAGCAAAGCTCGCAAAACTACTAGAAAAAGCAAAAAAATTAGAGGGAGCAGTAGAAGACGTTAAAGACATAGACCTTAAAAAGAAAGTTAAGCCAGAAGAAGAAGAAGACAAAAAAGAAACTCTAGTTCCGATGGAAGATTATCTAAAGTCTTCTATTCACTTAGGAACACGAGTAATAACTCCAGATATGCGCAAATTTGTCTATAGAAGAAGAGCAGACGGTCTTGCAGTCTTTAACACTGCACTTTTAGACGATAAATTGCGTGAAGCAGCAGATTATCTTGTAAAATTTGCCCCAGAGCAAATAATTCTTGTTTGTAAGCGTGAAGCAGGATGGAAAGCAGTAAACAAATTTGCTGAGACGACAGGCGTTCGTGTTTTCACAAAGAAATATCCTGCCGGAATTCTGACTAACACAAATCTCGAGAATTTCACAGAGGCAGATCTAATTGTAATTTGCGATCCTTGGCTTGATAAAAATGCATTGCAAGATGCAAATAGAATTAAAGTTCCAGTCATGTCAGTTTGCGATACAAATAATCTTACTAACGGAGTGACTCAAGTTCTTCCAGGAAACAACAAGAGCAACAAGAGTCTGGGCATGATTTTCTACCTTCTCACAAAAATCTACGTAGAAAAAAGAAAACTTCAGGTTACAGTTCCACCCATCCAAGAATTCGTAGAAGGCTGGGATATGCTGACTCCACCGAAGTAATCTCCCCCCATTTTCATCTAAATATTTTTAAACATAGTTTAGTCTGGTCTTAAGATGAGACTTAAACACTTTGTGGAGTCGCAGCAACTTTCTCCAGAACTCATATTTCAACTTTTCAATAAAGCAGACGAATTAAGAGACAAAAAAACTTTAAATGATTCTCTAAAGGGAAAAATTCTTGCCACATTATTTTACGAACCTAGTACAAGAACAAGACTAAGTTTTGAAGCTGCAATGCTAAAACTCGGAGGCACAGTAATAAGCACAGAAAATGCAAAAGAGTTTTCATCCGCTGCAAAGGGAGAAACAATAGAAGACACTATAAGAATAGTTTCAGAGTATGCAGATTGCATAGTCATAAGGCATTATCAGGAAGGGATTGCAAAACAAGCTTCAACCATAAGTAAAGTTCCAATAATTAATGCTGGCGATGGAAAAGGACAGCATCCCACTCAAGCTCTTCTAGACTTGTATACAATTCAAAGAGAAATAGGAAGAATTGAAAATATTAAAATTGCAATGGTTGGAGATTTATCCAGTGGAAGAACTGTTCGTTCTATATGTTACTTAATTGGCAAGTTTAAAAATATAGAAATTATCTTTATTTCTCCAGATAATCTCAAGATTAGAGAAGACATAAAAGATTATCTTACAAAGCACCGCATTTTATTCAAAGAAGAATTAAATTTCAACAAAATACTTCCAGAGGTAGATGTAGTATATATGACACGTATTCAAAAAGAAAGAATCTCTCCAGAAGAATACGAAAAAGCAAAAGGTAGATACATTATAAATCTAGATAATTTTAAGTTGTTAAAGGAGAGTGCAAGAATTCTTCATCCCTTGCCAAAAATAGACGAAATAAATTTACCTATAGAAGTTGAACAGAGCGATAAAAGAGTTGCATATTTCAGACAAGCAGAAAACGGACTTTACATTCGTATGGCTTTGCTCGAGCATCTTCTCGAGAATTAAAGATGAATAAAATAACAGTTAAATACTTCTCTTTCAATTAATACTCATAGATGAAAGTTTTCACATGAAGAAAGCGTTTCTTTTATCGATGATTATCTCGTTGTGCTTTGCAGCACTCATGGGAATTATTGTTTTTATTTCAGACACATACGGATGGATTGAACTGCGAATTCTATTTACCACTCTTATAATTGGAGTCTTTAGTCTTGCAGGCCTCTGTAATGCCGCGCTCTATGAAAAAGGAAAAGCAAAATCTTTTGCAATGACTGGAATTATTATTAATATCTTTAGTTTCGTTTTAACACTTATTTTAATTTGGAACGAGCGAGGACTTTCAAGCGATCTCGATAAAATACTCTATACGCTCTGGGTGCTTTCAGTAGCCTCGGCGCACGTTTCTCTTCTTTTACTGATTGATTCTATCGACGCTAAAGTCAATGTTGCTCGTATGATGACTTTCTTTTTTATTGCACTCATTGCAGGATACATCATTCTGGCGATTTACGAAGTAATTAGCTTTCAAGAAATAAATGTGCGGGTCTTCGGAGTTCTTGTTATTCTCGACGCTCTAGGCACAATCATTACTCCAATTCTTCATAAATATACTAAAATTCAGCCCGTAGGAAATGCATAACAATTTTCTCCCCATCTCCGTCGGCAAAATCTAGCGAAACCTTTATATACCCTCTTAAGGTCATAATGAAACGTTACAATGTTAACAATCATGAGTGCCTTACGATATAGTCTACGGAACTCCTGTTCCCGACGACAAATTGCAAAGTAAGGTATGAGGTATGCAAGCAAGTACGTTTTGAATCTATATTTTTTTATCAAGAATTTATTTTTGATAATTCCAAGTACACAGATGTGATGAACAGTCGTCAGAAGGAGGATTAAGAGTGTTGTTATTATCTTGCCAAAGGTAACATAAGAATTTTATATTCTAAATCCAGTTTATCCTGCTGGCGGCTGCGGCTATTTGGTTTGCACTGAGACATGCAAGTCGTTTGTTTCGTAAGAAGTAAAAGGCGAACCGCTCATTAACACGTAGCTAACCTGCCCTCGAGCCGGTAATACCCTCGGGAAACTGAGGCTAAGGACCGATAGATGATTTTTTCTGGAATGATTAATCGTCGAAAGTTCGCGCGAGGATGGGGCTGCGGTGGATTAGGTAGTTGGCGGGGTAATAGCCCACCAAGCCGATGATCCATAAGGGCCTTTAGCGAGGAAGCCCTGAGAGGGAATCTGAGACACTATTCCCAGCCCTACGGGGTGCAGCAGTCGGGAAACTTTTGCAATACACGTAAGTGTGACAAAGCAAGCCAAAGTGATTTTCTATAATTGAACATCTTTTGCGGGATGTAAAAAGTCCCGCGAATAAGGACTGGGCAAGACTGGTGCCAGCCGCCGCGGTAATCCCAGCAGTCCAAGTCGCAGCCACATTTGTTGGGTCTAAAACATCCGTAGCTTGCCTTGTAAGTCTCTTGTGAAATCGGGCCTCTTAAGGGTCCGGCGTGCAAGAGAGACTGCATGGCTAGAGACCGGGAGACGTAAGAAGTACGATCAGGGTAGCGGTAAAATGTGTTGATCCTGATTGGACTAACAACAGCGAAGGCATCTTACGAGAACGGTTCTGACAGTGAGGGATGAAGGCTAGGGGCGCAAAGTGGATTAGATACCCATGTAGTCCTAGCAGTAAACACTGCACACTAAACATTGGTGCCTCTTCGAGAGGCATCAGTGCTGTAGCGAAGGCGGAGAGTGTGCTACCTGGGAAGTATAGTCGCAAGACCGAAACTTAAAGGAATAGGCGGGGGGGTACTACAACGAGTGACGCGTACGGTTCAATTAGATTCTACACCGTGAACCTCACCAGGATCGACAGCAGAATGAAGGTCAGTCTGAAGGGCTTACCTGACACGCTGAGAGGAGATGCATGGCCGACGTCAGCCTGTGTCGTGAGATGACCAGTTAAATCTGGTAACAGGCGAGACCCGTGTGTTTATTTGCATTTGTACAATAAACAGACTGCTCTGGTAACAGAGAGGAAGGTGCGGGCTACGTTAGGTGAGTACGTCCCAAATACCCTGGGCTACACGCGCGCGGCAATGCTGCATTCAAATGGATGCAACTCCGAAAGGAGAAGCCAATCCCATAAACTGCAGCTTAGTTCAGATCGAGGGTTGCAACTCACCCTCGTGACGCTGGAATTCGTAGTAATCGGATTTTATCAGAGTCCGGTGAATAAGTCAATGCCCCTTGCACTCACCGCCCGTCAAACCAACCGAGTTTTGCATTGACAAGGATCGCAAGGTTCGAACCTTTGTAAGACAAGGTAGGTTAAGTCGTCACAAGGTATCCGTAGGGGAACCTGCGGATGGATCACCTCCTAAAATTAATTAATAATTTTAACGACACGTCAAGAGAATTTCTTGACAAGTTATCATTTTGTGTACTTGACATAATAATCATTTTGTATTTGCTTGCATACCACTCATTGAATTTCAAGAAAGTTTTTTTGAAATAATATTGTACGTCGTCGCAAAAGCGACGCAGATGAGAGCGCCTCGACCGAGGCGTTTGATGACACACAAAGGATTAAACATTCAACTTGAAAAAGTTGAGAGGATAAAGATTCGGCACGAATCTTTATAAACCATCAAGACGAAAATCCCATAAGGGCCCGTAGTCTAGTGGTAAAACGCCCCGCTTGCACCGGGGGGTCGTGAGTTCGATTCTCGCCGGGTCCAGTCAGTTCGCCACAGCGAGCAGGTCCACAGCGTAAGCGAGGAACCGCGCAGCAAGAGCGAATCGGACTTCTGAATAATCCTTTAATCACAAATCATATTCACCCAAAGTGAAAGTCAAACAAGACTTAAAAATTAACGTCGGGGACGACGGTAAAAACATAATACGTTTGTCGGTAAAACGACGGACTGAAGGGTAAGCAACATGGTTGCTTATCTGGCAGAGACATCGAGAATAAATTCTCGGGTGTACTCAAGGATCGAAAGATTCTTGAAATCATATTCAATGAAGCAAGGAGGAAAGACAACGTTTCCCACAGACACGTCTCTTTTAGAGACGTCGATGTGAGAAGAAGAATAAAGATTATACTTTATTACAGTAAAATTTATATTTTACTGGACAGAAAATTTTGCGTAAGCAAATTTTCTGTATACAGGTAATTGATTCCTGAAATTTTTATAGTTTCAGGACCAAATTAATTTTTGGATTACTAATGCTGTTAGATGGATAGCTTGGTTTGAATGGCGATGAAGGACGTGGCAAGCTGCGATAAGCCTGGGGGAGCCGCATGCGGGCATTGAACCCAGGATCTCCGAATGCGAAAACGTATCCGTTAAGGATCTGCCCCTTTAATAAGGGCAAGCATACGCCGGGAATTGAAACATCTTAGTACCGGCAGGAAAAGAAAACAACAGTGATACCCTTAGTAGCAGCGAGCGAAAAGGGCAAAGGGCAAACCGAATCTCCCGTCGAAAGATGGGCAGAGATGTGGTGAAGGTTAGTGGCTTCACCGTCGAGCCGAAGTCCTCTGGAATGAGGCACATTATAGGGTGAGAGTCCCGTAGGCACAGATGGTATGTCGCTCTTCAACAGAGTAGGGCTTCCTAGATTGGGAGTCTGAATACGGCGGGATTAACCGCCAACCCTAAACATACATTCAAGTCCGATAGCGAACTTAGTACCGCGAGGGAAAGCTGAAAAGTACTCTTAAACGAGGGTTAAAAGACTTGAAATCTAACAGTGACATGATGGTTACGGCATTACGATGTTGTAACGTGCGTGTTGAAAAATGAACCAAGGAGTTGCCCTGTGTGGCGAGGTTAAGTGAAAACCAGCCGAAGCGAAAGCGAGTCTGAAAAGGCGTCAGTCACACGGAGCAGACACGAAGCCAGATGATCTACTTTTGAGCAGGACGAAGTTCTTCGAAAGGAGAATGGAGGTCCGAACCAGTGCTACATGCATGTGCTTGGATGATTTGAGAGTAGGGGTGAAAAGCCTATCTAATCTGGCGATGGCTTGTTCCTGTCGAATTATGCCTCAGTATAGCTTTGATGTGCTCGTGAGCGAGGTAAAGCACGGATTGAGTCTGCAGAGCCTATTGGCTACGGGACTACTTTCCAACTCTGAACATGCTCACCGTATACATCAGGAGTGGGGGCCGGTGCGTAAGGTACCGTTCCGAGACCCGAACAAGGGAGACTGGAGTTAAGGTCCCAAAATTGATGCTAAGTGTAACAAAGATTGTCTTGAACCTAAGACACTACGGATGTAGGCTCAGAAGCAGCCACCATTTAAAGAAAGCGTAACAGCTCACGTATTGAGGTTCGAGGCGTCGAAGATGGACGGGGCTAAGCATTATACCGATACTCCAGAGGTACTCGTAAGAGTATTCTGTTAGGCAGGCGTCCTTTCTGCGCAGAAGTCCTTCCGAGAGGAAAGATGGAGCGGAAAGCAATGAAAATCTTGGTGGAAGTAAGATCTAATTATCCTGAGAACGGATAGCGTCGTAAGAGCAAGGTTTCCTTGGCAATATCGTTTAACCAAGGGTTAGTCAGCACCTAAGTCAACTCTTAACTGCGGTTGGCGATGGACATCCGGTTAATATTCCGGAACTTGCTACATTCGTTTAGTGCCCGATATTGCTTCGGGATATGCAGCATTTCGAGAGAAATGTGGCGTGCGAATGCGAGGGAGCGTAATGCTAAGAGCTCGCAGAATCACGTCATGAGAACTGTAGATTCCTAGGGTCCATGAAAAGATTGTGCATAGAATGTAGAAAGCTGTACCTAGAACTGACACTGGTGCTCTAGCTGAGAAGGCTAAGACGTGAAAGGTATAATTTGGTTAAGGGAATTCGGCATATTGGCCCTGTTTCTTCGGTAGAAGGGGTGTCTATAATTGTCTTTGAATTTTTCATAGGCAAATGTAGATTGCAATAACAAGGACCGCCCGACTGTTTATCAAAAACGTAGCCGATTGCAAATCCGAAAGGACTAGTATAATCGGTGAGACCTGCCCAGTGGTGGTGTTTCAAATCCTTTTTCAAGAGGGCTAAGACCCATCAAACGGCGGGCCTAACTATGAGGCTCTTAAGGTTGAACTAAATAAGAACTGCCTTACATTATTTTAATCTCAAAATTAATTTAGTGCTCTAAGGCTTCATAGTATAAATGATACTGAGAAAATTCTTTAGGAATTTTCGAGGCGTTCAAGAACATAAAGTTCTTGACGAACAGATAAAACACATTAGAGAAAATTTAGCTATATGCTGGAACATCCGAGTATCTTTGAGTACTTTAGAAATACTAAGAAAATTTTTAATTTTCGAGGTGTTCAAAAACTTTACGTTTTTGACAAAGTGAAAATTTCAAAGTGCGGATTATCAGCAGGGAAGACTTCAAAAGAAGAACCCTCAGAGACTGAACGCTAGACACAAAAATATTTTGTGAAGTTACAGTCCGATCCTTATAGCGATATAAGGCGTACGTTAATGAATAATAATAATTTAACGACAGTAAAACACTCAATGAGCGTAATGCCTTGTCATCTGAATGGTGACGTGCATGAATGGTTCAACGAGGTGGTCACTGTCCCTAACCAACACCTTCTGAACTCACTGACCGGTGAAAAAGCCGGTGTCGCCTAGTGGGAAGCGGAGACCTTGTAGACCTTTACTGCAACTTGTTGTTGTAGCTTTAAGAGATATGCATAGCGTAGGTAGGAGCTTCGGCGTCAATGTAACACTACTCATATTTCTTGAAGTTGCTCACCCGGGAGGGGACACCAACAGGCGGGCAGTTTGGCTGGGGCGGCACCCTCCTGAAAAGATATCAGGCGGGCCTAATGGTAAACTCATCCAGGTTGGAAATCTGGAGAGGAGTGCGAGGGCAAAAGTTTACCTGACTGTGTTCTGCACAGCAAAGAACGCAGAGATGAAAGTCGGGCCTAGCGACCCCACGTAGCTTTTTAATAGGGCTCGTGTGTGACAGAAAAGGTACCTCAAGGATAACAGGCTTGTCGCGCCCGATAGTCCATATTGACGGCGCGGTTTGGTACATCGCTGTCGGCTCTTCCTATCCTGGTTGTGCATAAGCAACCAAGGGTGTCGGAGTTCACGCATTAAAAGGGATCGTTAGCTGGGTTAAGAACGTAAACATGAAGCTAACGAACACCCGTATCGAATCGCAACTATCAAAATAACGCGGCGTTGTATGCGAGTAATCGCATAAAAAATTTAATCAGCTCATATCGGAGAAACCTATCTTAAGGTTGGTAACCCCGAGGGAAGGTGGCGAGTAAAATCGCTTACCCCTGTAGAGACTTCGATGAGGAACCGTCAGTTCCAATGAAAATCGAGAATTATTAAAGAAGACAGATGATCTTCGAGAAATTTATTTCTTTGAAATAGTTAAGACGCTGATCCCCTAAAATATTAGGGTGAAGGTATAGTCCATACAATGCAAATAAATAAGCATTGACTAATATACGCGAGACAGTTTGTATGATATCTACTAGGCGTGCACGTGTCTGAGTGGAACGAGTATCTAGTACGAGAGGAACGGTACTCGGGTGCCTCTGGTGTAGCGGTTGTTATGAGCAGGCCGCGCAGCTACGCACCAAGGGATAAGTACTGAAAGCATCTAAGTACGAAGCCCTCCGCAAGACGAGACACGAGAGGCCGTCAAAGAAGATGACGTCGATAGAGATGATGTGTAAGGCCCGAGAACCCGAGGGTTTTAGCATGCATCCACTAATAGCTTCATAAATCAATTACTATAAATGGTTGTCTTTCCTCCTTGCTTCACTGATAATTATCTTACTTGTCTTTCCTCCAATAAAAACATTCTTAAACTTCTATTTTCACTAATTATCTATGGAAAATCCAAAAGAGGTTTCAATAGAACAAAAGAAGAATGTCTTGGAAAACGGAGAATATGCCATATACGGACCAGATTCAGGAGCAATAGAATTCAATACTTTAGAATTGCAGGCTGGAAGCGGAGCGAAAAGAATCTGGAAAGTTAAATCTATGACAAATAAAGAAATTATTCTAGAAATAAAAAAATTCGGATAAAAATCTATATGTTTAATCAACATAGTTTTTAAAAAAGGAGTTTCTCTAGCATTATATGGAAGAAAAAGATAGAATATTTATCAGTCTAATTGAAAAACTTAAAATTAAATCTCCAGGAGATTGGAAAGAATTTCCTCAAGCACTTCAAAGACCAGAACTTATAACGACATTGGAATCTTTCACTATTCGTTTTTTCCCATATAAAAAAGATATAGATATTTCAATAATAGAAAATAAAAGAATGCTGATTGAATTTTCAGAAAATCTTTATCAACAACGAACTAGAGAATTGTATAACCAAATACTAGAAGGCCTTAGAGAGTATGAGAAAAATGCTCCTGAACGTTTGAACAAATTATTTATTTCTTCCAATCACCAAAGTCTTTAAATAGCATTTTCTAATGAACATTTTATGTTTTATACACTATTGAATTATCTAAAAAAAACTTGCGTGCAGACAAAAGTAGCAATAATTAATAAATTAAATCAACATTCAATTGTTGAAGAATGGCGCCAATGTCCGAGAAAGGATATTTGTTATCTCAATAGTCAAATTTCTAGATTAAGAGAAGACACAGAGGATATAGAAGAATTTTTTAATGAAAATATTTATGGATTAGCGGCTCTTGAAGATTATTCAGAATCAGAAATAAATTATCGCTCACAATCCACACTAGATGAAGTTTTAAATTCTCATGACATCGCCCATAATCATATTTTTAATAATCGTGAGAGATATAAAAATACTTCACCCGAACTATTAAATGAATACTTTAGTGCAAGAAGAGAATTAAAAGAGCAAATAGAAAGATTAGAGAAAGAATAAATTAATTTTATGCCGGCTCATCACTAATAAGGCCTTCACTAGATGCAACAACTGCATCATTCGTATCTTGAGTACCTGTGCTAGCAATTAAGTCAGCATCTAGAGTAGTTGTTCCATCAGCCGCAACTTCAGGAGCGGTTCCTGAACCCTGAGTATTTGAGGGTATGGGTTTAGGAGGGATATTCTTTAAAGGTTCATTCTTATTAGGAGCACTCATTTTCCAGAAACCCGCCATTAATAATATTACTGCCAAAACAACTAATCCTATCTTAACGTTTCGATTCATTTTATTAAGCCGTCCTAGCCTCAACTTTTATTTCTTTATTAGCAGTTCTATTATCTCTAACTTCAGTTCTATTATCTCTCATTTCAGCTCTATTATCTCTCATTTCAGCTTTCATTTCTTTATTAGCAGTTCTATTATCTCTAACTTCAGTTCTATTATCTCTCATTTCAGCTTTTATTTCTTTATTAGCAGTTCTATTATCTCTAACTCTAACATTCTTCAAATCACCATATGCATTCTGAATACTGTTTTTTATATTCTTCCCATCATCAGCATGCTGCGTGTTGCCCAATTCATTCAAAAGACTACGAGCAGAATTAACTACGCTTGCAACTTTAGAAATCTGATCTTCAGAGACACTTATATTTCTAGATTTAACAAAGTTCAATGTAGAACTCAACTTTTCCATCTCAAACTTTGTAGCAAAATGAAAGTTAATTCCATTTTTACATCCATCCATTAAACAGTATTTCTTTAAGATAGCATGTATTTCGTCAGAGCTATTCGCCTTTCCAAGAGCATCTTTCAATGGATTGATAATTTGTGCCTTAGCATCATCAATAACTTTCTTCATCCCAGTAATATCGAGCCCTTTAGCAACCAAACGATCTGCAATGATTGAATGCTGGTCAAGTATCTTCATAAACTCTTCAACGCGCTTATCTCCCAAATTCTTTAATCCCGTTTTCTGACAAACACTAAAAGTATCTTGCGCTTTCTTATAGGCATCTTTTAAACTTTGTTTCTGATCTTTAGTAAGATTCTTGTGCGCTCCACCTCTTACTCCCTCTACACTCTCACGAGCCATTTTCAGATTAGAATCAAATGTATTTCTGACATAGTCTCTAATTATCGAAACATTTCCAGTAGAAGAGAGAGTCTGTAGTTGAGTCTTGTCTTTTCCAAGGGAATCTATAATAAATGAAAGATTAGATGAATTAATGTTTGTTTGATAAGCACTAAGAATTGCGACAGTAAAATCAATTTTACAAATCATTGCATCAGCCGCTTTTCCAAGAGCCGATCCCTGTCCAACAGGAGTCTCTGCAAAAACAAAAGCTAAACTAAAAGCAAATATAAAAATGATTACTCCAAATATTTTACTTTTTTGACTAAACATAAAAAACCATACCAGAATACCTATTTAAACTTGCCGTAAACTATTCTGAGGGCTAGGACATATGTCTGTGGGCTATACAATGCTCAAATTACAATTAAATTTAAATACTTCAATTTTCTTAACAAACAATGGTAAAGAAAATTCTTGACAAAATTTCAGAAAAATATACTGATCAGCTTTAT
The DNA here is from genome assembly GCA_964202455.1 of Candidatus Pacearchaeota archaeon. Taxonomy (GTDB): domain Archaea; phylum Nanobdellota; class Nanobdellia; order Pacearchaeales; family GW2011-AR1; genus VGKP01. Next base: position 33,173 of record CAXNIJ010000008.1, on the reverse strand, counting down.
GCAGTCTTTCGTATTCTTGCAGGGTTTATGTTCTTTCAACATGGGGCTCAAAAGCTATTCGGCTGGTTTGGAGGAAAGGCAATTACCGATCTTTCAAGCCTTATGGGGGTTGCAGGTATTGTCGAGTTCTTCGGAGGAATTCTCATCATATTAGGACTTTTCACAAGATATACGGCAATTCTAGTAGGAATTCAAATGTTTTGGGCATTTTATTCGGTGCATTTCCTAAACAAGGGTTGGTCGCCTATTCAAAACGGTGGGGAGTTAGCCGCATTATATTTCGCAATTGCATTAGTCTTACTCAGTCAAGGTTCTCGCGCTTGGTCTCTAGAAAGAGTGTTGTTCAAAAAAGAACATTAATTTCTCAGATAGTCAAAGCAAAGCCTTAAAAACTCTAATTCTTCCTATTTTTTGTGAGTCAGAGAGCTGACTTCGGAATTTGTCATTAGATTGACAAGAGTCGCAAAACTATCGATTCTATTTCTGAGGAAGGTCCGGACATCCGTTTTCTCTCTGGAAAACGAAAAAGCGAGTTGCCCAAAGGCAAACGGTCGTAAGGCCGAGCAACGCAACAGAAACGACACAGCTTTCGTTGAGCAATGAACTTTGTAGTGAGCTACGAAACGAAAGGATTGATGAAACGTCAAACAGACATGTTTGAGGTCCTCGCGGAACTTTGTTCTGCGTGGACGGGCGCCTTCGCCGATGCAAGTGCCACTAGCCGCACGCTAAGAATGATGTCAGCACGAATGGTTCGTCGCGCAAGTGACGACATCCGACAGAATCTGGCCTACTCTGACTCACATTTTTCATCACCGCAATATTTATAGACTAATAAATATAGTCTACAAGATGGAAAGATCAAATACGGGTATTACACATCGCGAATATTCATTCACAAGTCTTAAAAATGAGATGTCGGGAATAAAAGTCGGGCGAGTATCTTTTTCAAAAGCATTAAAAACTACATTAGGAGACGAGGAGGCAATTCAATGGTTTTATCACGCAACTCTTCCAGAATTAAAAAATCAAACTCCTCACAGATATATTGAAAAAAAAGGAGAAAAAGGAAAAAGATATCTCGCTTCTTCATTATATTATTTAATCACTGGACAACCAGATTGACAAATACCTAAAACTATATTTACTTCCTCTTCTTTATAAAAATATGGACCTAGAAATGCGCACGATTCCTCAATTTGAACAATCTGTTTTCTACATTCCAGAATATGAATTGAGCCGCGTCCTTGAAAAATCATCACCATTCCAGGGAAGTTTCCCAACAAAGGAGGACATAATTTCCTATCTCACAAAAGTCAACGGATCTCTCAAGATGCGAGAAGAACAAAAAGATTTACTCAAAGAGCAGTATATTACTGCCGCTTCTATCTATATTTTCGTACAACCACTCGTCCATCTCAATCTCCCTCTAGAGAGGCAGAAATTATTTGTAAGTATAGCAGAACGTCGTCCTTACAATGTTCGCGATCCTTTAGAAATTGTTTTTGAAAAAGGGGAAGATGAAGAATCTAATACTCTAGGCTCGTTGTTTGATGCACATCTTATTACACTTGAAGAAACACTACATTTAGATGCTCAGGCAATCTTTGAACGTAGTGAATTAATTAAAAATAAATTGTTACAAGGTCTCAACTATGCTGCATGCGCACTTCAACATGCCTATTCAGAGAAAAACCATCTTATATTTATAGGTTTATGGAATATTTGCTTTCCTCTTTTTAATATTGCACAACGAAATGAAACATACCTCGATCTTAATAGAACTTTAAGGAGCGATCATGGTACGATACATCTTAAATTACCCCTCTACCTAGCGCCCAATCATCCAGAAGTCACATAAATATGCTTATAATAAATGTTTCTTTAAAGAGAAGTGTTCACAAATTTTAATATAGAAAAAGTATATTGTCTTTAGTAGCAATTGCATTTTCAACAAACATAGGCAGTATTTCATTTCAAGAACAAAGCGCACAAAAACAGATTGAACGTCAAAATAGCCTTATCAAGCACCGCCTTCTTTACGAACGTGCAGAGTTATTCTATCCGCCATAAGACTAATCTTGAAATTTAGTCCTTTAAGAACAGCACTTTTCGACACATTTAAAACCCTTCTTGTGATAGAAATCTGGTAAGGGCGGGTAGCTCAGTGGGAGAGCACACGACTGAAGCTCGTGGTGTCGGGGGTTCGATTCCCTCTCCGCCCATTTTTTTCAACTGAACTTTGCAAAAATTAAAATTTCTCAATCTAGAGTCATAACATTTATAAAAGACAATGCATTACGAATAAGATGAAAAAGGTGGCGTCAAGAGTTTCTAGATCAAGTAATAATAGTTTTGGATCTTCAAGCGTCGTCCTAGGAATTATAAGCATGGTTTTCCCTTCTTACTTCGGAGTTGTTCCAGGAATAATTGGATTAATTTTCGCATTAAAACAAAGAAGTGATAATAATAATCAATGGGCTCTTTGGGGAATGACTTTGACTATAATCGGGGTTCTTCTAAACATTTTAGACTTAATCTACGGAACAGGTCAAAGTGGCGTCGTTGTTCAATATTTAAATGGCTATAAAGCTTAATAATCCCATGACAATCTTAAAAGAAAATAATGGCCACTTCAACCAAAATAAAAAAGGAGCAATAGAACTTTCAGTCGGAACAATTGTCATAATTGTCTTAGGAATGACAATGCTTATTCTCGGGCTAGTTCTAGTAAGGCAAATATTTGCGGTCGCTACTGAAAGTATAAACACAATAGATGGAAAAGTGAAGGGCGAAATTGACAAGCAATTGGGAGAACAAGAAGGAAACATCCGAGTCTATAATATAGATAAAGAAAATAAGGTCAAGATAAAGGCAGGAACAAGTAATTTCGGAATTGCCCTAGCTGCGCGCACAGCAGATGGTTCAAAAGCTGATAAAGGCAGACTTGAATTTAGAATATCTTTAAGCCCTTCTAATGGCAATAGTTGCATTGATGAAAAAATTCTAGGCGAACAAAAGACAATGGCTCTTTTCAAAACAACCCTTAATAAGCAATTGCCCTTTGAAGAATATAAGGGAGAAGACATAGCTTATGATATTATTTTAATAAGCGTTCCTTCCGGAACAATTAGCTGTACACAGAGAGTCGTTCTGGACGTTACAGACACAAAGACTAAGCAGTCAGTTGGAGGAACGTACTTCAATATAGAAATAGTCAAAGGCGGTTTCTTTTAATGCCTAAGAAAAACAAAACTGAATCAGTAGATGAATATATTTTCGATGAAGAAGACGATCAAGATGAAACTATCTTGAATAATGAAGAAGAGGAAGGATTTGACTAACAAGAACGCTTAAAAACACACGTTTCATCATTTTTCTATGCAATCCCTATTAAAAGACTATAAGAACTACAAATGGTTCATTACTTCATCTGGTAAGACCGTTGTAGGCGGAAAAAATGCTATCCAAAATGACGAGCTTCTAAAAAGAGTTATTAAAGTTTCAAAACCTCTCATGACCATGCATACTTCTTCTCCAGGAAGCCCATTTTCAATAATTATTTCCTCTCCAGAAACTATAACTAAGCAAGACCTGGAGGAATGCTCAACATTCACTGCATGTTTCAGTCATGCATGGAAATCAGGTAAATCCAAAGCAGAAGTGGATATATTCGAGTCGATACAACTCCATAAAGAAAAAAACATGAAAGCCGGAACTTGGAGTGTAAAAGGAAAAGTCAAAAAAGTTGTTGTTCCTCTTAAACTATTTCTAATAAAACAAAATGGAATTCTAAGATGTGTTCCAGAAATAACTTCAAAAAAATCCAAAGAAATTTTACTACAAATTGTTCCAGGTACAGTTGATAAAAAAGAGATTTTCATAAAACTAATTTCTTCTGGAATGAAATTTAATCAAGAAGAATTTCTTTCAGCATTACCTGCAGGAGGTTCGCGTATTTCACAATGAATTATTCAGCAAAATTTCAAATAGGTAAGTTCGGAGTAACACAAGGGGCAATAGATTCATTAGACCTTGTTTTGAAGATTCGTAAAAATGTCAGAATTTCAGTTTTAAAATCTTCTGGAAGAGATAAAGCCAGCATGAAGACTATAACTCAAGAGCTAATTGACGGACTCACGGTTAAGAATAAATGCCCATACACAGCAAGAATAATAGGTTTTACAATTATACTTCGTAGACATCCCCAAGTCAAAGGCATTTAATGCAATATTGACTAATCAAGTTACTTCCTTAAATAAAAGTAAGATTTATAAGCCCTCTTTTTTACCTACAATACATGGCAGACATTCGTTCTATTGAACCAGGAAAGTATAACGCTTCATTAGCTAAGGCTCTAAAAGACGTAGAAGAATACAAAAAACCTGAATGGGTTGACTTCGTAAAAACTGGTCAACAAAAAATGCGTCCAGTAAGTAATCCAGATTTCTGGTATCATCGAGCTGCGAGCATACTTAGACAAATTTATATTCAAGGTATTGTTGGAGTAGAGCGTCTTCGTACAAGATATGGTGGAAGAAAGAATAGGGGAATGAAACCTCCGCAATTTAGAAAATCAGGTGGAAAAATTATTCGTATGTTATTACAACAATCCGAAGTAGCTGGACTAGTAGAAAAATCAAAAGGGAAGAAAGCAGGTCGCCAGTTAACTAAGAAAGGCAAAGATTTTCTGGAAGGTATCGCAAAATGAGTTTTCATTTTGGAACAAAAGAAAGACCTTCTTACGTAACAATAAGAAAAGAAGAAGAGAGGGTAGAAGTATATAATTCTCAGAGAAAAAGAATGGATGTTGTTCAAATTGATAACTGGGTTAGAGATATTGGAATGAAAGAGTTTTCTAGAACATATAATTTAATAGTTGGTAGACTCAATGATATGTATAGCCTTTTTGATAAATTTAATCTAACAGGTAGAGACGGATTTCCTGTTTCTTCGGAGGTCTGGAACTAATATGAAAAGAGAATATCAGAAAAAAATTGCCCTCACAGTCGCATCTCGTCACACAAAATGGGCTCCCTTTTGGGCAGTACTAAGAAAATTTGGTAAAGGTAAAGCTGGGCATGTACATCCTTCTCAAATAACTAAAAATAGACGACATTGGCGTAAAACTAAACTAAAGCTAAAGCCACGACGCTCTCCAAAGTCGCACCTAGGATAATAACATGGCAGAAACAAAAACTCTCGAACGTGAATATGTTATTCCTCTTAGACGCGTCTGGCTCAGAGTGCCTCAATACCGCAGAACTGGAAAAGCAATAAAAGCAATAAAAGAATTCGTTGCAAAACACATGAAAGTTGAAGACAGAAACGTAGACAATGTCAAAATAGATATTTTCTTTAATAATGAAGTCTGGTTTAGAGGACGAGCAAATCCTCCTTCAAAAGTTAAAGTTAAAGTAAAAAAAGAAGGAGATATTGTTCACGTCACATTTGCAGAAACTCCTCAAATTGTAGCATTCAAAAGACTTAGAGAAATGAAACGTCACATGCCTTCAAAGAAGGAAGAACCTAAAGTTACTGCTCCAGAGAAGAAAGAAGAAAAAACTGAAGAACAAAAGAAAGAAGAAGTAGAAAAAGAAAAATCAGTAGAACAAGCAAATCTAAAGCAAGCTTCTCAAGACGCAAAAGCTCAAAAACACACTACAAAAGTCGAGAAATCTCAACATCCTCAAAGAATGGCACTGAAGAAGTAATTTTATAATCTTAATTGTTTTAGTAATTTGATGCATCTCCTTCAAAAAGAACTTAGAAAAAAAGCACGTCCTGAAAAAATACTTATTTATCAAAATTTTTTCAAAACTGGAAAAGGCGATTATGCAGAAGGAGATAAATTTATAGGAGTTATCATCCCAGATACAAGAGCAGTAGCAAAAAAATTCTCCAATTTAGATCTTTTAGAATTAGTCTCAATTCTTAATTCAAAAGTTCACGAAGATCGTATGGCTGCCCTAATTATTTTAGTCAATAAATTTCAATCAGCAAAAAATAAAGAAGAACAAAAAAAAGTTGTAGAATTTTATTTAGTTCATCATCTCTCAGGAAATAACTGGGACCTCATTGATTGCATTGTTGACAAAATTCTTGGACCCTGGCTATTGGATAAAGATAAATATTTACTATATCAATACGCACAATCTCAAAATCTCTGGGAACGCCGCATGTCTATAATCACAACTTTCCATTTTATCAAAAACAATAGTTTCATTGACACAATAAAAATCGCAGAAATTCTTCTCAATGACAAGCACGACCTCATTCACAAAGCCGTCGGCTGGATGCTTCGTGAAGTCGGTAAACGTGACATCTCGGTCCTTAAGTCATTTCTAGCCAAACATTACAAAACAATGCCTCGCACAATGCTTCGCTATGCTATCGAACGCTTTCCAGAGAAGGAGAGGAAAGCGTATTTGAAAGGGGAAATTTATTCTTAATTCTGATACTGTTGCGTTTTATAAAGTTCATAAAACATTCCTCTTTTTCTAACAAGTTCATCAAATGTACCTTCTTCAGCGATTATTCCGCCACTCATAAAAATAATTTTATCAACATCTTTCAAAGTAGACAAGCGATGTGCAATCACAATCAAAGTAGAGTCTCCAAGAGTCTTGTCAAAATTTTCTCTTATTTTAGATTCAGTCTTGCTATCAAGGTGTGAAGTTGCTTCATCAAGAATAAGCATTGGGAAGTTTGCATAAATTGCGCGAGCAATTCCCACTCTCTGTCTTTCTCCTCCACTCAGGCGATATCCTTTCTCCCCGATAAGAGTTTTAAGTCCCAAAGGAAGCTTTTTTACAACATCCTGAAGTTCACTTGTCCTTGCAGCAATCGCAACTTTCTCTTCATTGGGTTTCTCATCAGTAATAGAAATATTTCCTGCAAGAGAGAGATTAAACATCTCAGAATCTTGGAGTACTATCCCTATTTGTTTGTTTATAGAACTCTGTTTATATTTTCTCAATGATTTACCATCTATAAGTATCTCTCCTTCTTTAGGTTCATAAAGTCCCAATAACAACTTGGCAAGTGTAGACTTTCCAGATCCGGATCTTCCAACTAGGCCAATTTTATCTCCTCTTCTCAATTTAAGATTAAAATTCTTCAAAACCCATTTTTCTTTATATTTAAATCCAACATTAGCAAACTCCATACTTCTCCAATTTTTAGAAACTTCAGACAAATCGGAAGATTCTCGCTCGATAGTTTTTTCATCGAGTATACTCATGATTCTCCCCACTCCAGATTTTATCTCGATTATTTTATCTCCAGAATTCATAAGTACCTCTGTGCCTTCACGAAGTCTTCCAAAATAGTTTGCAAATACAAATATCGTTGCAGCTTCAATAATTCCTTTTGAAGCATCTAGTCCCAGAAGAATAATAAATAAACCGTATCCTAAGGAAGCAATTACATAAGTAGTCATAGATCTTAGAGATTCTAACTTCCTATTTTTCAGCCACATATTATAATATTCATTTTCATGCGATTCTAAAGAATTTTTAAAATTTTCCTTTAATCCAAGAGATTTAACTGCTAAGATATTTGCTGCAGATTCATGAACTTTTCCACTTAATTTTTCATTTATCCTATTTAGTTTTTCCTGTATAATTGCCTTTTTCTTCATAAAATATCCTTGAAGTGAAAGAAATACAATAAGATAAAAAATAGCAAAAACACCATATTTCAAGTCGAGGAACAAGAATATTGTAAATGCGCCGGCAATTCCAGTAATTATGCTCATTCCTTCATTTGAAAACATCCGTATGGCCTCATACACATTTTGTCCTCCACTACTTATCTTCTGTATTTTAGACCCAGTATTTTCTTTATCGTGCCATTTTAATTCCAAATCAACGAGTTTACTCATCGCAATAACTCTAATCTTTTTACGCATATCTGCTCCAAGTGTAAGAAGTGAAAGTTTAGCATTTTGTCTAGTAACGGTCATAACTATTCCGATTATCACAATTCCCGTAGAGTATAAATAAAATGTATTAAGATTATCTCCAGGTTTGTAAGTTATAAAAAAGTCAACTATCTTTCCAAGGAAATAAGTTGAGACATATCCTAAAAGTCCAGCTATAAATACAAGAAAGATCAAAAAAACGAATTTAAATCTATTTTCTTTTAACAAGAGCCAAAAATCTTTTATTAGTCTTTTTGTAGGATACACTCTCTTTTTATCCATTAAACAAATCACTTGTCAAGAATATTTAAATCTTTCTATTTTAATAACTAGATAATGGTAAAAATTTTCAACTTACTCTAACATAGAAGTGTATCTTTATATACTTATCGTTTTTCTGGAGTAAATGATAGACCTAGATAAAATAAAACAAAAAAAGACAACTCAAGAGCTTCTTCAGTTTTGTATAATTAATATCGACAAACCTTCAGGACCTACATCTTTTCAAGTTTCTCAATTAATGAAAAATTTTCTTAAAGCGACAAAGACATCTCATTTCGGTACACTCGACCCACAAGTCTCAGGGGTTCTCCCTATCGGAATTAACCGAGCTTGTCGGTTAAACGAATATTTAATGCATAGGGATAAAACTTATATTGGGATCATGCGTTTACATAAAGACATATCAAAAGATTTACTTCAAGAAACTATAAAAAAGTTTATTGGAAAAATTCAGCAGCTCCCCCCAGTTCGTTCACGAGTAAAAAGAGCAATTCGCGAAAGAGAAATAAAAACGTTCAATATTCTAGAAATCGAAGACAAAGACATTCTTTTCGAAACACAAGTACAGGCAGGAACATACATTAGAAAAATCTGTGACGATATGGGAAAAGATTTAGGTGGGGCACACATGCTCGAATTAAGAAGAACTTGGGCAGGAATATTTTCAGAGTCATCTTCGGCAAATATCTATGAATTTGAAAAAGCACTAGAAGAATACAAAAATGGCGACGACAAATCATTAAGAAAGCTTCTCGTCCCTGGAGAAATAGTTGCAACAATTCTCCCAGTAGTGGAAATTCGTAAAGATGTTGTAAAAAAATGCTTAACTGGAAGTCCAATTTTCCCCACATTTCTAGAAAATAAAAAGCAAATAGATGCCTTAGAGAAAGATGACAAATTCTGTATATTTTCAGAAGATAAATTCATTGGTTGTTATAATTTCATTGGCGAGGATAGACTTACAGCGCGTCCAGAATTTGTTCTAAACTAGTTTCGATATTTAAGTAAAGTATTCTTAAATAGACTATTAAATATTATCGCCAAGAGGATAAATAATACCATAAATCCCACAACTTTCTCAACCGTATGTACTGCGCCGAGTATTTGTGTAAATCCTCTTCCAGCTAACCATCCAAGAGGCATCATTATAATAAACCAAATAAAAACAAAAAAAGTATTTGCAAAGAAATATCTCCAAAAGCTCTTCTCTTTATGTGCAGAATAAAATATTAAAGCAATACGAGTTCCATAAATAAATTTTGAAATAACTAGGGGAATAAGATAATCTCCTCTCCCAACTTTCTCGATAAAAAGGACAAGAGGTTTACTTCCTTCTTTTTTTTCTAATTTAATCATCCATTTTTTAAAAGGACGAAATTTTGCAACAACATAAATTAGAGTATCATGAATTATGGCTCCAACGAATCCAAATATGCATAACGTCAAGAAGTTAATATTACTTCCTCCAGAAGCAATTGCAAGCAAAAGTAAAATGTCTTCACTAAGAGCCCCTGCAACAAAAGAAGCCAAATAACTATGTGCAAGGAATAGAGCATATATCTCTTGAAAAACCATTACACAATATATCATTTATCATTTTTAAGGCTTTTGACAAACCTTATAAGTCTCAAAACCCAAACTCCCTAATGAGAGAATTCATCTATTATTCAAGAACTGCTCCGACATCAGGAAGCTACATTTCAGAAGATTTACAGCGCTCAGGCAGAATAGATATTGCCATCCACACAGTAATTGCCACTTTTTTTCTTAGCCACAAAATTAGAATAGACACAAAACTTCACCTTTGTTTCGCAGGACCCCCAGATCCTCCAAAACATCTAGAGCTTAAACCTGTTACAGAGGGTAAAACTGGAATAGACAAAATCTACTTGGCAAAAAAAGACGTTTCTGGCGTTCTAAAGAAAATGTTATATAAATATCGTGAGGGAGAAAAAAGAGAAGTCTTTCCAGGATTTTGGATTGAAAAAAAAGGATTTCTAGAAATTGTAAAAGATTTAGCAGAGCAAGGAAGAAATCTCTACATTCTCGACCCCAAAGGAGAAGATATTCGTACTGCAGAAATAAAAGAGAACCCGATTTTTATTCTAGGAGATCACAAGGGCCTTCCTCTAAAAGAACTCAAACGTCTTAAAACTCTCTGTAATTCAGTTACAATCGGTCCAAAAGTCTATTTTGCTTCACAAACTCTTGCAATTGTAAATAATGAACTAGACAGAAGAGAATCTGAAGGCAGATTATCAATTTCAACAGAAGAAAATGAATTGCCAATAGAAGATAATTCCGAAGACATTATAAATAATGCAGAGTAAACAACCACAACAATCTTTAAAAGCTCATGACCTATAAAATGATATGACTAAAGGCGTTTCAATAAAATTTCGTTCATATGGATCAACGGTTCCAAAATTGTTAGAGCTTATTAAATTTGAAAGAGCAATAGAAAAAAACGATACAATAATTCTCAAACCAGCAGTTAATCAAAAAGATGCAATGAATACTCCAGTAGAGTTTGTTGAAGAAATTCTAAAGTTTTGTCTTAAACATAAATCTCCTCAAGCTTCAGTATTTATTGCAGAGGGTTCAGATGGAGCTGAAACAATGGATCTTTTCGACTCTCTAGGATATAAAACATTATCTGAAAAATATCAAGTGGGTCTTCTAGATTTAAATCAAGCAGAAGTTGAAGAGATTCAAGATGGGAATTTCACAAAATTTGAAAGCATTCGTTTCCCCAAGCTCCTTCTTAACAGTTATATTGTTTCCCTTCCTAAACTTTCCTTAGATGGGGAATTAGATATACAAGGATCTCTTTCAAATATGCTAGGCGCATTCCCTTCAAGATATTATCAAGGTCTTTTTGCAAGAAAGAAGAGTAAAATAAGAAAATGGCCTCTAAAATATGCAGTGCATGATATTCTCAGGTGTAAAATGCCAGATTTTGCAATCATAGATGCTTCAGAACAAGGTTCAATTCTAGCTGGCTTCCCCCTAGACATGGACAAACAAGCTTCAAAGCTTCTAGGTAAAGAATGGAAAGAAATTCAACATCTTCGTCTTATTGATGAAAACTTTGAGCAATTTTTCTCGCAAGAAGCAGCAAAAAGTGATCTTGCCGATGTCCAATCTTCAAAAAAAAATTAGCGCAAACTATATAATCTTCATTTATCTTATCAGAATATCATGAAAAAATCTCTAAGATTAACCATTACAGGTTCATTGCAAAGTCTGTTTTTTAAACAATTTATTAAAGAAAATGCCGATGCAAACGAAGTTAAGGGATTTCTAAGAAATCTAGATAATGGAAAAGTAGAAATTTTTCTAGAAGGTAATGGAGAAGATGTAGATGAAATGATAGATATTTGTAGCAAAGGTCCAAAGTACGCACAAATAAGAAGTGTTGAGCAAAAAGAAGAAAGATTCCAGGATTTTAGAGAATTTAAAATTTTGAGAATTTAAGTGCAAGTATCTCGAGGGCATCTAGTAATGGATCTGCTCAGAATTCCAATAAATAATATTAAATCCTAACGTTTAAAAACCACATTTGTCTTTACACCATATGAAAAAGAGTAAATCAAAAGGGGTAAATGTCCTTCCAAATAAAATAAAAACAATTATCGTTATCGATATTATTCTATCAATAATTCTATTATTTCTAGGCATTTCTTTCTTCGTAGCAAGTTCAGAAATATCCAGCAATATAGACAAATCGGTAGAATCTTTTATGAAAGAAGCCGCAAAATATCCAAATATAAACCTTACAAAAATAGACGCAAAAGAATATCTCCTAACAATCGTCGCAATTTCTCCATACATTGGCACATTCTTAATAGTTCTATCTATCATCCACATTATTCTTTCAGTCTATCTTTGGAAAAGAAAGTCCTGGGCAAGAACAGTCCAGATAATTCTAGCACTTTTCTTCATAGGGTATAGTTTATTTACACTTAGTATAGGCAGCATAATTTTGAATATCTTGATTATCCTAGTAGAAGGTTGGATTGCAAGTTATCTTCTGTTTACTCCAGAAGGAAAGACTTCTCTGGCATAAATCCGCTTTCATAAACTCTTTAAACCACCAGAAACACTTTAAATTATGCTTACAAAAGATCAGTCTTTCCAGCTTCTCCACGAGTACGTTCAATCTAATTCATTAAGAAATCATTGTCTTGCAGTAGCTTATGCTATGGAAGCTTACGCAGACTATTTTCAGGAAAATAAAGATGTTTGGTTTATAACTGGCCTTTTACACGATTTCGACTATGAAAAATTTCCCACTCCAGAGCACCATCCTTTCGAGGGAGTTAAAATTCTTAAAGAAAAAGAATATCCTTCAGAAATCATAGATGCTATTTTAGGCCACGCAGAATATTCAGGAGTAAAACGTTCTACCAATATGGCCAAATCTCTTTTTGCAGTTGATGAACTTTGCGGCATTATAATGGCTCTAGCAAAAGTTAGATTAGCAAATTTTGAAGGTATGTCCGCTTCATCTGTTAAAAAAGCTCTTAAAAAGAAAGACTTTGCAGCCGCAATAAATCGAGAAGATATAGCTCAAGGAATAAAAGAATTAAATGTTCTAGAAGATCAACATTACGAGCGCGTCATTAATGCTCTCCGGGATCACGCAAAAGAGCTGGGTTTTACGGCTTCAAAACCTATATAAATCTCATTTCCTCAATTCTTCAATGGGACGTCAAGACGAAGTGGTGAAGGAAAGAATGAAGAAAATAGATGAACTGAGAAAGCAAGGAATAAATCCATACGTTTCATCTTTTAAAGTTGAGAACAATTCTGCAGAATTACAGAAGAAGTATAGTAAACTAAAAAATGAGGAACAGACCCAAGATTCAGTTGTAATTGCTGGAAGACTTATGAGCCTTAGAGATATGGGAAAGATTGCTTTCGGAGCGGTGAACGACGGACAAGGGCAGATACAAATGCTCATTCAAGAAGGCGAAACTTCCGATAAAACAATAGAATTTGTTAAAAAGTATATAGACGTAGGAGATTTCATAGGCATAAAAGGTAAAATCTTAAGAACAAAGAGAGGAGAGTTATCAGTTTTAGTCAAAAGCTTAGATATTTTAACCAAATCCATTTTTCCATTACCCGATAAATGGCATGGACTGCAAAATGATGAAGATAGATTGAGAAGAAGATATCTAGATGTCATCATGGATCCAGAAATTAGAGCAAGATTTATTAGAAAAAGTAAATTTTGGCAAACAATCAGAGAATTTTTACTCAAAAGAGAATTTTTGGAAGTCGAAACTCCAATTTTAGAGAATACTCCCGGCGGAGCAGAGGCAAGACCGTTTATCACACACCACAATGCATTAGATTCTCAAGTCTATCTGAGAATCTCTCCAGAGCTTTGGTTGAAAAGATTAATGGTTGCAGGATATCCTAAAGTATTCGAGATAGGAAGAATCTTCAGAAATGAAGGCATGGATGCAGAACATTTACAGGACTATACTCAAATGGAATTTTATTGGGGATATGCCGATTATAACGATGGAATGAAATTAGTCGAAGAGATGTATAAAAAAATAGCCAAAGAAGTTTATGGAAAAATGAAATTCAAAATAAAAGAATTTGAAGTTGATTTTGAAAAGAAGTGGGAAATTTACGATTACACGACAATTATCAAGAAGATGACAAAGATCGACGTATTAAAAGCAAGTTTATCTGAAATAGAAGGGCGATTAAAGGAACTAAAAGTAGATTACGATAAGAATGGTTTTAATCTCAATAGAGGAATAGACTCTCTCTGGAAATATTGTAGAAAAAATATTGCAGGACCAGGATTTTTAATTAATGTGCCTGTTATGATGGAGCCTTTGGCAAAGAGAATGGAGAAGAATTCAGAATTAGTAGAAAGATTTCAAGTTATTTTAGCAGGTTCTGAATTAGGTAAAGGATTCAGTGAACTCAATGATCCCATTGATCAGCTAGGAAGATTCAATGATCAAGAAAAATTGAGGGCGCAAGGCGATGAAGAGGCACAAATGAAAGATGACGAATTTGTTGAAGCACTTAAGTATGGCATGCCTCCAACTTGCGGATTTGGAATTTCAGAAAGATTATTCTCGTTCTTAGAGGGACTACCAATAAGGGAGGCAGTTATTTTTCCATTAATGAAACCAATCGAATCCGAATCAAAAAAAGAGAAAAAAGGAGGAAAATAATGACTGACATAATAATAAAAAGTAAAATAAAAGCATCAGTACCCGATTTAAGTGTAGCGAGTGAAGTTGCAGAAGCATTAAACGATAAAGTCCAAAGACTTTTGGACGACGCAGCGGCACGTGCAAAAGCAAACGGTCGCAGAACGTTACAAGCTAGAGATCTTTAATAAGTTTAATTATCTAAAAATAGATTATTCTCTTCACTACTTTGTACAAATTTTCCAAAGTGGATTAATAACGCTTCTATTATCTCGAACATCTTTCACAAAAACTCCAATTCTAAATAGTGCATCTATTCCGCGAACGCTAAGAGGATATGTTTGAGAAGATCCAACAGAAGAAATAACGGAATTAGATATTTCGCGAGTTTTGCCCATTATATCTTCAACACTAAATGTTAATGAAAGATTATTTGCACTACCACGCATATGTTCAATTTTTATAGATGGATTTGATCCACAATCAGAATCTAGTATTCTGAAAAAATAAGGAGTATATATTGGAGCGCGTGTTTCAGATAAATCAAAATTTTTGCTTACATTCCAAAATAATTCTTGAAAACAATAGTGGTAAATAAAGCTAGAGTTAAATTCCATCTGATTTTTACAAAATGAATATCTTCTGTTATAATTTATAAGATCCGAATAAATTGGATTTTTTATTGGTAAAAAAGATATTTCTCTCTCAGACAAAGCATCAATGTAAGTTATTTCACATACCCGTTTACAAGATGCATCAAATAATTTCACTAGTTGCCCGTTTTCATTATAAACGCTTTCAGTTGGACAAAGACTAGTACATTTCAAAGATTTAAAATATCCTGAGTGTGCACGACCTTTTTCCATTTCATCTTGGAAAATGCTAAATAAATAATAAAAAACAAATATTATTAACAGCAAAGCAATGATTACATAAAACACCCACGCCCATCGAGGTGTTTGTTTAGCTCTACGAATAAATTTTATTTCTTCCGACGACATTAAATCTAAAATAACAAAGAAACTATATAAATCCTCGTTCTTTATATGGACAGTGTCAAACAAATCAAAGGGGTCGAATGCAGAGCGTGAACTGGTAAAGATGTTTACTCAGCAAGGTTGGAGAGCATTACGCGTCGCAGGTTCAGGAGTCAATGACGATTCACCATGCGATATCATTGTAGGTAAAGTCGGAAAAAAAGCTCACGCTATCGAGGCGAAATCAAGTAAAAAAAACAGAATATATATTTCCAAAGAGCAAATAGATGATTTCATGAGATTTTCACTCATGCTCGGCCTTAGACCAACCATCGCTGTCCGTTTTAATTACAAGGGCTGGATTTTTTTAGATCCAATAACTATGCTTGAAGACAGTGGAAAAAATTGGGTAGTAAGTTTGAAAATTGCAGAAACAAAAGGCTTAAGGTTTAGCCAATTCTTCGAAGAGGAACATTCTCTACCAGCATAATTTTAGTATATCGCCTATAAGCAGATTATTCTTCTCCATGTTAGATAGAGTTCTCTGCCCAACTTTCCCATTAGATGGGCGAACTAAATCTTCACTTCATTCTCTTTCGCAAGTTGTGAAGCACTCACAACAAGATTACAAGCATTAGGATCTGGCTCATTATCATATGCATCACTACATTTCACATGATAAATAGCATTATCCTTCCATTCAGCAAGATGTGAATCTAATTTTTCAATTGGGGAGTGTATCATTGCAATTCCTTCATTAAATTTATAATTGCAAGTCGTTAGAGAATAAACACACTCAGCATCTTCATCAGTTACGATCCTCATTGCCTCAGTGTTAAATCTATATGCTCGAGTAACTTTAGGCGATTGTTTATCCACTTTAATAACAAAAGAAGCACTCGTCTGGGCAATATTTCCTCCAGAATCAATACATTTTAATGAGAAGTTATAATTTCCACTAGGCAATGTAAGAGTTTGCTTATGCTCGATAGCTCCAGTCTCAAACATTTTTACAAAGTCTTTTTGTCCAGCAGGAGAAAAAGCGCAAACTGCTTTCCCATCTTCAGCACCATTAGTAGTAGATATTTTTAAATCAACTTTAACTATATCTGTGCTTCCAGAGATTGTTCCATTAGGTTCACTAGAGAATATATCTAAGGGCTGACTTCCCTTCAAAACTAATTCTTTACTTGCAACATTAACATTTCCAGCAGCATCCTTACATCTAAAGTAATAAGTATTATCTGCGCGGTCTTTAACTCCAGTTACATTTCCCTTACATGGATAAACTAGGTCTGCATTAACTTCATAGCTTTCTGATAGACAAGTCATTGTATTTTCCATAGTTTCATAAGTTTTACTTTGAACACTCCATTTACATTGTGCAGGTTCATTAACGTACGCGTCTATAGGAATACTATCTTTTTTATATTGTACAAAATTTCCAGAAGGAATTGAAAACTCTTCTATTATCGGAGGAGTTGTATCTGGTCCCTTATCAACGCAGAAACTAACTGCATAAGCATCGACATTATAATTTCCATTTGCATCCTGACATCTAATGTACATAGTTGTGGAACCATCATTTCTTATTATTGGAGAGGCCACCTCACTAGAGGCGTCTGGTGCAGGCAGTCTCATTTTCTGAGTATGATTATAAGCATAATAATTACTTTCTCCAAGATAATATTGCATATCGGTATAAAGAGTAGTCGCATTAAAGTCAATTTTACATTGTGAAGGCTCATCAGTAGTTATTCCAAATTTCAATGGCGTGTATGCAGGCAAACATCCGTTAGCAATATTCTTAGAAGTAATCTTAACTCCAATTGCAGGAGGTCGCACGCTTGTATCAGTTATATAATTTAATTCATTAGGAGATAAAACATCTTTCCAAGGAGTAATCATAGGACTCTTAGCATCATTAACACTCTTGTAAACACATTGCTCTAGTTTCGTTCCTTTATTAACTAAATCGCATGCCTGTCCAAGCGCTTTGCATCTATACTCCGTGCAAGGTCTAGAAGGATCTTTATTACACTCCTCACATTTTTTCCCACCAAGAGGAGCTTCCCAAGGCAAACATTCAAACTTAACTAATTTTTTCTCTTCTTTCTTATACATCAATAAAAACACTGCTGCAGCAATTCCCACTCCAGCTATAAATCCAAATTGTCCAGCAGTTAGACCTATCTTATTTGCAAATGTTCCAAATGCTAACTTTCCCTCAAAAGCTAATCCCTTAACTAAACTGCCCCCAATAATTCCCAGTCCCGCAGCCGCAGATAATGAATTTGTCAATTGTTTATCAAGTCCAGCAATATTTCCAACAAGTTGTATAATTCCAACAACTGCTACTGCCCATCCAACTCCAGTAGCAAGATGCGCCCACATTCCAGATACTTCCGGTCCAATTCCAAACACTTTCGTTTTATATGTTCCAGAAAGACCGACTCCCTTCGATGCAAGTCCATCACTAATTGAACTATATTGCTCAGGATTGATAGTAGTCGTAGTTGACACCCCCTCTTTAATATATGTAATTGAACCCAATTTATCTCCTACTGGAGGAACGACACTTTGAACATTTGAGAAAGTTGGTCCATTAGGAACAGATACAGTTAAATCTTTAAGTGGAATTCCTCCAGAACGAAGTTGCAAAGAACCAGTCGTCCCCATAGGAGTTGGAGAAGCGCCCTTACTAAACCATTTTCCCCCCTCAATACTTTTACCACTGACTGTTGCAGGGTCAAGTTTAGGGGGAGTTGCAGCTGCAGCAGCCTTTGCTTGTGCAGCAGCAATAAAACTGGGGGCATTCGGATCACCCTCTAATCCACTCGCCTCCGCAATCAAAAAAGAAAATGCAAACATCGCAAAAACTAATATAAAAATTTGTCCACTAACTCCAGAATAAATTACTTTAGGAACACTCTTTTTTTGCATATACTAGACACAGCGTTGTCGTTTATAAATCTTCTGAGAAATTCAATTCAATAGAATGCAGTTAAAAACTTAATTTAAAAAATCTATTTCTGAAGACCGTCATATATCTCAAACTCAAATGAAGTAACAAATATTTCTGCAGGTAATGTTACAGGGGCAGGTGGTGGAGGCCTCTCGCCTTTAAAAGTCACAATTGCAGGCCACAAAACATAGGGTCTAGCATAAAAAAGAACATTATATTTTCCAGCAGGATAAGGTTGAAGTTTTACACACGAAAAATTAATTGGTTTTTCAGAATTAAATCCCGAATCAGATATCGTATTTTCTTTATTATCTAAAATCACAACCCTAATTTGTAAAAATTCTTTTTCAGTTTGAAGATCAATTTTATATTCTTCTCCATAGGGTACCCGTAAGTTTGTTCTAGGTAAAAGCCCAACATAATCTTCAGGAAAATCTTCTTTGCCATCATGACCTCTGTCTTCAGATTTCTTATACATAACCATTACAACATCTCCAAGTTTTGTCTGACGAAAGTTTAAAGAAGGATAATTAAGTAAGGCTTCCTGAATACTAAGTCCCATCAAAGTCTTTCTATTCTGACCAGATGCCTGATTCTGTTGTCGTCTAATCATCTCCTGCGTATTCTGTCCTTGCTGAATAATTGCTCCACTTTGTAAAGCTAGAGAAGCTAGTCCAAGTCCAGCAGAGGCCTGAGGAGAGAGACTTGTATTATACAACGAATTAGCTCCAGCAATACCTCCAGCAGCCCAAGTGCCTTCAGGAGTCTCACATCCACTAGAAAAAACAGCGATAGCAAAAGCTCCAGAAAGTCCAGCTTTATTAGCTTGTTTGCGAAACCTATCAAGCAAACCCATCAATAATCAAGTAATAAGAAATATAAAAACCTTTCTCTAATCAAGAATTAAACTTTCTCATTCGTCAATTTAAACCCTGCCTTAAATCCCACATCTCCAATCCAATTTATTTTCGCTCCGCAATCTCCTAGAGAAGTACAGATATTCTGTCTTTCTTTCTGCCAATTTTCAGTTAAACATTCACATCCAC
This sequence comes from Candidatus Pacearchaeota archaeon, assembly GCA_964202455.1. GTDB lineage: Archaea > Nanobdellota > Nanobdellia > Pacearchaeales > GW2011-AR1 > VGKP01. The sequence continues at coordinate 13,791 of CAXNIJ010000008.1, read as the reverse complement.
TCTTACATTTTTTATTCGCAAAAGTGCTTTTTTCATAAGTAACTGCACAAGCATAACTTGCTTGTGCACAAACTTTTTTTGCATCTGCTCCTTCCCAAAACTTTAATCCAGGAGAATTCTTTGGTAAGCAAGCACCATCACTAGAATTTCCAATACTTGCTCCAGTTTTCCAAATACAATCTCGTCTGTCTTGATTTTCACAATCATCTTTTTCATTTTGAGAAGTACAATCTTGCCATCTATTTACTTTACAAGCTGCTTGTAGGAATGGTCCAACAGTAGTAGGAATACTATCTTGAATACAATCTTGCTGACGGTAATCGTCACATTGTTCAATTACTTCTTCGCCATTTATACAAATATGTTTGTAAAATCTACTTCCAACTGCATTAATTCCTTGATTTAGAACTCCCTTATCGGCAGAGGCACACCAAGATTCACCATGTTTTCTAGCACCATTAGAACTTGTTGGACAGTTTAAATCAGCGCAAACATTTGCAGGACCAGTTTTTTTATCAGAGGGTCTACAATAACTTCCAGATAAATAATTACAATTTCCACAACTTATAGAATTACTATTTCCAGCAAGAGGATTGCAAGATTCAGCTTTAGTTTTTAAATTTGTCCAATACTCAGTATTATCTACTTTAGAAGAATCATAAATATTTGCAGGATTTCCACAAGTATCTAAAAAGTAAACTTCATCTTTTCCAGGAGAACAACTTGTTTTGCTCGAAGGACCACAGTTAGTTCCTAAAGATGGAGCAGAGCAAAGTAAATTTTTGAAAAATTGCCCTTTTACACTCGTCCCATTTACTCCTGCAGAACATTCTTCTCTAGTTGTAAATTTACACGTTCTAGCAAATTCTAAATCATAAACACATGCTCCTCTGTCTTGATTTTGCACAGATAAAACGCATTGAGTCTCATCTTGTATGTTTTTCTTAAAGTTTGTTTGTAGGCCATAAAGTGAAGATAGTCTTTTACATCTAACTAAAGAAACAAAAGCCGCTTGGTCTCCAAGGACACAGCATCCTGGAGAACATTGAGGCGGAGAAGTTTGATTCCATACTCCTCCTGCAGCATTACATGCAAGTTTAGGAGTATTATCTGTGCAAGTTCCTTCTTTTCCATCATAACATGTTCCTAAACTGCAAAAACTGGTGGAATCACAAGATGTTGGTGCTTGAGCAACATTTGTTTGACATTGGTTTGCAGGCACATTCTGACAATAAAGATTATCCTTTGTCTTCTCGCAACATACGGTAGGATCAACAGCACTAACAAAGTTCAAACTCATCAAAACAACTAATGCAAAAATAATCATCTCTATTTTTATTATCATAAGTTATATCCTGGAGGCCAAACAAGGCTTCTCGAAGCAAATTGAAATCGCTCTTTTGTAATACTGTTTGAGACTCTATAAATCTTTACTCCATCGGCTATTTTAATTTTTTCTATTTTCAAATTAGGGTAGTTTCTAATATAATCTGTAATTTCTGAATCTCCAAATGTAGCCTCATAATCTACTAAACTCTCACTAATCAAAAGCAAGTCATAAGATTCACTTTTTATAGATAAATCAAATCTATCAAAACTCTGCGTACCTTCTTTGCTAATTTTTAATGGCGAAATTAATGAAACAATTATTTTTCCAGGAACAATATCTACGCTAGTTTTTACATCAGACACACTGACTTCATATCCTCTCTTCCTATATTCGCTAGCCAGAGAATCCATGCAAGATTTAGCTTTAGAACCTATAACTCCATTTAATTCTCTTTCAACTTGTGCTTTAATCATTGGTTTTTGTACGGTGCAAGTCTTATAAAATTCGGAAGTATAACAAAGGTAAGCAATTTTATTTTCTTCATATTCAATACTACTTTCAGGAGCTAAAAATCCTCCTTGTTTCATCTGCTTTTCAAGGTTAATTTTTAGAGTAGGTTCAATACAAGAGGTTAGATAACTTTCAGGTGATATAGCATCAGTTCCACCTAGCTTAAGAGTACCTCGATTAATATAAATCAAAACTACACCAACAATAATAATCACTGCGATAATCACGATGATAGCTAACTGCCCCTTTTTTTGCATTCCAAAAAAAGCCTCACGTTGTTTATAAGTATTCCGCTTCATAACTTGCTCCCCTGCACAACAATACTACATCCTCCGGCAACTTTTCCAAATTTATTTTTGCATTTTATATAAGAAGTCTTTCCTAAAGGCAAAGGCAAAGTATGTATCAAGTTACTTCCAGTCATTTCTGTTCCATTTTTATAATCAAATAGACAAGCATCGTTTTCATTTGTACTCAAACTACAACTTCCAGTTTTTTCAGTTATAACGTTTAATATTCCATCTTTATTATAAACTCGAGTAACTACTGGAGGCGTAGCATCAATTTTGAGAGTAAATTCAGTTGTTGCTTCGGCTACATTTCCTACAGCATCTTTGCATATAACCGGTAGATTTACTATTCCAGAATATATGTAAGTCAAAATTTTAGTATGCCTAGATGAAAATGTCTCAGTAAATGCGTCTAGTGTGCCTTTGTATTTAAGAAAGCACTGAGCATTTCCATCTAGTCCTCCAGAGGTCTTTACTTCAAGTTTAACCGTAGCAGGTTCACTTTCAGCATCTATAATTGTTCCTTGTACTGGACTTATAGAATCTATCTTTAACGGAGTAGAAACTTTGCTTAATTTAAATTGATAGCTCTGCTTCATTTCATTTCTCTTACTAGCATTTTCTCCTAGTTGCCAAGGTTGATCTTTACATCGGACATAATAATTATTTTCAGCGTTAGGAGTAGAAAGAGTAGTATTGCACACAAATCCATTAATAGTATAATCTTCAATTTCGTTTGCACAATCAAATTCATTTATCATTGAATCATAACTTTCCTCTTGACTTCCCCATTTACACTCAGTCGGTTCGTTCGTAAAGACAATCATTTTTTGTTCAGCTGAATCAAATCTAATTTTATCTAGTATTGGCTCCCTATCTAAAATTATTGGAGGAGTTGTATCATTTCCCTGTTTAACGCAAAAGTCTATAGAATATGCTCGAGAATTTTTGTTTCCACTTTTATCTTGACAAAATAGATAAACTGGAATGTCCGCGCGCGCATAAGGATCAAATCCCGCAATTCCCAAACTCTCTAAACTGGGGATGCTCAAAGGCAGAGTATGATTGCGAGTGAATAAACTGCCGTCCACATCTTCCATCGCGCTCCATTCTTCGCTTCTATCTGCGCTCATCTTACATTGCGCAGGTTCATTAGTATCGAATTTTAACATTAATGGAACATAAGTTTCAGTAATACACTCTCCACTTACCGGTTTAATATGAATCCCAAAATCACGAGGTTCATATTTATATTCGCTAGGAGTTAAACTTTTTGTATTTATTATAGGTGGAGTTACATCATCTGGAGAAATATCTACACACTCACCAACACCATTTCTATTCGTCCCTTCATTAATTAGTTCACATGTTTGTCCAAGAGATTCACACGCAGAGCGTGTACATGGCAGCCCATCACTTCCACATTTCACACAATTCTTTCCTCCCAGGGGCGGTTGCCATGGCTTACATGTAAATGTAACGTCAGTCGTCTTTGCTTTTCCTATTCCAATTAATTTAAATATTACAATTACAAGAATAACTACCACTGCAAGAATGAATCCAGCAGCCATAATTCCAACTCCTAAAATAGTTGAACTTCCCCCAATAGTCCCGCCTAATGCACCATATCCCGCCAGCCCTCCAGCAATAGTTCCTAAAGCCATTAATCCATAAGTCACAGCGGAGGGCAATCCTCTTCCAATTCCAGTCCAACTAATTAAGAATGACGTTAATGCAAATCCAACTGCTGCGCCAGCAAGTGCGCCGCCTAATGGCGCCAAAGCGTTAGCCGTAGGTCCAGCAACAATTGCCCCTTCTGTTGTTATCCCAGCCACAGTAGTAATTGGAACAGTTCCTATTTGAGTGGCGACAGTTGCAGTACTAGCAAGACTCACAGTAGAAAGAGCACTCGCGCCAATTGAAGTATGTGCAATAATCGGCAGTAAACTTCCTACTGCGCCAGCAATCATCGACCCACTTCGTAACATTCCCGCAGTTGTATCTGCAGGAGCTTCTGCATTTCCTAAATCTTGAGGATATCCTACAATGCCGAAATATTCATCTAATGTCGATGAAGGGGCATATCTTCCAGGATAGCTTTTCTCGTTCGCATACCTAGTGATTCCAGATAAATAAGAACTTCCAAGTTCAGGAGCATTAACAACTTTGTAACTCTTAGATAAATCTCCCAGGTAATTAGCCTGAACACCACAATCTCCAAGACTCATACACAAATCATTCATTTGTTTAGTAAATTCTTCAGTTACACACTCTTGATTGACTTTTTTACTGCTAAATAATCCTTTAACTTTTACATATTTGCAAGATAATGTTGCAACACTACAGCGCGCAGCACTTGCACTATCATCTCGAGCAAAACCAGGTTTATATTTTGGAACACAAACATCAAATGTGAATTTCTCAGCAACAGCAACATGTTTAATAAAACAATGAGGATTTTTCTGACATTGCTCAGTTTTCTCATCTCCTTCAAGTTTGTTATAATCAAAACAAAGGTATCCCAAGTTTCTCAAACACTGTGAACTAGAGAATTTTCCTCCAGAAGATTTCTCAGTTTGAGATTCTACACAAATCTGGTCTCTTGAAGTTCCGCAAGAATTAGTTACAATTTCTCCGTTTTGGCATGTTTGTCGAAAATGTAAACTTCCAGGAGTATCGATAGCTCTTCCCAGATCTTCTCCGATAGCCCCCTGATACCTGCACCAGCTCTCCAAATTATCTCTTTTCTTTCCAGTTTCATCAATACAAGAAGCATCTTTACATACAAATTCAGAAGTGCTATCAATTAATTTCTGAGTATCAATTTTTTTTCCACATATACTTCCAAGTAATGGTGCACAATTTCCGCAAGTTTTTTGTTTTTCTTTATAGGTTGGATCACTGGGCGAAGGAAGTCGGCAACTTTGATATGAATTTACAACTTTTCCATCTTGACGAAGTTTTGCTTTATTATTAAAATCATAGATATTTTCTTTATTTCCACAACTATCAAACCAATAAATTGCTTCTTCACCGTTCTCATTTTTTTCACAACTGGTAGTTTCTTGAGGTAAACATCGAGTATTCAAAAGAGAATTAGAACAGAGAATGTTTTCATTAAATTTACCTCCGCGAGTTTTACAAGTTTGCTGCGTTGTAAATATACAGTCGTTATATGGTTTCTTCTCAAATAAACAAGCACCTTCTTCTTTTATTAAACGAAGAGCTAAGCATGCAGGCTGAGTAATAATTTCACTTCTAAAATCTTTTTTAAGTCCAGCAGCCTGCGCACTCATAGAACATTGCTGTTCTGTAATAAATTCAGGGTTTCCATTAAGCATACAACACGCTTTCATGCATTGTGGAATTGTTCCTTGAATATTATCAAACCATTGTCCGCCCGATGAATCACAAGTTTGTTTAGCAGTACGAATACCACAAGTTCCTTGCTTAGAATCATAACATGTGCCTAAAGAACAAGCATGGATTGCACCGGCAGTTGAAGATATACATGTTTCAGCACATTTACTAGAACATTCGGAATTAGTCATAGGTATACAAGTTTCTCCAATTTTTGTTTTAGAACAATATGAATATGAAGAATCTGCATCTACTGCAGAAGCAAAAGGAATATTAGGCAAAAATATCTTTCCGATAATTCTCAGGGCATTCTCCATAAAATAAAGAACACCATTTCTATCATTTAAGATAATCGTATAATCTTCATTCATACTTGTCTTTAAAATATAAGAAAAGGCAAATGTTGCACTAATTAAAAGAAAAATTTGCAATCCAACTTTTATTAATGGCTTCTTCATGATGCTTCTCCAGTGCTTCCCAAAACAGATGGAATAACGCAACTTCTAATTGCAATCTGAAGTTCTTTTTTAGATGCAACATCTTTTATTTGATAAATTGAAGTCTCATCAGACATAACATTTTTCTTTATATTAAATTCAGGAGATAATATTGAATATCCCAAAGTGTCAAAATGACAATACCTCGCTTCTTGATTTGCGATTTCAACTGCTACACTTCCAAGGCTATAAATAGGATGAGACATCTGGATAGGAAATTCATCAACTGTTAAAGTCTTTCCATCCTTTTTTAGAATCATCGTACGATTAATGTTAATATAAATTTTTCCAACTCCAAACGATAAAGTAACTGCTTGTGCTCTAAGTTCAACATTAGTCGCTCTTTTCTCATACTCATTCTTCAGAATTTTAAAGCATCCATCGGCTTTTTCTTTAACATAGTTTTCCAGTGTTAATCTCATATCTTCAAGAAAAAGTGGATGTTGCTGGGAACATGGGGAAAAATATCCAAGATTATCGCACAAGTATTCAACTTTAACATTTTTATAGAGTTTGTAATGTTTAGGTTCAGCAAAACCTCCTTGAGGTAAAATTTTATCACTCATTTCTTCAACAGCTTCGCGAGCACAACTTTCAATTGCAGATCCGGGATGAAGGATGGATTGATCAATAACTTTTAATTTTTTGCCTGTAAATGAAAATAGCAATATTGCAACAACTAAAAATAAAGCTAATACAATCCAAAGTACCATTTGCCCTCTAATGTTCATTTTCTTAGCCATAAATTAACTCCTTCTTTTTTGATACGAATAATTTTCCCCTCTATTATAAGTTCTAAAAGATTTTTCTCAGCAGTATTCCATGAAATGCCAAGATTTTTGGCGATTTCAGAAGTAGTAACTACTTTCTCTTTCAAGATTAAATCAATTATTTTCTTTCTATGAATATTCATATGAATAAAAGTTCTATTTTACCTTTTAATAAACCTATGAATATACATTATTTAAATCTTTCTTCAATCACAATAAAGTTTATAGCTTATGTAAAATAATACAATTAATGGATAAATCTCATCTAGGCCAGTTGCATATATTCTGGGGAAACGGCAAAGGCAAAACAACTTCTTCATTAGGAACAGCCCTTCGTGCTTGCGGTAACGGATACACGGTTCATTTAGTTCAATTCATGAAAAACGGAACAGGCGATCCAGAAATAGATTATCCGGGAGAAATCAGAGCTTTAGAAAAATTCCCAGAATTTACTTTTAAAAGATTCGGCACAGGTTCATGGGTAATAACAAAAAAGCCCCTTGAAGAACACATTAAAAAAGTAAGGGAAGCTTATGATTATCTATTATCTTGTTTTGGCAAATACGATATTATAATTGCAGATGAATTGCTCTATACAGTTCAGCTAGGTCTCTTGGAAGAAAAAGACATTCTTGCTCTAATAGAAAAAAAACCTAGGAGTCAAGAGTTAATCATAACTGGATCCCATATTCCCTATCCATCTATCTTTGAAAAAGCAGACCTCGTGACTGAAATAAGAAAAATCAAGCATCCATACGATAAAGGCATCTTAGCGAGAAAGGGTTTAGAATATTAAAGTGCTTTCTTAATGCTTCTGTCTACTCTTACTTTAGAAAGTGCGATTAACCCTAAAATAATAAATCCTGTAATAGCAATCACTGCAATTCTATAGCGCGCACTTCCAAAAGAAACTAGCCCTGAAACAATACCTCCCCAGACTAGAGGGCCAAGCAGAGAAGAAGCTCTCTCTGCTAGTCCAAAATATGCAAAAGCAAGATTATGTTTCCCAGGCGGTGCAATATTACTCATCATTGAACGGGAAACAGCCCATGTTGCTCCATACCATAATCCAAAAAGTATAGCCACAATTACCATCATAAAAAAGTTTGTGAGAAGCGCAAGCAATGGAAAAATTATTACATAACCTGAAATAATAAACAGCAGTGTTTTTTTCTGACCGAATCGATCAGCAATAAATCCCGAAATAATCCCTCCAATTGCAGAGGTAAGGAGAATTCCTAAAAGAAGATAGGTTTTGACAGTATCTGAAATATGCCACACTTGCTCAAGAAATATTGGAAAATTATTTGAAGCAGTAAGAATAGCATCATTAAATAAGAAGTAAGCGAGTAGAAATAATGCAACGCTCGAAGAGGAGATTAAAAACTTTGTTTCTGCAAAAACCGAACGAATATTTTCTTTGATTGAATGTTGTACTCTAATTTTTCTTGGCTCATGGAAAAAAAGAAGCATCGGCAATGAGAGCACAAAGAAAATAATTACGGCAGGCAATAAAGTTTCTGCGCGAGGCGAAGATCCAAACAAACTCCACATTCCAGTAGAAAAAGGCAAGGCAATAATCAATCCAGTAATTTGTCCAAGATAATTCGCGCCAATGCCCCAACCAGACACGCGTCCTCGCTTATCTTGAGGAGAAATATCATGTATCAATGGTGTGTAAAACGTAAAAGAGAGCAAATAGCAGTACAAACCTAGAGTAAAGAAGATAAGCGCACCAGTTTCTCGTCCTTCAAGAGCAGCAAGTGCGCACACCCCATAAAACAATGCAGTAAGAACAGTCGTATACCTCAAACCAGTGATTCTCCGTAGAGATCTATCGAGCATCGAGCCAGTTAAAGGAACACTCAATAACAAAAGAATTGCACAGATGGTAAATGTCAGATTAAAAGTAAAATCAGATATTCCTTTCTCTACAATAAGCCACTGCGCAAAGTAGAGAAAGAAAACAATAAAAACAATCGAGTTTGCAAAGTCATAGGACGTCCAGAGAAAAACATTTCGTCTAGATTGCATAAAGGTTATCTTGTGTAGTCCTTTATATAGTTTAAGCTTCAAACTCAATTTCTTTCTTAATTTCCTTACCATCAATCTTAATCAAACGACTAATCACGCCTTTCCTCTTAGCTTGTTCACGTATCTGAACAGGATCCGTTAACCCCTTTGGTAAGATTATTTCTTTAATAGTGAGGGTATGATTAACCGAAATCACTTTAAATTCTGGACAGTCAAAAAATAATTCCTGTACTAACACGGGATCATCAGTTTTTAGAGTGCAAAAATCAGCAGAGATTTCTTTTTCTTTACTAGTTGCCGGTTTAGCGCTTTTTGGAGCTTTAGCTTTAACTTTCAATTGAGCTTTAGGAGTTGAAAAGGAAAGAGCAAAAAAAGCACGAGGATATGCATCCATCAAAGAAAGAATTTTTTCAGGAGTTGTTTTAGTATTTACTACTGCTTGTTTTATACCCATAAATTGTTTAACTCTCTCAATTGGAAATTGAGCTTTCTCTCCAATATGAAAAGTTGCAACAATCACTCCAGTTACAGCAATTTCTCCAGAAGATTTTTCCAAACAACTTCGAACAAGAGTATTAACATATTCAGCACCAGTTTTTATAGTCCATCCAGTTTTTTGTTTTTTTGCATCAAGAAGATATTTGTTTCCAAATACGCCCTTGCTAAATTTTATAAATTCTGAGTGTACTTGTTCATCTCGCACACCAGAAAATAATTTTCTAATTATTGATTTCATGTAGATACTTCAAAAATAAGAAATGGGCTTTATAAATCATTCGTAATAAATTTTTCACTTTCAAGTGAAAGTTTATATACTCGCGCGAGTTTGAAAACTTATGCAATTTACAGAGAAAGACGTCAAGAAATTTACTGTAATATTTCTTTTATTAATACTAGTTGTACTAGTTTATTTAGTGGTTAGACCCATTTTATTCAGCGTTTTCACTGGACTAATTTTAGGGTATATTTTAATGCCACTTTATAAAAAAGTTAATAAAATTGTCAAGAACAAAGATGTTGCAACATGCATATTAGTCCTGGGACTAATCATCTTAGTTGCAGTACCTTTTTGGTTATTACTCCCAACAGTTATCGACCAAATTTTCCAGTTATTTAGAACACTTCAAAGTTTAGAAGTATCTAGAGCAGTCAAAGGGCTATTCCCTGGAGCATCTGATCAATTCATTCTCCAATCATCTTTAATTCTTACTGATTTTTTCTCTAAGATCTCTAGTCTTATTCTAAATTCGGCGATAAATCTCTCTTTAGAACTTCCAGATATTCTCTTGCATTCTTTTCTAATTATATTCGTTTTATATTTTACTCTTCGTGATGCAGATGAACTTAAAGAATTTGTCTCAAAAATATCTCCCCTTACATTAACAAGACAAAAAATAGTAACTAAACATTTTCAGGAAATAACGGATTCAATTTTATTTGGGCAAGTATTGGGAGGAATTGTTCAAGGAATTTTTGCAGGCATAGGAATTTTTGCAGTGGGAATTCCAGGAGCTTTAACGGTCACCTTACTCACGATGATTGTTTGTATTTTGCCTTTCCTAGGGGCATTTATAGTTTGGGTTCCAATAATGATTTATCTATTTGCAACAGGACAGTCTACTGCAGGTTTTCTTTTCCTCATTTATAATCTAATTATAGTTTCAAACATAGATAATATTGTAAGATCCTATATTGTATCAAAAAAGACAAAAGTTTCTCAACCAATAATCTTTATTGGAATGATGGGAGGATTATTAGTCTTTAATTTTGTTGGGTTAATTATCGGCCCATTAATTTTAGTCTATTTCATAGCTCTTCTTAATTCATACAAAGATAAAACTCTTTACACATTTTTTTCAGATGAAAACGGAGAATAGTATAAAAAAATCCTTAAAAATAAAAAGAAGGGTGATTGAATCAGGTAGACCCATTGTTTTTCTTAACAAGAGTACTGCCAATTATCTTCAGATAGCAGTAGGTGAAAGGGCAGTAGTGGAGTATGGAAAAAAAACAATAACTGCGATGGTAGATTATATTGATGAGATATCTCCTTCTCAAATAATAATATCAAAAGAACTACAAAACTCAATTTCTAATGAATTTAGTACATTAATTGTTTCTCGCGCACCTTATCCGAAGAGTCTTCCATTAATTGTTAAAAAGTTAAATGGGATAGAATTAAAAAAAGAAGAACTCAAATTAATAATGGAAGATATAACTCATAATGCTTTAATGGAAGCAGAAGTTGCATATTTTGTCTCAGCAGTCTATGAAAAAGGAATGACATTTAAAGAAACTCTTTATCTTACAGAAGCAATATTTAGCACCGGAGCAAAATTAAATTGGGGAAAAATAGAAATTGTAGATAAACATTGTATCGGAGGGATAGCAGGCAATAGAACTACTCCCATCGTAGTTTCTATTTGTGCAGCTGCCGGACTTATAATGCCTAAGACATCTTCAAGAGCCATCACTTCTGCCGCAGGCACTGCAGACGTTATAGAGACTCTTGCTAAAGTAGATCTTTCTGCAGAAAAGTTACAAGAAGTTGTTAAAAAGACAGGGGCATGTCTTGCTTGGGGAGGATCTCTGGGTTTAGCTCCAGCAGATGATAAACTTATTAGAGTTGAGCGCCTATTAAACATTGATCCAGAGGCACAATTAATTGCTTCAATTTTAGCTAAGAAAGTAGCTGCAGGGAGCAAACATATCTTGATAGACATTCCATACGGGTTTGGCGCAAAAGTTTCAAAAGAGGAAGCTAAAAAATTAGGAAATAACTTTTGTAAGGTTGGAAAGAATTTTGGTCTAAATATAAAGATTATTTTAACAGATGGTAGTCAACCTATTGGAAACGGTATTGGTCCAAATTTAGAAATGCAGGACGTGATCAATGTATTAAAAAGAGAGAATTCTCCACTAGATCTTGAAAGAAAAGCATTAAAATTAGCGGGAATTTTGCTCACTATTACAAAAAAAGCAAAAAATGGCGAAGGAGAAATTATGGCGAAAGAAATATTAGATTCAGGAAAGGCTATGAAAAAATTTGAAGAAATTATATCCGCACAGGGAAAGAAAGATACCAATCTTAAACCGGGTAAATATTCTCATATTATCTCTGCAAAGTCTTCAGGTAAAGTTAAACTAATAGATAATAAAAAAATAAATCATGCTGCCAATTTACTTGGCTGCCCAGAAGATAAATCTGCAGGATTATACCTTCACAAGCACGTCAAAGAAACCTTGAATAAAGGAGAACCATTAGTAACTCTTTATTCAGAATCGCGCTCAAAACTAGAAGAAGCTAAAAATTTCTGGAATAAAGATCCGTCAATCATTTTAATAAAAAAATAGCAGGATTTAAATATCCGCAATTATATTCTTAGCCATGAACAAAAAAGAAAATTATATGGATAGTCTTTCAGAATATCTCATGAAGAATTTGAAGAAAGGATATACAAAAGAATCTCTCAAATGGGCATTAATAAAACAAGGACATTCTCGACTTGAAGTTGAGAAAGCTCTAGCATTAGTTGACACTTCTCTAGCAAAACAAGCTCCAATTTTAAAGACCAAACCCGAAATAACTATGCAAGTAATAGAACCAAAGGGTGCAGTAATTCAGAGAAAATCTTTCTGGCAAAGATTTTTAGGAAGATAATCTAGCGTTTTAAGGTTAATCTACAAATGACAACGTTTTAATATCTAATCCCCCATACCAGTATATAAAAAGATGAAGAAAGTACAAATTAGTTTGAGTGGAACAGAAATTTCAGATACTTCAGCAATCGAGAAGAGTTTAAATCAGCTTTCAGGATTAAGAAATATTGAAATTAATTCTGCTTCAAAAATAATAAAAGCGGACTGTGAAGAGTATATCCAGGAAGATCAAATTATATCTACTATTCGGCAAGCAGGATATCAAGTTTCAGAAGTTATTTTTGAAAAATCAAATACCAGTTCAGTAATAGAAGAAAATGTTTTTACAATTAAACAATCAGATGTTTCATCTAACTGGCGAAATAAATTAATTTGGTCTTGGGTACTTTCTATACCATTATTTGGATTAATATTATTTGAAGAATTTTTCAACCCCCTTGTCTTGCAATCATGGATAATTAAAATTTTAGTTTTATTTCTAAGTCTACCCGTAGTCTTCTTTATAGGTTGGAAAATTATTCTATCAGGATTTAAAGGTTTAATTTCTTTTTCTTTCGATGTAAATTCATTGATAACTTTAAGCAGCGTCGTAGCTTTTTTAACAGGAATTCTAAGTTGGTTTACGGAAATTAAAGACTATTCGGCAATAGCAGGAGTAATGATGGCTATTTTCATAACGGGAAAATATCTAGAAAACAAAGTTATAGGTGAGACTGGAAAAGAAGTAAAAAGTTTAAAACTTTTATTTCCACAATCCGTAAGAATTATAGTTGATGGAAAAGAAATTTTAGTTCCTCTTTCAGAAGTTCAAGTTGGAGATTTAATCGTTATGCTTACTGGCGATCATGTTGCCGCAGATGGACAAGTAGTCAAAGGTCATGGGACCCTAAATGAACAAATGTTGACCTCTGAAGACGGATTTATGGAGAAAAAAATAGGAGATATTATCTTAGCAGGAAGCATAGTGCAAGATGGCAGGTTAGTTGTTGAAGTAACAAAAATAGGAAAAGATACTTTTCTTTCAAAAGTTTCTAGAGTAATCGAATCAACACAGGGAACAAAAATTTCAATACAAAATAAGATAAACAAAATTACTAAAATTATAGCTCCAACCACCATTGTTTTTTCAATTTTGATTTTTAGCGCATGGTATCTATTCACTCAAGATATAAATTATTCATTAAATGCAGCTTTAGCAGTTTTAATCGTAGCTTGTCCATCTTCTTTAGGACTCGCAATTCCAGTAGTTCTATTAATTGGAACTGGCCTTGCAGCAAGAAGAGGAATATTGGTTAGAAATGGAGAGTCATTTCAAACTATTGAGGAATCAAAAAAGATAA
>CAXNIJ010000007.1:0-76716 GCA_964202455.1 Candidatus Pacearchaeota archaeon | reverse complement strand
ATTGGAATGGTTGAGAGTGCTGGAATGAATAAGGGGAATCCATACTTTATAGAATTTAGACCACTACTACATTCACCACTAAAATTAAGCGAAAAGGATATTGCATCACTAGTAAAGAAAGAAGTGCCTGTTTTGAAAGAGGGACTTGTTGTAGATGTTAAATCTGGGAAAAAAAGCAAGTCTATGAAGAATAAACCTATTGATGAAATCCGAGGTGGAGAAATGTCTACATCTGAGAAAAAAGAAGAAATAAAAGATTAATAGGAAAATATGATTATGTTTTTTCAAAAAAGCTTTAACAAGAATGAAAGAATGTTCTTATGTCAAAGACATCCATCTTTGATGTTTAAGTTGGAACGACGCATCGTGCTTTTGATATTAAAAGCTCTGAAGCGCGAAAGAAGCTAGAAGAGCCAAAGCGAGAGTAGATAGCAGAGCAGTTATGAGATAAAGAGTGATGCCTGTAATGAGATTCTTGGAGAGGTCGTATTTTTCCTTTAGAGGGTCTTTTCCCGAATCTACTGTTACTAATGCTATGGTGAGAATAAACATTATTTCTATGAGGTAAAGGCCGACTGATATTTGAAGGAAATAGGGGGGAATCATCTGTTCTACTCGGAAAAGATTATTGAGATTAACTGCAAGAGAACCGTATCCTGCTAGAGCATCTGCTCCTTGAGTTGCCTGAATAATTTCAAGTTTGTTTAAGATAGAAGTAATCATCGATGAGAGACCTACTACTATTCCTGCTAAAAGAGGCGCTAGAAAAGTCATATTAGATTTCATATCTGAAACTATTTCTGCGAGAAGATCTTTGAGGCGCTGATTAATTTTTTGAATATTTTTAAGATATTCTGAAATAGACATAAGAGATTGTGCGGCTATTTGAAGACCTTTTTTAACAGATTCTACTAAGATTTTCATTGAAGTTGCAATTAGTGTCGAAGGATAATAAGTAATGGCGCCGCGCTTTTTATCGAAAATTGCTGCTTCTAGAGACATACCCATTTGTTGAATATTTCGATTTACTGTTGAGAAAAAGTTTTGAGTAATTTGTCCTTGAGTAGACTCAGCTACACGACCAAATGCTATTTCTGCAGGAAGACCGTCGCCGAGCCTATTTCCTAATTGAAATAATGAAGAAGTAAATTCGTCTTCTAGAAGTTTTGTTTCTTCTCTAGATTTAATGAGATTCTTTGTTTTCCCCCGATAGGCAATTGCAAAGAATAAAGCGATTGAAAGAGGGATGCATAGACTCATTAGAGTTCCAACGAGTCCAAATGGACCAGTAGTTATTCCTTCTTTCGAAGTCTTAAAATCAAAGAGCTTTGTCAACTCATCTTCATTAATTCCTAATTCTGCGTAAGAGTAATCGTGTTTGAAACCAAAAACATCTGTGAAAAGAGATGACTGAAAAATGAATGGAATAATACCTATTAGTAAAATTGGAATTGCTATTAAAAAAGCTTTTTGCCAAGGCGCATTAGAAGTGAATTGTTTATATCCAGGATTAAGTTCGACCATAGAAGACTCTCCGTAACCTCCAGGACGCTTGAGCAATACTTCTGAAGTCATATAAAAAACTCCGAATGGAATGATTATATTAAAAATGATCAATACGTGATACCATTGAATGATGCCTCCAAGAAGAGTCGATGCTAAGGGGAGCAAGGCTAGTGCTAAAGTTGGAAGAATTATTCCTAACATGTAGATGTTAGTCAAAGGAGAACGAATTTCTCTTGAATATTTTAACATCTTTTCATAAACTCCATCTAGGATGACTTGAAGAGATTTCTCTAAAATTTGTACCCTTCTCGACTCGGATGTTTCGAAAAGAGAAGATTCTATTAAATGGAAAGATTCAATAAATTCTGGAGCATCTATTCGCCAAGATTCTAGATAATTATCTAGAGCTTGTTTTATTGTAGAATATTTTGCTACTTCAATGTCATAGAATATTTTTTTGAAGTCTAAAGCTAAAGGTCCTTCTAGGTGTTCTGAAGCAAATGCAACAGCTCTTTCTAGATTTGATGTGTGTTTCATATAAACTACAACATAAAGAATTGCAGGAACCATTTGTGATGAGGCCTGTAAACGCCAAGCATTTGCAAGACGCTGAGGCATTGTGTAAGTATAATAGAATACAAACATACTAGCAATTAGACCAAGAAATACAAACGCTATTAATGTGCTGGGGATGGTTGCTGGAGAAGTTATCAAATAGATTGAAACGGCAATCAGGACAGTTGAGAAGAAAACTGTAAGCATTGACAAAAGTGCCAACGCTATGACTTGACTTGGGGTGGTATCGATATGCCCCCTAGAGAGAAAATATTGTAAACGAACACGATCTTTTTCGGCAATTTTAAGTTTAATGAAATTACCTAGGGATTTTGTCCAGCGTTCGTAGCGAGTGATATCTGGAACCATTTCTTGTTTGAACTTAGAATATTCATGCGAGTAATTTTCTTTTTTTGGAGAAGAATCTATCTCTTGTGCAATTTTTCTTTCATATTTACGAAGTATTTCTTCTGTTGTGGGCATACTCTTTTTATATATTGATTAAGGGAAGAGAGGTTATAAAATGTTTGGTTGTAGAGGAATATTATCTATTTTTCTTAGGCTTAAAGAGTTTTTTACTTAGAAAGAAATAGACAATCATGATTAGAATTGCAAGAGCAAGCCAGAGAAAGAATTTATTATCTTCTTTCTTTGAGATGGGTTTTTCTGCAATTACTTCGCCTGTGATTGGTGAATTAATTTTAGTTGATTCATTGATGCTTTGCAATGTGATATTTATTGAATCTTTTATTAAACCGTTCATTTTTAGTGATAAATCTAGAATTGTATCGTTTGTGAGATCGAACTTTTCAGTAGAGTTTTCTCTAAGGAAGAAATATTGTGGTTCAGATTTAAGTTCAAAGTATCCTTCTTTTATATCTTTATTAATTTTAAGGAATGTTAGAGTATGCGTTTGGTTTTCAATCGGGAAGTTTATTTTTTCTCCTTCTTTAAGAAGTAAAGTGAATCCTGTTTGAAGTTGTGACTGATTTATAATATGTGTTTTTGGAATAATTGTAACTGAGCTCCCACCACCACCTCCACTACTTCCGCCCCCACTACTCCCACCTCCACCGCCACTACCGCCATTTGCTGGAGATTGTACTGGTGGTTGAACTGGTTGAAGTTGAACTGGAGAAGGTGGAAGTGGACCGGCTCTTCCCTCATTAAATAGGGCCGTTATTTCTAGAGATGAAGGCGGAGCACTATAACCATAAATAGCTAATTTGTCTATTTTTCCTTTGTAATTAAGCCAGCCAGTTGCACTCGCACCATAATCCCAACCTAGAGCAACTCCAGTGCCCAAGGTATATGCATAATCAGATGAATATGCACTTTGTGTAAATTCTCTTGAGTTTACTAAATTGCCTTCAAGATAGACTTTTTCTGTTCTATTAGCATAAGTAATTACTAGACTGTGCCAAAGACCATCATTAACTGGTTTATCTGAAACATATCTTCCCCCATTGTCTCCTGGAGGGAATCCATCCCAGAAAAGAGTTGTACGGAGTTTACCGTCCCATCCAATATAAATTGCAGGAACTGCGCCATTTATTGGAATCATCGGGGGATATCCATCTGTTCCCGGATTGACTGCGGATTGTCCTAATAGAACTCCACTAGTTTGCAAAGTATTAAACCAAAGAGAAACTGTAACGTTATAATCTTCTCCAGTTTCACTTCTTCCAATCGAAGGATAATTAAATGGAAAACTTGAAAATGTAATTTGAGCATAAGAATTTCCTTCGAATACATAGGCAGGATTATTTTCATCAGAAGTAATTGTTATGCTTCCATTAGCTTTGAGGGGTTTATTGTTCATGGAAGAATCTAGGCCGTGAAAAAACTCAGGGTCTTCATCTGCACTAAACCATCCAAGCAGTCCTTTAATGTTTATTTTTGAGCGAATTGGGGGAGGAGAAGAGATACAAACTCCTTGAGAGCAACCAAGTTCACAAGGAATTACTTTTGCAGAAGGCAAGTCTTGATCGCAAATAAATTCAAAAAGTGCAGTCGTATTAAGACAATTATCGATATAGGTTAGTCCAAAAGAAGTCATGTTCGATTTTATAAAAGGTTCGACTCCATCGTCTCTATCAATACATTGAGGAGTAAGAGAAGATTCGTTAATTGTAACTGAGATTTTTGGTGAATAAGTTACCCAATTTTCTGTAGATTTAACTTCAGTATAAAGTTCGTATTCTCCAATTTGTAAAGGAATCCAACTATAATTGTATGGAGCAGTAGAATCAGTGCCTAGATTTTTAGCTGGATAACCTTTTTTTGATGCAAAAAAAGTTACATTTGAAATTGGTTGAAAATTTCCTACTGCATCTGCTTTTAAGACAATTGTGCTATAAACTGGAAGAATTTGTCCAGAGCGAGGATAAGACAAATATGTTGCAAAATCAGCATTGCCAGTAAATCGCACAAGTATTAATTTAGACTGGTTCATAGTTAAGGTACATTCATTTTCAGATGAAGTTAAACAACCTGTGAATGTATTTGTGGATCCTAGTGCTGGATTTACTATCAAAGTAACACTAGAATTCACAGGATAATTTGCGTAACAACCCTCAAAATTTAAACGAGTGCAACTTTTGATTTTTCCATCTAGACTATTTATCGCACCAAGACCGCTACCTGTAGGAACTACTTGAAGCTCGAATATTTCTGAAGCTGTACTAATTTGAGTGTTTTGAGTTGTTTGAGTTGTTTGCTGTCCAAATATGAATTTAGTTGTATCTGTATTTTCTTGTCCAGCCTCTTTAAGGAGATTCTTTACGAATTCTTCAGGAGCAAATGCAATAGAGAAAGTGGAGAATAATAGTAAAAGTGAAGATATGAATAGAGCAATTGCTAAACTTTTTGAGGTTTTTGATAACCAAATACTTGATATTTGCATGAAATAAAGTTGTTTTGAGAATATATAAAACTATCGATTTGTAGTAACTGCATAGGTACGATAACTAACCCAATAGTCTGCCTACCTTGCTGGCAACTTTGAATGATTCTTCATACCAATTAATAGTTTCATTTATTTTTCCCCAACGCGCTATTTGATCAAAAGTTTGAACCCATTTTGGATCTATTGCAACTTGATAAGCAGATAATCCACCTTTGTATCTTAGAAGATGTGCATTTTCAGGTGCATCAAGAGAAACGTCTATTTCAGGCATAATTTGTAATCCGCAGATATATGAAGAATCTAAAAAATATGTTGCTCCTAAACTTTTTTTATGATTTTCAGGTAAACTAGAAAACATTTGCTCTTTTAGTTTTCTAAACTGAATAGGGAAATTGGTAGACGCTCTTGAGAATATCTGAGAAACTTCTCCAGAAAGAGACTTTACTCTTTCAGATTCAATATGCGGTGTTCTAGAGGGATGAGTTACATTAAGAATAATGGAATACCAATCAGAATATTGATTTGGAGAATTATGTGTTTCTTTTTTTTCTAGAGATCGCGTTAGTGAATCAATATGAGAAGAATCACCTTGTTCACCTAACGAAGCATATTCTTGAGGTACAAAATCTAAATATGAAATGAGTTTTTGTTTTTTTCCAAAGTCAAACATTCTTAATAAGTTCATGTTTTTTATATTTACTCTCAGTATTTAAATGTTTCTATTAGTTACCATTCAATAGTGGTATTTATAATTAACATTTTGAGGTCAAGTTTCTTGACACAAACTCCAGCTTAAAAGCTGGAGTTATTCCTTGAGCATCCAAAAAAATAGCGCCTATTCAAGCCCCCGCTTTTAAGCTGGGGTGGCGCATCGGTTTTTTGATGAAAATATCATCGTTTTACCTTAAAGTTATTCGCGGTTAGATTTAAGTATATGGTTTTCTTTGAGAAAGAATGGTATTAAAAGGAGATAAAAGAGGAGAATACGATGGATCTGCAATTATTCCATGGATTATTGTAGTTATTGTGATTGTGCTAAGTGTTATTGGATATGGGATATATTCTGGGAAATTACAGGAGCTTTTTCAATCTTTTAAGGAATTTTTCAGAGGCGGACGATGAGACGGAAAGGATCATTGACAATTGATCAAGTTATTAAAATGGTCGTGGTTGCCGCAGTATTGATTATTGTTGCACTTGCTCTATGGGCATTTTATACTGGACAATTTAACTGGGGAAAAGGAATACCTATTCCAGGACAGCAGAATTTAACTATTAAAGTTGAAAGCGCAACTTTTAGATATTTGCCTGCCTCGGATAAGGTAGAGTATTATACTGGAACAACTTGGGAAGGATTTAATGGGAAGAATTTAGATATTGGGGATAAGAGAATTAAATACGAAACTATAAGACAGAATTTTTATGATTATTATTTTATTTCTCCAACTAAAGAATTAGTAAAAATTCCTTCAAATTATCAAAATGAGATTTACGGACGAGATTATGTTTCAGATATTAATGGAGATTTGAGGGGAATTCCATCATTGAATGCAAAGATCGTCCTTCTTCAATTTGTAGATACAGATGCTAATAATAAAAGGGGAATGGTTCGGGGAATGTTAGTGCCTCAAGATTCAAATGATATAAAATCTAATTATGGGATCTTTTTAGTCAGTTTAACTGGAGAGTTTTTATTAAATAAAATTAAGAAAGATTTATCGGATCTTGTTGGAAAATATGAAAAACAAGATGTGACAAAAGAACCATATAAGACTATATCTGAGAAAGCTGTTGCATGGAGAGATAGTGTGCTTAAGAAACCAGTGACTTTGAGTACTAGTGTATTGAAAGATAAAAAAGAAGTTGAACAAAAAGAGAAGTATTGTCTGGAGAAGATAAATTATCAGGGAGAGATTTCACTAGTTGTGAGACTTGAAGAACCTGCTAGTGGGGAAAGTTGTTAAATGATTAAATGGAATAAAACTGGAGATGCCTTGGCTAGGAAGAGTTTATTATCTTGGATATTATGGATAATCTTCTTTGTAATTCTGGCTGGAATTGTTTATACTCTTATTGCGAGAATTACTTCTTAGGATGTCTTCGCCAGATATATAAAGCTTAATTACTTTTCTGGAAGATGCTGAAGAATAAAAAAGGGACGCTAGAGGCATCTGAAACGGGAGACTGGACACTATTTGTTATTGCAGCAGTAATACTCATTATTTTTGTGGGAGTAGTTTATGCCTTGCTTAAAGGGTCAAGTGAAGATGATTTGTGTAAACTTTCTGTGCTTGGAAGAGCGACAGCTCCAATAAGTGCCGCACAAGAATTTGTGCCGCTAAAATGTATAGTAAAAAAAGTGTGTTTTAGTGATGGAAGGGGAAATTGTGATGATCCATTAAGAGGGGAGAAAAATGTATTGCAAGTTAAAATTCCACAGCCTAAAAATAAAGATGATGCAGATACCATTAGCAAAGCTGCTAAAATTATAGAATCGGAGAGCGCGAGCAGAATGTATGAATGCTGGAAGATGATGGGAGAGGGGAAACTTGATTTATTTAATGGAGTAAAAGAAAGTTTTGGAATAAATCCTGTGAGATCAACATGCGTTATTTGTTCTCGCCTAGTAGTTGATAAAAATATTCCTTCTTATGTTCTTGAGGCAGTAGATGTAAATGAATATATGAAGAGCAATAGTGTTTCTACTGGAGGTGGAATGACTTATTTACAAGCATTTACCGGAAGTAAAGATGTGAAGGGATATGCAAAGTTCAATCCAGCGGTTTTTAAAATTGAAGGAGATAAGCTTAATGTCGATGCTTTGAAGAAACATAATGGCCCCTTGCTCGATTCTAATGAAAATACTTATGATAAAGAAGTTATCAAAAATGCAAATTTAGAAAGTGATGTTACTTCTAAAGAAGCTAATAGAGAACTTGCATTTGTTTTTATGCAGATAAAATCTAAGAAGGCTACGGAAGTGATGGGGAACATGCTTAAAGCTGGAGGACTTGTTGTTGGAAGTACATTTATGACTCCAATTGTGAAGCCTGCGAGCAGACTTCTTACTAGTATTGCATTTACTCCCGCGGGAGCAATTTCTATACTTGGAAGTACTGGTGTAGCGTTGGGATATGGTGCTTATAACGCAAAGCAAGGACAATTAGCTTCTGCAGGATATTGTGGTAAATTTACTACAAACGAACAAACTGCTAGGGAAGGATGTTCGATGGTGCAGGGACTAAATTATAATAAAGATACAATAAATGCTTTGTGTGGAAGTATTCAAGGGAGACTGTATGAGGGATAGACTGGGAGTAAATATTATTGGGAGAAAGATGTGATGAGGAATTATGTCAAGGAACTTGACGAAAACTCCACCTTTCAAGGTGGAGATGGTTTCTTGAGCATCCAAACATCTAGAACTAAAGTTCTCGAGTGCATCCAAGAACTCTTAGTTCTTGGTGAAACGAGCGCCTATTCAAACCCCACCTTTCAAGGCAGGGTGGCGCATCGTTTTTTTGATTCAGAGATTATGGGGAAACTATTATCTTCTACAATGAGAAGTTATGTTCGAAGTATTTGGCTTAACGGGGGACAGTATGATAAATAAAAAAGGACAGTTAAAGGAAAATACCTTAGAAGCTCTTGTTGCGGCAATAGCAATTGTGATTATTGTTGCCGGAGCAGGATATTTCGTTTATAAATATTTTCAAATATCTGCGCAACAGAACGAAGATTCCGCAAAAGGATTATTAAATGTTTTAGACGCTAAAATTAAAGCGACGAAAGATAACCAACTGGGAAATTTTCTCTTAAAAGGTCCTTGCGAAAGTAATGAACTGGGTGGTAATTGTAACTGGTTTTTGACTGGATGGGGAAAGAATGATGATAATCGACCACAGAGATGTTTCTTTAAGAGCTGCGTTTGTGTGTGTAATGCTGCAAAGAGTGCAACTACGATGAGTGATAAAGATACGAATCTAAGAGATTCTTGCCAAAGTGGACAAACTGGATATTGTACCTCTGTTGATGCGAAAGAAGTTAAGGTATTTAGTGTGCAGAAACAAAAACAAGATATACCTACATTTATAGAAGGAGTTGCAAATGATCCGGGAGAACATAAACCAGACATTAGAAAATCATTTATACCATTTAAATCCAATTTAATTGAATTGAATTTGAAAAGAACTGGCGAAACTCTGGAGATTAGTCTTGTATGAAAACTAAAAAACAATTAAATAATTGGAATAAAAGAGGAGTTGCACAAGATCAGATATTCTCCGTAGTTGTTGGTATTTTTGTTTTGCTTATTTTTGCATTTGGACTTTGGTTTTATATCGACCAACAGAATTCTGGAGCTTCTATTTGGGAAGATTATTATGTTAAAGAGTTAAGTATCATTTTGAATTATGCAAAGCCAGGAGATACTATCACTCTTGATGTACATTCAGCTACACGCGCAGCACAGAAACACGGTGTCGATTTCAATGAAATTTTTTCTTTTCCAGATCAAGAAGTATGTGTGAAACTATCTTCTGGAAGGAAGACTTGTCAGAGATATTTTAATAGTATTCGTGTTGAGAGTTTTAAAATGCGTTTAGGGGTGCCTGGAAATGTTTTAGATATTAAAGTTGTCGAAAAAAATGAGGTGAAAGCATGAAGAGATATTTTTATTTTAAGGAACTTGACGAAAACCCTACCTTTCAATGTGAAGCGGCGCATTGTTTTTTTGATAAAAAAGGTTCTGTTGGAGATCAGACAATGAGTTTTAGTTGGTTATTTGTAATGATGTTTGTTGCAATGGGAATTGTTGGAGGTGTTGTAATGTTTTTTGGTTCAGATATCGATGTACGAGGAATTGAAAGTGCACAATTTACTTCCTTAGTTAAAGAATGTATTATGAAAGGGAAATTGGAAATTAAAAGTGAATTGACGCTTGAGAAGTTGAGTGATGTCTGTAAATTTGATTCAAAAACAATACGGGATACTCTGATATTATCTTTGTATAAAGGAGAAAAACAATTGCTAAATGTGGGAGACACAATTGCTTGTGATTTTAAAGGATCTGAAAATAATTATTATTATCCTAGATGTCGAATGGAAGAATTTTCTTTTGAAGGGGTGAAATATAATATTCGAGTTGGGAGTCACCAGATAACAAAGAGAGGACTTGCATGATGAGAAATAGATGCGAAAAGATTTCAGATAGAGGCGAGAAATTATTACCTCATTTACGAGATATTGAGCTTGAGAGTTCTAGATTTTTTAAAGACAAGAAAGGACAATTAGGAAAGACAATAACCATTTTGCCGGTTTTTGTATTGATATTTGTAATAATTATTTTATTTATTTCACTAACTGCCGGAATTATACCATTTAGGCAAATCAAATCGCCAATTATTGTCGAATCAAACTTGGAAAGAGGAATTTTATATCAACCTATTAATGTTGATGGAAGTAAAGTTTTGATTGTAGAGGGATTATTTAAATATCCTGGAAAGAAAATTGGTCTTGTTGAAGATCCAGCATTTCAAGTTCCTTTTTTAATTGCAATGAAAAAGTTTTTTGAAGAACATTCCATTAATTTTCCTCCTGAGAAAATTGCAGGATTTCCGGATATTTGTCTCATGCTTGGAATAGATACTAGTGTAAAAAATGGTAGAAGCTTATCATTTGTTAGAAAAGTAGACGGAAGTGTTATCCAAGGCGATAATCTAATAACTTTGAAAGTTCCAGTACATAGGTATGTGGTGTATGGTTTTCCGACTAAAAAACTTGAGAGTTTTTCTATTAAATCTCAAGGAAAAGAAGCAATAATTTCTTATTACTATGGTGCTTGTAATGGTGGCAAATCATGAATCGAAAAGGAGATGTTCCTATGACATTAACTATTCCAGTAACTTTAGTTTTAGTTATTTATGCACTTTTCTCTTTCTATAGTTTTAATACAAATTTCTCATTAAGTTCTCAAACCGTATCTGATATGGTTGAAGAATTGCATTTTAGTTTGGATTATGTAACTGTGCTTGCAGTTATTGTTGCTAATGAAAGCGTGCATAGTGGTACCAATGATCTAAAAAAAGATTTTCAGATGCGTATTGCGTCACACGATTTACAGATGGATGGCGTGGGAAACTTTTTTGGAAAGATTAGAACTGGAGACTTTATGTTTGAAGAGAAAGATGGGAAGATTCTCTTGGAAATTAAAGGACTATTTGTTAAATCTGTGCGAGGAGCTAATGAGATGAAAAGAGAGTTTGAGATTGTGAAGAGTTTTGATAAGGCCGTTTCTCAACTAATAGTTAAATAAAAAATTAAATAAAGAGAAAAAGAGAAAGAGGGGTATGATTCTGTTTTTAGTCAAATATGATTCTAGTTAATGATTGATGTGTAAATATGGTGTGGAACATAAACGACCGAGTATATCTTTTATGTTCCCCCAATATCTCTTCAGTTTTACTGTTTAATTGTTTCAATTCTAGGCTAGGTATCATCACAAGATTTATACATGGGCAATATCTTATTTCTATATGATTAAAATTCAAAGTAGTGATTATCCTCTTGATTTTGAAGATCTTTTGAGTTACACAGAACAATGTCTTAAAGAGGTCTGAGATAATCCAGATGATGAAGTCTGGAATCAGTATCTGAGATGATTACTTCTCAAGAGGTTTTAATCTTTTTCTAGAAAAGAATAAAAACTTCATTTCTGTGTTAATAGTATGAAAAAGGAAAGTGTAAAAACTATTTGGATTGTAACAGTGTTTGCAATTGCGATGGGATTTCTTGAAGCGGCAGTTGTCGTGTATTTAAGATATTTGTATTATCCCGCAGGATTTGCTTTTCCATTAAAGGGATTTATTGATCCTGCAGTTTTGGGTGTTGAATGGGTGCGCGAATTTTCAAC
Source organism: Candidatus Pacearchaeota archaeon (assembly GCA_964202455.1). GTDB lineage: Archaea > Nanobdellota > Nanobdellia > Pacearchaeales > GW2011-AR1 > VGKP01. The sequence goes on along the minus strand of CAXNIJ010000007.1, from coordinate 64,837 downwards.
AATTGTGATGCTTGTGACTATTGGAATGCTAGCAGGTAAGAAAGTTTATAGTAAGTTTGCATATTTCATTTATTCTTTTGCAATTTGGGATATTTTCTATTATGTTTTTTTGAAAATGACTCTCGGGTGGCCTGAATCTTTACTTACAATGGATATGTTGTTTATGATTCCTTGGCCTTGGGTTGGACCAGTTCTTGCACCAGTGATTTGTTCTATCGTGATGATTGGAGTTGCGTTCTTTTTGATTCATTATGAAGATAAGGGAAAGAAAATGCGAGTGAAGACGTTAGATGTTGTTCTTGTTTTAGTGGGAATAGGAGTTATTCTTTATACATGGCTCGTTGATTATGGGCAGATTTTGATTAATGGGAGATTTTTGAAGGATTTCTTTAGTCTTGCTACAAATAAGGAATTTGCTAATCTTGTTGCTAGTTATATGCCTCTGCCTTATTCATGGGGATTTTTTATTTTGGGAGTGGTCATATCATCTATTGGATTGGGGTTGTTTTGTAGAAGAATTATAAAGAAGTAGAATCGCTTGAAATGGAAGAGTATTTAAGTATTATTACTCTTTTTCAAGAATGAACAAAATCGAAAGTAAGTCTTGGTTTGAAAGGGCAGAAAAAGATCTGAAAGCCGCAAAAGATAGCTTTACATCTGGCAATTATGACTGGGCTTGTTTCCAATCTCATCAAGCGGTTGAAAAAGCTCTTAAAGCAGTTTACATAGAAAAATCAAACGAGTTGATTAAAACACATGACCTTGTTTTCTTAGCGAAAAAGATACATGCTTCTCAAGCAATAATAGATAACTGCAAAATACTAAGCGTGCTCTATGTAGCGACAAGATATCCTGACAAGTCTTCAGAATATACTGAAGAAGAAACGAATACTTTTATAAAAATGGCTTTGGAGGTTCTTACATGGATAAAAAAGACCTTATCTTAGAACTGAGAAAGTTCAAGAAGAAAATTGAGAGTAAGTATCATTTACAGAAGATGATTCTCTTTGGATCGCGTGCTGAAGAAAAGAACCAACGGGACAGTGATGTTGACTTAATTATTGTCTCAAAGGATTATGAAGGAATAAAGTCATTTAAACGCTCCCCTCCGCTTTATGCAGAATGGGAAATTGATCTTCCCGTAGATTTTGTCTGTTACACCCCCGAAGAATATAAAAAACTTTCTAAAATGATTACGATAGCACGAGAGTCTAAAAGAAAAGGAATTGAGATTAAATGAAAAAAGCATGTATCTCCGTAGTGTTTGCTGTTGTATTTTTTCTATCGTTAGTTTCTGTTTTTTCTTTTAGTGATTTTTTAGGAATACATGCGCGAGTTGTCGATTCTACTCATATCACTAATACCTTGGCGTGTAATGATAGCGATGGGGGTGTTTTTTCGTTTCAGAAAGGAATTGTCACTACTAAGAACTTTTTTGGAATTCCTACGAAGTACATCGATCGCTGTCAGGATGTTGATGGAAAGGACGCAGTGAAAGAATTTTATTGTGATGCTGGAAAAGCGAAATGGCAGAAGATTGTGTGTGAGAATGGATGTGAGGGAGTGGCTTGTCTAAAGAAGACTGAAATTCCTCTCCAATCTTGTACGGAGATTACCCAAGAAGGAACGTATTATTTAACAGCTTCCCTTAAGACCACACAGGATGATTGTATTCATATTCACCACGTTAAAAACGTAGCTTTTGATTGTAAGGGCTTTTCTATTTTCAATGATAAAACAAGCATTATTCTCAATCATGTGAATAATTTTTCTATCCAGCATTGCATTCTTCGAATGAATTCAACAGATATTAATCTCTCTGATTACTATATTGGTAATGCCGTGGAGATCAAGAATAGTCATACTGGTGTGTTCAAAAATAATGAAGTGAGAGATCAGTCTATTCAGGTGAGTGCAAGCTCATTTCTTTCTTTTATTAATAATTCCTTTGATGTGTACAATCAGGATGCGACAAATTATAGTAGGATAGAAGAGAACACGATGCCTTGTGGTGAGATTTGTAAAAAGACCAGTTCGAATGGTCCTAGTTGGAACATTGGATCTACGTACGGTCATGATAACACAATTATTCACAATCGCATTAATGGGGGATCGGATGGGGTATACTCTACTCGAATTGGCCCTGATGATGGGATTGTGATTCAGGACGAGTTCAATGATTTAATCTCTGGGAATATTGTACAAAATCATTGGGACTGTTCCATTGAGACATTAGGCGTTATCTCTTCAACGATTGTTGAGAACAATGTTTTAAGTAATGCTCCTTACTGTGGAATAGGTGGATGGCATTATAGTAGTTTACTCAACACTACCTTCAGAAATAATGTGTTTACCGCTTATGATCATCGTGATTCTCTTGCGCCTCTTTTTAGTTTTTTCCGAATCCATCCTCTCAGAGAAAATGAAGGCGAACATGTTATGTATTTTGCAAACAACTCTTTTATCAATAACTCTATCCATTATGTTTTTCGTCCAGGAAGTGAAGACTTGATTGCTTTACCCTCGAGCTTTACATTTTTTGATAACGTAGAAGTCCCTCCTGCGAAGATGATTTTGCAAGGTAATCTCTTTCAAAATAATGACTTTGGGAAACTTTCGAGAGCACCTACTTTTTACCCTCCTGAGATGGTTGTAGATGGGAAAGGCAATAGATGTAAAGCACCATTAGAACCGGACTATCCTCTTACTTGTTCTTAATATTTTTTTGAGTTCGGCGTGCACAAGGTTTATAAATAAAACTTCATTGGTTGTGAGATGAAGAGGATGGATAAAAAGGGACAAGAGCTATCTGTTGGAACACTTATTCTTATTGTGCTCGGAATTGTATTACTTGTATTACTGATATTAGGTTTTTCACTTGGATGGAGCAATTTATGGGAGAAGATTAATATTTTTGGGAGTGGGACAAGCCTAGAAAGCGTTGCGCAGAAGTGTAGTCTTGCTGCTGCTTCTAATAGTGTGGTTGGATATTGTGAAACTTTTTCTTTGGTAACTGTGGATGGAAAGAAACAGTATATTAATTGTGAATATGATAAATTAAATTTGGAAAAGAAATTGACTTGTAATTCTGCACCAACACGTCAAGAATCGAAGTGTATTGAGCTATTGAAAGAGAAGTTTGATGGAGAATTTAAAGTCGATGAAATTGATAAGTTTAATACTAAATGTAAAGAATCTAAAGACTTAGTAGTTAATAATAACGTTTGTGCTGATTTGTGTGATACTTTGAAATTTGAGTTTAAAAGTGTTAAGAAGAAGATTTGATTCCTTAGGTAGTTTTGTATAAGGTATACTTTAGGTATTTTTATGGCGGATTTAAATGAACGAGTAGATTATAGATTATTGGGACAAATGAGACTTTCTCTTTTACCTTCTTCACATATACCTATCAATAAGACCGTATTTAATTCTGAGAAATGTCCAGATCTAGTTTCTAAACTAGGACTGATAGAAGGCAAGGAATATGAAGTATATTGCAAGTTTCAATTAAATCCTGAAAATACTGTTTTTGAAATTGAAATTGAACATCTAGAACAGAAAGTTAATAACTCGAGTTATTGTCAAAATTATCATCGTGTATTTCTCGATAGTCGTTTTTTTAGTCTCTTAAGACATTAGAATAGTTTTATATATTTTGGTTTAGGATTAAATTGATGAATATATCGATAGATGAACTTTCTTCAGTCTTATCTAATTTTAGAGATTCTGCTAAAAATACTCAAGAAGCAAGATTTGAAATTCGTAATGAATTTCATCATAGAAGTAGTTTATTAGAGAATGATGATTTGCAAGTTTTTGCTAGAAGAAAAGATTATCTTTCTAAGCAATTATTGGGTAAGCATATTGTCTTTTGTGCTGATGGAGTCCCTTTAGAATCTAGAGAATTTTTTCTCTCAGATATTAAACTGGTTGATGGAAAAATTTATATTGTTAAAAGCGCTTTTAGAAATGAATATATGAATGATTTAATTTTAGGAATTGAAGTTGAGAGAGAATATTTTTTTTATGATAATATTGGAGAAAGATTTGAAAATAGTCTTTCAAAATTTAATGTATATGTAAGCAGTCGATTTTTTACTTTGAGAGGTTGATGCGTGAGGAAGTTTTAAATATCCCTTAATTCTTTATGATAGATGAATAAAAAAGGGTTGGAAATGGCGATTTCTACATTGATTATTCTTATACTCGGAATTATGATTTTGATTGGACTTGCTTATGTATTAACTGGGGGATTTAAAATGTTTAAAGGTGCATCCCAGACTTTTGTGGATACGACTGCAGCTAGTGCTGTGAAGCAAGGATGTTCTTTGGCATGCACTAGTGGAGATAAATTTACATTTTGTTGTAAGAATTATACTATTGATAATTTAAAGATGAATTGTCAAGATAAGAGATTAGAAGTACAATGCGGTTTAAGTTGTGAAGGATATTCTTGTAAGTGAATTATTTCTTTTTCTTTCCTAGTTCAATTTTTAATTTAAGCAAAGCCCCTAATCCCGTATCTGCTTCTTTATTTTGATTTGGAGTTTGACAGACAGTAAGAGAGAATAAATTGTTGTTTATTTCTTTTGTACAATGTTTATCATAGATATTTTGTAAATCTCGCGCCTTTTGCTGAAATTTCTCAGGAAGCTCTGAAATCCAGTTTTTCTTTTCTAAGAAAAATTCAGTATTGTATGAGCAGATACCCTGAATGTTTTCTTGATTTAAAGATTTATCTGGAATTTCAATGACTGTTTCTGAATAGATTCCAGAACCACTTCCTGAGCCTTGAAGCTTTCTTATCGTATTAGGTGTATTTAATGATATTGAGAATAGGGAACAAAAATCTTTTGTTTTTTGAGATTTCTCTTCCAGTTTAAGAGTAAGAGAAGAAAATACTATTGTGTCTCCTTCTTCTGCTTTTTGAAATACCTCCTCAAATTTTAAAGTAGGATTTCCTAGATTTGGATTTATATTAAATTCTTCTTGTTTACAAGCAGTTTTTTGTGAATTACATCCGTTATTGCAGAAATGATAATTACGTTCAATTTTTTTATCATTACAAGAGTATTCTATTTCTTTTTGTTTTTCAGAATCACATTTGTCTTGATAGATATGAAGTCCAAAGAAATTTTTAGTTGTAACAAATCCAGGTATTTTTTTGAAATTGCCGTTATCTGAATCTGTACAAGATGGCGTTCTTATTGATTTTTGTTCTGAAAGAGATTCGCCCACGATTATGGGCGCTAATAAGATCGAAATAATCATGAATGATAATAAAATTATTGGACTTTTTTTCATAAAAGGATTAGTTTTTTTAAGTATTTAATAGTTTTCTATATAGAAACTGTTTTAAATTCTCTTTTTCTAATAATCTTATGGATTATGGGATGCCTGAGAAGAGAAAAAGCAAGAATGATAAAAGGGCGAAAGGTCGATTTAATAAGTTTAAGAGGGGCGGATCTTTACGAAGTGCACAGTTACCCTTGAGAGAAGTTAAAGATAATTAATCTCTTACTTTACCCTCATACTTTCTTGTAAAAGCTTTATCGTATAAAGAAGTATTAGTGGTCCAATTATGAATCCAAATATTCCAAAAATAGGTACTCCGCCTAAAATTCCTATGAACATAAGAAGAGGATGAATGCGTGCTTGATCACCTGCTATTTTAGCAGAAACTATGCCGTCAATTATTATGCTGATTATTAGTCCAGTTATTGCGATGACTATTCCTGCGTAAACGTTTCCAGTCATAAAATAAAATAATGCTAAAGGTATCCAAACTATTCCTGGACCAACTAGCGGGATAAATGCAAATATTGCTATAAGGAATGGAAATAATATGAAATAGTCTACTCCTGCAATGAAGAATCCAATAAATGCGACTATAAACTCCAGTAGAGCTACAAGAAGATATCCCTTTACAATTTTATCTGTTGCTGTTGCAATTTCTTTTGAAACTCTTTCTTTTTCTGGAAAAGGCAAATAATATTTTAATGAAGTAGAAAGAAAAGACCAATTGATTAAAATGTAATAGGCACCGAGAATAATTATAACTGTTCCGATAATCAATGCTGGAAGCGCTACGAGTGCATCTTTAGCTAATGGTATGATAAATGAGAAGAAATGACCTTGTATTTCTTGGACGTTTAGACCTAATGAAGAAAATACGGTTAAAGAAGAGATATAATTCACTATTTGAGATAATGAGCCTGCCTTTGTGGCAGCTAACATCTGACGAACTAACGTGTTTGTTATAAAAATTAAAGGGGCGAAGAGAATCAATGCGGGAATTATTAGGGAGAGAATTGCAGATAAATGTTTGTTCATTCTTTTTGAAAGAAATATATACAATGGTTGAATTAGGTAAGCTAAGACGAATGCAGAGATTAGAGGAATGAAATAAGGCCGAACTATTTGAAATGAAAGAAAGAACAATAAGGCAAGTATTGCCCAAAATAAGATGTGAGATACGTTCTGAGGAACTCTTTTTTCCATGACTGTCTGAAGAACCAAACGTTAATAAATCTTCTCACACACCGCTTTATATGGAAATGGCATTTTTGATTGTACTTGCCCTTATTTGGATTATTTTTGCAAGTGTACAGGACTTGAAAACTCGCGAAGTTGCAAATTGGTTAACATTTTCTTTAATTGCGTTTGCTCTGACTTATAGGGGATTTTTTGCAATTTTGAATAATGATTCTTGGTTTTTCTTTTCAGGATTAATTGGATTTGGTTTGTTTTTTATACTCGCTCATGTTTTTTACTATGGGCACGTTTTTGCTGGAGGAGATGCTAAGTTATTAATGGGGGTTGGAGCAATATTGCCCTTTAATGCAATTAATGATTATTTTAGTTTAACATTAGCTTTTATTTTAATTCTTTTTTTTGTTGGAGCAATATATAGCTTGGTTTATAGCGCTTTAACTTCAGTAAGATTAAGCAAACAATTTATTCCGGCTTTTGGGAAATGCTGGAGAAAGTATACTTGGATTTGGACAATACCGGCAATATTTTCATTTATACTTTTTTTTGTGAGGCCGACACTCGAAGCGTGGTTTTTATTAAGTGCTTTCTTTTTCTTTTTACCCTTGGCTTTTATATATCTGAAGGCTTTTGAGGAAGGATGCCTTGTGGTTTTACTAAAGCCCAGACAATTAACTGAAGGGGACTGGCTTATGAAAAATGTCAATGTGACGGGCAAAGTTTTAAGGAAAAATGTTCACGGACTATCTATGAAAGAGATTATTTTACTTAGAAAATATAAGAAAAGTGTATGGATTAAGCAAGGAATACCATTTGTTCCTGCTTTTTTAGTAGCTTTTGTAGTTATGGCACTCTTCGAGATCTTTTCACCAAGGGCCATTGCGGATTTGATTCTATCTTTATTTTCTGTATTTTAGGTTTCTCTTCAGGTTTTATTTTTTTTACTAACTCTTTTAATTCTTCTAAAGTAGATTTTTTTCTTTGAGATTGTAATGTTACTGGAATGTCGTAGACAGGGATTACATGAATAATTGCTTCTCCAAATTTTGTTTCTGTCTGAATTTCTGTTGATTTAGCTTCTAAATTATCTTTAAGTAATTTAGCAACATTTTGAGATAATGTGAATGCTCCTGGAGGCAATTTATCTTGAGAATGTGCTTCTTCCTTAGGAATAATTATTGTATGTCCTTTTGAAATGGGATTAATGTCTAGAATTGCTAGCGCTTCAGAGTTTTCTTCTACAATTACTGTTTCTATCTCTTTTTCCACCATCATGCGAAAGACTGTCTTTTCTTTTCCGCCACTAGATTTATTTCCCCCTTGTTGTTGATTAAGCATTGCCTCTATTGCATCTGGAGACATTGCATCTATTTGTTGTTGGGCTTTTTGGCGTTGATCTACAGGAAGATTAGCTATTTGCTGAGATAACTGGCTTTTAAGTTCTTTTACTTCTTCAGGTGCGAGAGTCATAGAAAAGAAAAGGAAGAAGGGTTTAAAGAGATTATGTCGGAGAACAATAATCTTTATGAACTCCTTTTGAAGTGCAAAGATATGGAAAACAATAATTTGCCTCTACCGGAATATAAAGATTTTTCTGGAAAAAAGTATATTCTTAGAGTTGTTTTTAAAGATAAGAGAGAAGATTTTCTTTGTGACAAACTTGATGAAATTTCTAATTTTAATATTCCACATGATAATATAAAACGTGCAATTGTTTATTCATATATGGATAGAAAGAATATTACCTGTGGAATCTATGGAAGTGACAGTTCCGCTCCTTATTGGAATGGTGGAGTTTATTCATATAGGCCGCATTTTGAAAGAGATTTGAAGAAATTTTTGAAAAAGAATAATTCTAATAACTGCAAGCCGTAGGATATACTTAACACCGAGAACTGAATGTTCTCTGATGTGCAGATCAAACTTTAAACTTGAGGAACCTTTGTTCTCGATATAATTATCTGTTGCCCATATCTGCCCACATGCTATTGTCTATATGTATTATGGATTTAAGGGAGCTTTGCAAAAATCAAAAGTTCCCTACAAGAAACTTCACTTTTATCCGAAAGCTCTTCGGTAGTCTTCGATGGTTACAGAAGAAATGCCTTTGATTGTTGCGAGTTTGTTTTCCACTAGGTCTGTGCCTTTTTCTTCAGGCATATCCATTTTTACAATTAGGGCTTTAAGACCAAACGCGATGGGTCTCTCTTCAAAAGAAATGTTTTTGGCTCCTTCTGGCTCGAGGGTACTACGCGCCGCTTTTCTGATTGCCTCGAGATCTGACTCTGGAGATTCGGGCATAAGCTTGACAATAATGACTACTATGGGAGGCATACCTGTTTTTACGGAGTAGTCTATTTAAGCCTTTCTTTTGTAGGTATCTGCTTATTCAGAGATCAGGGATAGATTTAAATAACATATATTTTACATGCATTTATGGCTTCAACTCCTCTGAGCATTGAACGGTATCGTGAAATTCAAGATCAATCTCTTGTACTTCCTGCATATGCGGATCATCTCGATAAAATAAATGGTCTTCTTCGCGCATCATTTGGATGGCGCTTTAGAGGTAATCTTAGGGAAAAGTACGCTTGCATGGGTGAATGGGATCTTCTTGAATGCGAAGATCTTTGCGCAATTGTTCGCCCCAATTTTATATTATCTCAGTATTACTATAAACGAGCCGGAAGAGTCGGAAATCCTGGTGAGCGCAGTGATGGTTCAAAGATCATTGTTTATCCCGCCTATATTCCTCAGGCGGAAAAGTATGCAGAGTTGTATAAAGAAATGTTTGAAAAAAAGGCAGATATCCAAGTTGCTGATTCAATTCACCCCGATACCCGGTTTGAGTTTATTCCTTTTAGATCTTAATTCATTCTTCAGTTAAGACTGAAGAGTAATTTGTATCTCTTAAGCAACTCTACGTTTGCCTTTAGATAATGCATTCATTTTCCGGTTACTGAGAATGAGGACAATCAATCCTATGATTGCCACAATTGCTCCTTGCAGCGTGTGAGTGAAGTGCGTACTTTCATGTTCTTCTCCGATGTTACTGAGCACTTCATCGTGAAATGCGTGAGGGAGAAACATCCAGACTAAACCGAGAAAGAGAACAATACAGCCCAAACCATAGAACCATTTTGCTGAGGAAATCATAATATAAAAAAAATAAAAATTTTTGTTCAGAGCTTATTCCTTTACCGTATACCCTACAATGAGGGCGATGATACCGATTACAAGGTGAAGGATTGTCGTTTGCATGTTGATATTCAAGTAATCCATTAACATAGCATCTGCTCCAGGGATAAATCCGAGGATAGCGAGAACGAGACCAATCCAACCAATGCTCTTATTAAATCCGGAACCTGCGCCTTTTGTTCCCACATAGATACCGAAGATTCCGGCAATGATGTGAAGAACGCTTTGAGCAGGGTTCACTCCAAATCCAAGAATGTCGTTTTGGAAGAGTCCCCATGTGCCAATAATCAGGAGCACAATACCCAGAATCAATGCAAAGGTCTTTTGTACTTTAGCCATTTTTACCTCCTTTCATGTTCATTCAAGGAGGCTTTTCTGCTATATAAATGTTGTTTTGAAGAGCATTACTTGTAGGGATGAGGACATATGTAGGTGGTAGCGCTCCATAATCCTTTTAAACGCACTGGACTTACAACAAAGATGGAGAATTATGTAAAACTTTTAGAGAAAGTTGTTGCTGCTTCAGGACTACCCAAAGAAGAGATTGAGAGAAAAATAGAAGCGAAAAGAGCTAAATTATCTGGATTAGTTTCTAAAGAAGGAGCTGCACAGATTGTTGCTTCTGAACTAGGAATCAATTTTGATAAAGAGAGAATGAAAATTAGTGAACTAGTTGAAGGAATGAAAAGATCCAATGTTCTTGGGAAAGTTTTGCAGATGTTTCCAGTTAGAACATTTACTAAAGGCGGGAAAGAAGGGAAAGTTGCGAGTTTTCTAATTGCAGATGAAGGTGGAAGCGTGAGAATTGTATTATGGGATGTTAATCACATTTCTCTTATTGAGCAAGGGAAAGTAAAAGAAGGAGATGTTATTGAGATTTCCAATGGTAGTGTTCGTAATGGAGAATTACATTTGTCTTCTTTTGGAGATTTGAAATTAAGCAAAGAGCAATTGGTTCAAGTGAACGCTACACGAAGTATGGTTGTTAAAAATCTTAGAGACGTTAAACCCGGACAGTCGCTTAAAACGCGCGCAGTTGTTGTTCAAGTTTTTGACCCGAGATATTTTGAAGTTTGTCCAGAATGTGGGAAGAAAGTTGCGGAAGATGAATGCGCAGTACATGGTAAAGTTATTCCTCAGAAACGGGCATTATTAAGTATAGTTTTAGATGATGGAAGCGAGACTATTCGAGCAGTTTTGTTCAGTGAACAAATTAAAACTTTAGGAATTGACGATGAGACAATATATTCACTAGAGAAATTTGCAGAATATAAGAAAGGACTTTTAGGAGAAGAGAAAATATTTTCAGGGATTGTAAAGAATAATGTGCTTTACAATAGCACCGATTTTACTATTCAAGGCGTTGAAGAAGTAGACCCTCAACAACTTATTAAGGAACTAGAAGCGAAGAGTCCGTAATATCTTATGGTTTTTCCGCGTAGATGATTCCGTGTTTCCAGAGGTTCATCTTATACGACCTATATGCATAAATAGGGGAGCGTCTATTTTCTTTTTGGAAGATATTTCTTCTAGTAATTAATTCAAATATAAGTGCTGGAAGATAGACAAGATACATTGTTCTTTTCATGTGTGCTAGAGACTTTTCTATTAAACTGGTTGTGTCAATAAATCTTACTTTTTTAAACCCTGCTTTTTTTGCTAGTTGGATGAATTCTTCCGGTTTAAGGAAAGAAGTCATACACCAAGAGTTTATCCAACTGTCAAAAACTTCTTTTTCATCTCCTATTGCTTCTTTTCCTAGAAAATAATTTGAAATTATTAATCTTCCTCCTTTTTTCAGTATTCTATGGGCTTCTTTTAGAAATTTGAATTTGTCTTCAGCATGAGGGAGGCTTTCTTGAGCCCAAACGATAGAAAAACTTTGTGAAGGGAATTGAGTTTCATAGTAATTTCTTTTTGAGAAAGTGATTAAATTATTTTTGTTTCTTTTTTTCGAATAACTCTTTGCTAATTCTAGCTGATTTTCACTTATATTTATTGCTGCAATTTTAGTTTGAAAGTTTTGTGCAAGCCAGAATGCACTGCCACCTACACAGCATCCAGCATCAAGAATAATGTCTTTTTTATTTATTTTCACTATTTTAGCCATCATTTCGTTTTGATTTATTAATGACTGACTATGTGTCTTGGTATTTTTCCCCCAAAAACCTAGGTGGGTCGCTAGGCTTTTATTATCTCTCCATAGCCACCGATAGTCTTCGTCACAATATTTATAATAATTTATTGTTCTATCTTTTTGTAACATCGATATTAGCGTACAAGGATACTTTTAAATTCTCTTTTTTTCTTTTAAATGGATGATGTATAAAACACACCTCACATTTGCCCTTTTTCTTGGGTTGTTGTTCTTGCCTTTTATGAATGAGAAGATTTTATTTTTACCCATCGTGCTTATTTGTGCATTATTACCTGATATTGATAGCATGCACTCTATTCTTGGAAAGCATTGGTTTTTTAGACCATTACAATGGGTTGTGAAACATAGGGGAATGTTGCATAGTTTGACACTTGCGATTATAATAGCATTGCTTGTTTCTTTTGTATTTCCAGTTATTGCATTTCCTTTCTTTTTAGGATATGTAAGTCATTTGCTTGGAGATGCAATGACTGAAGAAGGAATAAGGCCATGGTGGCCGTTTAAGAAAGAAGTTGAGGGATTTTTTAGGACCGGAGGAAGAGTTGAGAAGTGGATATTTTGGATACTTGTTATTGTTTGCGTATTTTTGGTTGTGAAATTGTTAAAATCAAGAGCATTGTTCTAATTAGATATTTGAATTACAATCATGTTTATAAACTGGAAGCGGTTTGGAAATTGATGCCCAAAACCGACGAAGAAAAGATTTCTAAGAAAGAAAAAGAGAGTGAAAAAGTTGTTGAAGTGGAAACAAAATTAACGGATATTCCAGGTATAGGTCCGGGAATTGCGGCTAAACTTGAAGCTGCGGGCGTTTATGATTTAATGGGTCTTGCAGTAATGTCTCCTCCAGCCTTAGCAGAACTAGCCGGAATTGGAGAGGCAGTTGCAAGAAAAGCAATTCAAGCATCAAGAAGTTTAATGAAATTGGGGTTTAGCGATGGAGTTGAATATGCTAAAAAGAGAGACGATCTTTTCACAATCACCACAGGAAGCAAAAATTTAGATATACTTCTGGGGGGAAGAGGAATTGAAACAAAAGCATTGACCGAAGCGTATGGCGCGTTTGGTTCTGGAAAGAGCCAATTGGGCTTTACGCTTGCGGTGCGTGCACAACTACCTAAAGAAAATGGGGGAGCAAATGGAAAGTCTGTTTTTATTGATACTGAAGGTACGTTTAGACCTGAAAGAATTAGACAAATTGCTGAAGGAATTGGCGCTAATCCTGAGAAAGTATTAAAAAATATTTTAGTTGCACGCGCGTTTAATAGTGATCATCAGATTCTTTTACTTGATAGAGTTGCAGAATTAATTAAGGAAGGAGAACCAATTAGGTTGATCGTTATCGATTCTTTGACTGCGCATTTTCGAGCAGAGTTTGCAGGACGAGGACAGCTTGCAGATAGACAGCAAAAATTGAATAGATATTTGCATACTTTAATTAGAATGGCGGAACAATATAATTTGGCAGTGTATTTGACTAATCAAGTAATGGCAAATCCTGGAATGATGTTTGGAGATCCGACAACCCCTATAGGTGGAAATATTCTAGGGCATGCTTCTACATATAGAATGTATTTACGTAGAGGAAAACAGGGAAGCAGAGTTGCAAAACTTATAGACTCCCCTAATCTGCCAGATAATGAAACTGTTTTCTTCGTTACTAAAGGTGGAGTTAAAGATGAAGAAGATAAGGAGTAAAAATCTCGTATATTAACATTACCTAAAATTGGTTTTGTTGATACTCCAAATCAAGGAATTTTTAAACCTTTGACATTAATCTGGTTTGAAGGAAGAACTGGATTACGGGATTCTTTTCGATGTTAGTCAATGTAGATGTTGCGCGTATGATGTCAAGGAACTTGAAATAAACTCCAGCTTTTAAGCTGGAGATGGTTCCTTGAGCATCCAAAGCACGAGTGCTTATTCAAACCCCAACTTTTAAGTTGGGGTAGCGCATCGTGCTTTTGATGACCAACAATTGCTCTTCAGACTCAATGAAAATAATAAGTACTGTACTTTTTTAGTTTGTTCATTATGCAATTCAATATATGAATTTCCTAAGTCTTTTAAATAAAGTTAGCGCATCGTGCTTTTGATAAAGAAATTTCCTAAAATTTCGCTATCTCTTCAGCAAGCTACTGAGTATTTTCCTCGAAATTTTTCACTTAGTGATCAGCAATTTCTAATTTCAAACTGGCGCAGCAAGCTGCGGGATATTGCATCCAGTTTGAAATAAAGAATAGATAATTCCACAATAATTCATTTACCTATGAATTAAGTTATTTTTTTACTGTAAAAAATCAATTTATCGACGTGTTTATGAAAAACAAAAGTTTAAATATAGGGTATCTTTAGGTATTTAAAGATACCACTTGGTTGCCCCCCTCATGAACAAACAAATTAATTTACGAATATCTGAGCAGATGTATAGAAAGTTGCAGGCGCAATTGAAACGGTATTCATACTCGAGTGTACAAGAAGTAATTCTTGATGCGGTGCGTGAAAAATATTTTAGACATTCACAAGTAGTTCCTGGAGCTAAACGTGGAAGACCTAAAGAAGAGAATGGACTTGACAGACTTAAAATACTTGGAAGAAAGAGAATATTTGGATAAATTAAATTTTAGTTTATAATCTATAAATAGATTATAAATTCCTAAACTGGGCGGAATACTCTGTCCAGTTTAGCACTTAAAAAATAATGAGCGAAGCGAATTAAATTTTATATCTTTCTAAATCTCTTTTAAGCTCAGTTGAAAATCGATATTCTAATATATCTATTAATTGTTTTGCAGAAGTTCTTCCTAATCCTTTTGCACATTGATATAATAATCCTCTAATTACCTTGTCTGATTCAGAAGGTAAGAATGATACCGAGATATTTTTCTTAGGGTCGAGGAGTCTATTTGCGAAAAGTCTATTTGCGAAAGAATCATATGCAATAGAGAATTCCTGATTTTTCCCAAGGTATATTCCATATGCTCCTTCAGATTGAGAGAACAAACTAAAGTTAGGTAGCTCTGAAGTAGAGCTAGATTCGTCTAGCTGAGGTAAGGAATAGCCCCACCCTATAAAAAACTTTCTTGCGTCATTGTCAAATCCTCCGAAATGTTCTGTGCAAGTCCCTCCACCTTGTCCAAGAGATCTCGTCCAGCTTATCAATTCTCTTCCATTATCTTTTAGAGAATCAGGAGTTATGCCTAGTTGATCAACCCATTTTAAAATTGCAGTGAATAGTGTGCCCTCAGTAGAATGATACGCAGCAACTATGCCGCTATCCGCCATTGTTTGAGGCCGGTAATGCACTTTATTTCCTACAGGATCAAGAGTTTCATAAGGAGTTATATCATTTTGGAATATTCTTAAATCGCAATTAGTGTCCCCGGTTATTTCATTAGCTAGTATTATTCCATCAGGTCTTTGGGTTTGCCATTTAAGTCCCCCTTTCCCATAATAATCGTCTTTTACAGCCGAATTCATTGCGGCACCAACTGTGCCCACCATTTCCGAGACACCAGAGAAACCAAACTCTTTGTAATTAAATAATTCTCTTTTCTCTAGAATTTGAGATGCTCTACATCCAGTTAAAAGAAGGAAATCTTCAATTTCGACAGGTTCTTTGTATTCTCCATCAAATCTTTTTATGTTCCAATGTGCCTCAGATTTTTTCTTGAATGTCTTATTTAGTGGCTCTGAAAAACTTTTTCTCTCTTCTGTAGGCAACTCATCAAACCAGCCACCCCCTTTTAATTCTGTAACCCAATCAATTACGTCTCTATTGGAAATATGTCCTAGAATACTTATTTTATTATCTTTTCTTGCTTCTTTAATTCTATCTGTTAGACCAGATTTATCTAGAATTTCTCTCGCACGAGGGTAGATAAGGTATTCAAATCTCATATAAATCTTTTTACAATTGAGTATATAAGAATTATTGTGTTTAATTAAAGAGAAGATTGCAAACCTCAAGAATTGAAAATTCTTGACGGCACTCAAAAACTAAGTTTTTGATGAACCCAAACGTCTCTTAAAGAACGATTTCTTCTTGTTCAGTCTTTATTATCTGAGCTATTTTTTCTGCAACTAATTTAGGAGAGTCAGATTTCATTTTAGCTAGTACTGTTGCCCACAATGGTCGAACACCAACTGCATTTTTTGTAAAATTTGTTGAAGTAAGTTTTGGACTTACTGTACAAACGCTAATTTTATCCTTAACTAATTCTTTTCTAGCAATAAATGAAAGTGCATTTAGTGTGTATTTTGTTGAAGAGTAAGCTCCAACTTCCATGTAATAATTTTTTGCAACACCCGAGCTAATATTAACAATTATACCTTTTCCTTGTTTACGCATATATGGGATAACTGCTTGCATCCCACGCAGTACACCAAAGACATTAAGGTTCATGATTTGCTCATAAGTTTTCATATCTATTTTTTCAATTGAGCCATATGTTCCTTGACCTGCGTTGTTTACTAAGATGTCTACACGACCGTATTTTTCTATTGTTTTATCTATGAGATTTTTAACATCTTTGTCTTCCCGCATATCTGTGACAATGGCTAATGAACCAAATAGTTCTTTTTCTAATTGAACGATTGTTTCTTTGGAACGTGCTGCTAAAACAACTCGTGCTCCAAGTTTAGTTAATAACTTTGCCGTAGCTAGTCCAATACCCTGAGAAGCTCCAGTGATAATCACTACTTTGTCTTTAATTTCCATATGTCTCTATCTTCTTCCAAGAAATATATGAACTCATTAATACTATAAAGAAAGGTAATGGGACTAATGTCGCAGATAGGCCGTCCCCATTAAGAGCATAGGATGCAGAAGCTCCAATAATATCAAATGTGAATCCTGCGTAAGCCCATTCTTTAATGGCTTTGAATTTTGTTTGTAAAAGTACAATTACTCCCAGAACTTTTGCAACTCCAAGTATAGCATTAATATAAAGTGGATAACCTAATTTAGTGATTACTTCATTTCCTTCTTCTGTACCAACTAACTCAGAGATTCCTGAGAAAAGCATCCCTAGACAAAATATAATTGTAAAAGTCCAATAAATTCTATTGATTGTTTTATGTTTCATTGGAGTATTATAAGAATAAAGTATTTATATTTTTTGTTCTATTTATTTCTAACTACTTTAATATTCGTGTTTTTAGTATATTTGTAAAAACCTTCCATTAAATCTAAAGCTGCGTAGCCCCCAAGTACACTACCAATCCACCCATAATCTACAATTATTCCTGCAAATCCTCCAGTAACGATAATTAAGAAAATATAGAATAACAAACCACGAGATGTTACTTTAAATTTTAGATCTCTTTTATTAAAGTCCACTATAAATCTCAAAATGGATCCAAGAATTCCAAATCCTAAGGAATATAATAAAGATAAGTAAATTTCAGTCATTTCTGGAGCACCACCCGAGTTATGGAATTATACTTTACAATGCTTTCTAAAATATCCGTACCTACATAACCTCCAAGAACGGCAAGATGATAATCAATCTTCAGAAACTCTCCCAACATTCCTCCAATTATTGCCCCCGATAAGGGTAGATATAAAATGTCTTGCTCTTATTCTTTCTCCTCGATTTAAACTTTTAAATAGGCCATATACTGCCCTAGTAAGTCCTCCGAAAACTCCAAGAACAATAAAATGCAACTCCCTGAATACATTACCTGAAAGAAATATATAAATGTTTTCTCAATTGATTTTTTCAGTGTTTGCAGGGATTTTTTCCAGTATTTGTGCAGATGAAAAATAGATTCCAAAAGCTTTTTAATCCCTCATTTCTAAAGGCATTTATGGTTGTTGAACAAACATTAGTGTTGCTTAAGCATGATACTGTGCAGCGTGGCTTGATTGGAAAAATTCTTACACGATTTGAATATACTGGATTGAAAATTGTAGGTATAAAAATGATTTGGGCTTCTGAAGATTTGGCTGAAAAACATTATTGTCTTGATGAAGTTTGGGCGAAAAACGTTTATGAAAAAACTAAAGTGGTCTATGATAAAGAAGGTAAGAAATGGCCATATAAGGACCATCTTGATATTGGGAGAACTATTCAGGGTTGGAATATGAATTTTCTTCGTGAGGGGCCGGTTGTCGCCATTGTACTTGAGGGTCCGCACGCAGTGGAAATTGTGAGAAAGATGGTGGGAAATACTGAGCCAAGACAAGCTATGCCCGGTACAATTCGAGGAGATTTTGCTGTTGTCGAATCTTATGTACTTGCAGATAAAAAACAAAGAGTCTTAAGAAATCTTATTCATGCTTCAGATAGCGTTGAAAACGCAAAAAGAGAAATTATTTTGTGGTTCGATAATAAAGAACTTCATAAATACACGAAAGAATTGGATAAGCATTTCTAATGCATAGGCAAAACTTTAAAACCACCCTTCCTACTTATTCTTGAGCCCCTATAGTTTATCGGATAGAATGCAACCTTGCGGAGGTTGAGGGCGAGGTTCAATTCCTCGTAGGGGCGTTATTCAGCAATTCCTTCAATAATAGTTAACTTTTCCCTTCCAGCATAATGATTAATATACTGAATAAATTTATGTCTGTCTTTTTCTTTTGCGATGAGGCTGAAACTATTGCCTTCCAATGGGAAAATTATAGGTACTTGGTTTTGAGATACATAAACTGTATACCCCCCCCAACGATTGTCCCAACTAGACATTACTAAAATAAAAAATTCTAGATGTTCCCCGATTGTTTCAGAGTCATGAAGAAGAAGATAGTCTTTATGGCCATATTTTTTTATTTGTATTTTTATTTTTTCTATTTTCTTACCAGTTATATCTGAAAGCCAGCGGATGAAATCTTTAGATTTAAGAAAATTCAGATTATCTAAAGTGGCAATATTAGAATATGAATATTTGTCAGGTATTTTTGTATGAACTTCTTTGGAATTTTCTACTTCTTTAAGCAAAGATTCATAGAAGGAAATAGAGAAAAAATGAGGGATGTGCAATAATTGAGGTTTTGATTGCTTAAGACTTTCTTTAAGCTGTACTTGTATTTCTTCTTGAAAGTAGAGGGGATTTATTTCTTTAATGCTCATTAGTAAAACCATCCCCCCAAGGCATGCCTTTTTTTAGACGAAAGAATTTCTTCAACTTCGTGCCAGCTATTTTTTGACACTTGGAACATTATTAGACTATTCGATATAGGAAGATATCTTTTTACTGCTTTTTCTGGATGGCCTTGTTTGTCAGATAAAAGTGCTAGCGCGCCTCCATCTTTTTCCTTAAAATTTTCTGAAAGATAATAAATATATGCGATTTTTCTTCCCTGCAGTTGATCATCGTGACATAATAAGTAGTCCGTGTCTTCATATAAACTACCTGCCATGTCTAAAATTCCAGATTTAAGTTTTAATCCAGTAATTTTCGAAATTATATTAATTAATTCTTTACTTTTGAAAAACTCATAAAATTCCTTTAGAGTTTTATTTTCAACTGTGGCGAAATCTTGAGTTTGCGATAATGAAAAAAGGTCACTTTGCTTTTTTTCAAAAGATTCTTTTTCTATAGCAGTTTGGAGCTTTTTTGCTTGTGTGTCTTTAAGAAAGTCTTTTATTAGTAAATGAGGAAATGGGGAATTTTTAGTAAACGCTTTTTGCAATTCTTTTGTTTCTGTTTTTAAGAATTCATTTGCAAGCCAGATTTCTTTCATAGATCTTTTAAATAAAAGTGGTTTAAATAACTATAGAGGATTTTGAGGTTTTTCAAAGTCCTCTATCGAACCGCTTTGAAAACTCTCGAAGGACATCAAAATTGGAAGGTTATTCAAAGCTTGCTATAGCTAGAACATGAGAAGATTAATAAATTCTTGTTTGTCAAAGATTTAATGGGAAAACATGAAGAACTTGAATCATTAAGGAAGGAAATTATTGAAAAAGGAAATCTTCCTTTACGAGAATGCGCAAAAAATTTGGTTTTTGGGAAAGGAAATGTGGAAGCATCAATATTATTTGTTGGAGAAGCGCCGGGAGCAAATGAAGATTTACAAGGATTTCCATTTGTAGGTGCCGCGGGAAAAAATCTGGATAAACTGCTTGCTTCTGTCGGACTTTCATTAGATGAAGTTTATATTGCGAATATATTGAAGTATCGTCCTCCTGAAAATAGAGCACCTTTACCAGAAGAAATTAAGGCACATACGCCTTCATTAATTGAACAGATTAGAATTTTAAAGCCTAAAGTAGTGTGCTCACTAGGCAATTATGCTACTAAATTTTTTCTTGCAGGACTTAAACCTGAAGGAATGGATGAACAACCAGGTATAACACAATTACATGGAAAAGCGAGAATTATTGAATTTGAAAGATTAAAATTTACCCTTATTCCATTATTTCATCCTGCCGCTATTATCTATAATAGAAAATTAATTCCATTGTGGGAAGAAGATATGGAAATCGTCAAGAACTATTTAGTTAGTGTCGATCGTTCTAGTTCTTGACATATGAAGAAAGAAGTATGGCAGAAGAACATTCATTAGTTCTTAGGTGCGTCTGGTAATTTAATATACTTATAATGCGCGTTTTGCGTAGGTTCATTACATTTTGGGCAGATTTCTTTAAGAGTATATTCTGGCTTTTCATGATTTAGACATTTACGGAGTTTCATTATAATAATTTTGCCTCTTTTAGTCCAGTTATAAATGGACAAAGGTCTTTATAATTTTTTAGTTCTACTTTTTTTACCCAAAGATATTCACTATGGTCTTTTGCATTAAGTTGAATAATATCAGATTCTGATTGAACTATGTAAGGTATGACTATCCAGCGCCCCACATTATCGATTATTACAAATGGAGAAGATGTTGCGAGAATCTTTCCCTTGAGACTTGTTTCTTCAAATATTTCGCGAAGAATTGTCTCTTCTAGAGTTTCTTTTTCTTCTATAAAACCAGAGATGAACTCCCATTCATTTGGAGAGAATTTTTTTGTTGATGCACGTTTTGCAATTAAGTATTTGTCGTTGTATTGAACTAATGCTGTAGCGATTACATATGTTAACATTCTAATATCTCTACTAGACTAGGGAATATTGTACTTGCAGTATTTCTAGTTGGAACAATTTTATTGTTTTCTAGAGTTTTCTTAATATCTGAAAGTTTATATAAAGCATTATTCCACTTTTCTTCCGGAACGTTATATTGTTTATAGGCATATGGCAGAATCGGTTTATTTTCTTCGGGATTAGGTAGTTTCGAAGATACTTCCCAATTTCTACACCAAAAAAGATATAATGTTTTGCTCATTTTTCTTTAGCTTCAAAGAAAAGCTTTTTTTCTTTAGCGCGCTTTTCTATTTCTTGTATTGCAGTATTGACTTTTATATTTGCTTCTTTGAAATCTTTTGCTTTGCTTGAAATTGCGAATTGCGAAGATCCTAAGTAAGCTATGTCTACCTCTTTGATTTCAAGAACGCTTTTAATTTCTTTTAACCCAGATTCAGAAGTGCTTTTAAGAATAATTATTCTTTTCGCTTTCTTTTCGCTTTCTTTCTTTTCAGAGAATATTTTTGCAAGACTTTGTGCCTCTTCTTTGTTCATAACACTATCTAAAATTGAAGGATTTTCTCTAGCTTTATCAAAAAATATCCAAAGTCTTTCTTTTTCTTTAATTTTTGAGATAATTTTTTCTGGTTCTTTTGAAACTGTCTTTAATAAACTAAATGCAGTTCTTTCTTTTTGATATTGTTCTAGAATTTCTTCACGTTCTTTTGTAGTAACTCTTCTTAGACTTAATTGAATATCGTTTGCATGAATTCTTAAGATTTTACATACTATTTTTTTATTTACCGATATGTACTCTCTGAGATTTCTTATTCTCCCTGCGGCAACTTCAGACATAGAAATACTCCCCTGTCCATAGCCTTCAATTTCTACGAAAACAGTCGTGCCTTCAATGCTCTTGACAGTACACATTACCAAATCGTCTTCTTTTAATTCCATAAAACCTCTTTGACAGGTGCGCGAATCTTAGATTTACCGCCACTTGTCTTTAATAAAAGATAGTTGCATTTTAGACATTTTATTCTAGAGGCAGCTTTACCGAAAACAATTTGCTTCAGTTTACATCTTGGACAACTAATCTTAAGGAACTTACTTTGCATAAATGTGCATATTATCAATCGCTTTTAAAACTTCCGTACCCCTTTAAGGATCAGTTTTTGATAACTCGACTTCAAGAACTTTTTTGAGTTTGTCGAGGAAGTGATTTTCCTGTTCTTTTTCTATAAAGCACCCCGCAGCATTAGAGTGCCCTCCGACTTCTCCCCCGATATCTACTATTGCCTTGTGTAAAACTTCACAGACATTACGTCCATCTAAACCCCTCATTCTTGCGGAGACCTTTATTTTGTCCTCATTGTAAG
Source organism: Candidatus Pacearchaeota archaeon (assembly GCA_964202455.1). Lineage (GTDB taxonomy): Archaea > Nanobdellota > Nanobdellia > Pacearchaeales > GW2011-AR1 > VGKP01. The sequence continues at coordinate 42,592 of CAXNIJ010000007.1, read as the reverse complement.
CTAATGCAACTATTATCGTGCCCTCATTATATGCCGGAGAATGTGAGATTATTGAAGCTACAGAGTCTATTATTGTGTCTTTAATATTATTTTTTGCATTGATTATAGCGTAATTTTTTCCCGAGATTTTTTCTGATTCAGATACATACTTTAATGCTGCAATAAGATGCTGTCTATATTCGTGATAAATTCTTTCTGCGTCTTCACGTGATTTTTTGTTGCCTAAACAAAACCCTAGAGAAATTTGAGGAAAATTCATTCTACTACAGAAATTTATTAAATTAGAGAATTCTCTAGCATCTTCTTGTTTGTCGAATAATTTGATTAAATAAAGATCACCTATTAATTTTTGAATTGCTTTTTCTTCTATGCCCTCAATAGTAATGGCATTAATCAAATTGTTCATTTCTTCTTCAGTTAGTTCATATAACGTCTTATATCTTCCTTCAGTTTTAGGTATATTGGCATTTTTTAGAACTTCAACGACTTTCTTGTAATTCCCCGTAACTCCAGGAAGATAGATATTTGTTGAGTATTCTAAAGCCCTATCTAATGGACGAGAAGATGGATAAAGAAGTAGACTCCTTTTTATTAAAATATCTGCATCTTTGAGTATTTCATCGTAGACTTTGCTAATATTTTTTTCCATCATGTCTCCAACCATGCCTATCACAGCAAGATGTGCAAGATCTTTATTATTTTCAGAGATATTTTTTGCGAAAAGATAACAAATTCCTGCAGAAGAAATTATTTCGTTGTTTTCTAAAATTGGATTTACCATTAAAACATTATGTGGGATTTGTTGGACTATTTCATGATGATCAAATATAACTATCTCTGTTTGTTTTTCTTTAAGATAGTCTAGACTTGTCGAAGCTAAATCTAGAAAAATAAGTAAATGATCATCTGGAAGAGATAGTATAAATTGTTCATCTAGACCATTTACTATCTGAAGCGAGAATTTTTTATTCCAGCGATGAAGTGCGCGAGAGAATATTGCGGCCGAAGCGATTCCATCAGAATCATGGTGACTAATAATTTTGATAGGTTTCTTTTTACTTATTTCATCTATGAAGACTAAAGCTTCCTGTAATTTTTCTCTCATCCTCTTTATTTCTGCAGTTTATTTACGCTTTAACTGGATTCTTAACTAGCCAGAGATTCTTTGTAAGAGACTTCTTTGCAGAATAATCATGTTTGTGCTTTGCTTGATGTTGTTCTAGATTCTTAATTTTTTTCTTTACCCTATTTTGCTCAGAATCATCAATGATATTTGATTCTGCTAAAATTTGAGTTATTTTCTTTCCTAAGAGTTTAGCTCTTGGAATTCCATGCTGGTCTCTAAGAATTATTCCTATTTTTGAGGGCGTATTTCCTTGTTTATGTAACTCTAATACTAATTTTCCCATTTCTTCAGGTTTAGTTTTTACCCATTCAGGTTTTGCTTGTGTCATAGAACTTTCTGGAATGAATGGCTTAAAAAGGTTGTGGTTTATAAATTTCAGTATATAATCTATAAACAGATTATAAAATTCCTGAACTGGACAGAGTATTCTAGCCAGTTTAGTATTTGAAAGATAATGAGCTAAGAGAATTAACTTGAAATTTTTAAGAGCATATTTTTTCTAAATAATCTAAGATTTTTTGCGCTATTTCTAGTTGGATATAAGAGAATTATATTATCAAGAGAACATACTTTTCAAGGTACCGAGAATATTTAATAGATCCTTAGGTTTTACCAGATATTGATCATACTGGCTCCTTTGAATTCCATATTTTTTTGCGGTTTTTTCATCCATAGTACTAAATATCAAAATTTTAGCGTTTTGTTCACGCGTTCTTGAAACAATTCTTTGAAATGAGTCTTTACTTATAGATGTTAGAGGACTATAAAAAATGAATGGTTCTATAATTAACGAGTCATAGGTTATTTGATTTACAGTTTCTTCTAGGCCCATCCTTGGTGAAAGAGAAAAAGCATTCATTCCCGCTAAATTAAAAATCTTTTCTAGAGGTTTTGTAATTAATTTTTCATCAATAATAAGTATTTTTTTTCTTTCCAAACTCATGTTTTTCGAAGTTTTTAGCGCCTTTTAATTATTACTATGTTTAAATGAGTGGGCATCGCATGTAAAGATTTAAAAAGCGTTATTGCGGTGCATAGATGCTTGCTTTTGCAAGTTTCGCGTTTACCCTTCAAGTCCACTGGTCGACAGAAGGCTAGCTTTTTGACCTGAATTTAATGAAGCTCCCTAAAGAACTTAAAAGATACTGCCCATATTGCAGAAAACATACTGCGCAAACAGTAGGTACTGCCAAACAAAAATCTCGTTCTAGCGTTCATCCTTTATCTCGCGGTTCTCCTACTCGAATCAAATTAAGAGGTCTTAATGGTATAGGAAACTGGGGAAAGCGTTCTAAGAAAGGAGCAAAAGATTGGAAGAGAAAGACTAAAATTACCAAACGTATTTCATTATTGTATAAATGCAAAACATGTGGAAAAATGAAGGGTTTAAGAAAGGCGATTCGTTCATCTCGTATTGAGGTAGGGGAGAAGGTGGCAAAGTAAAATGGCTGGAAAAGTGAGTAAAAAAGCATTCTATGAAGTACAAGCCCCATTTACAGCTACAAAGATTCTTTTATATGCCGGTTCTCCTGAAGAGCTTATGGGCAGAATTATTAGACTTGACCTTACCCGTAACTTGAGAGGGAAGAGTTTGGAATTGAAATTGAGAGTTAAGTATGAAAATGGACTGTTAACTGCTGAACCAGTTGCTCTTGAATTAGCAGGATCATATATAAGAAGAATGGTTAGAAAGGGAACGGATTATGTTGAAGATTCTTTCCAAGCCAATTGTAAAGATTCTCTTGTAATAATCAAACCATTTTTGATTACTCGTAATAAAGTTTCTAGAGCTTTAAGAAGAACTTTAAGAGAACAAGCAAAAGCACACCTTGAATCTTATTTGAAAGCACGTACTGCAAGAGAAGTTTTTACAGATATTACCACTAACAAGATTCAGAAAGAACTTTCAATGAAACTGAAGAAGATTTATCCTTTGGCATTGTGCGAAATAAGAGTATTTACTCTTGTTGAGGCAAAGAAGAAGTTACTTGCTTAATATTTTATTCTTCATTAATACCTTATGGTCTTTCCAGGGGATAAAGATTTAGATACGGAGAATAACTTAAGAAAGTAAATTGTTATAGTGGATAAAATTATCCGTTGTTTGTCCCAGTTACATTGTGTCTATCTCTCTATGCCCTATTGTCTTGTCAATGGGAGCTTCACCAGTTAGAATGGGTTCTCAACGATTTTTTTCTTTGTAATTTAATGTCGCTATTTTCATAGAGATTATGTCAAGGAACTTGACGAAAACTCCAGCCGTCAAGAATTCTTTAATTCTTGAGCGTCATCAGAAACTCAGAGTTTCTGAGGTCCAAAGCACGAGCGCTTATTCAAACCCCAACTTTTAAGTGAGGGTAGCGCATCGTGCTTTTGATATAGCCCCGCCCGGATTCGAACCGGGGTCACAGGCGCCAAAGGCCTATATCCTAGACCGCTAGACTACGGGGCTAATAGTTTATTCAATAGAATTTTGTTTAAAAACCTTCTTGTAGGAGAAAGAAACGTAACTCATTTATATTTTAGAGTATTTGGCTTCTAACAAGAACTTTAAAATATCTAGAATTATTTAAATCTCATTTTATATGTGGAGGAAACTAAAATTCCTTGTAAACTTGGAATTATTCAAACTTCTCTTTGATAATCTTTATTAATGATCCACATTGGAGAGAGTGATGGAACATTTGATTCATGCTTTAACTTTGGCCTTGGTGCAAGGAATACTGGAATGGTTTCCCGTTTCTAGTTCAGGGCATTTAATTTTAGTGCAAACTTTACTTTCTTATGAACCGGGACTATTATTTGATGTATCTTTGCATTTTGGGACGCTTATGGCAGTATTTGTGTATTTTGGGAAAGATATAGTTAATATTATAAGGGACTTACTTTCTAGAAAATTTCATACAGACAATAGTAAATTAGGAATATTTTTGTTTATTGCAGCAATTCCTGTGGCAATTACAGGGTTCTTTTTACAGAAATTTGTTGAGGAAATTTTTGATTCTATTTTTTTGCTCGCGATAGGATTTGGAATTACTAGTTTGCTTTTGTTTTTGGGAAATCTGGCACCAAAGAAGTCTGAAAAATTATCTTGGAAAATTGCACTTTTGATTGGATGTGCGGAAATTTTTTCTTTGTTTAGAGGCGTATCTAGAAGTGGAAGCACAGTAGTTACGGGGCTTTGGTTAGGATTAAATGAAAAAGAAGCAATTAAATTTTCATATTTAACCTCTATTCCTTTAATTTTTGGAGCAAATATATTTTTAATTGGAAATAAAACTTTGCCGAGTGAATTGCTTTGGGCGACTTTACTTGCTTTTGGAGTAAGTCTAGCGGTAATGCATTTCTCATTTACATATGTTTTAAATAAAAGAGAAAATTTGAAGTGGCTCGGACTTTATGTTTTAATTATCGCAATTGTAACTGGAGTAGGTTCATTCTTTTAGAGTTTGAGATATTTTTGACCTAGATTTTTGCGTATATCTATTCTCTCCCCCTTTTTATAGACTTCAAAGCGATCTGTAAACCTATTCAGACGAACATCTGAAATGCAAAGTCCATCTACAAGAGGGCAATTTCTACAGTAATTGTAGTCTTTTCTTGTACAAATTTCTGATCCTATGATCCAAAGAGCGGCATCTATTTCTACCTGATCTATTTCTTGTTTTTTGCAAACACGTAAGTATTCTCTTTCTAAAATAGAAGTTATTCCATTTGCATGGACTTCCCCTCTTTCTCTTGTGTTATTTACTAATTCGAGAATGTCAGTATTAAGTGCAAGACGCGCTTTATGAACGTCAATTTTGCTTTTGATATTTTCTGGATCAGTGGGGATGGCAATTCTTCGCGAGTACATTTCCATAATATATAGATTTGCAAGACCTGTTCCAAATCCAGGCAAGCTCATAAGCTCTATGCGTGCTTTTTCTACAGTTTTTTCGTGGATTAGATTACGAGAGTCTCCTTGATATTTTTCCATAAGAATTTTACAAGCTAGAGAATATTTTTCCCAAGGACTTTTTTCTTGATTGTTATATATGGCATGTTTGAGTTTGTCTTTTAATACGCTTCTAATTTCTTCAATAGAACGCTTTGTAACACTATCTGGAAAGAAAATCCACCTTGTTTCTTTATCTGCCCAGGCTTGTTGAGTTTGTTTGCTTAGATAAGAAGAGACGGCTAGTCTATCACAGAAAGTTCTAGTAAAAAGATATTTAGAAGCATTTATTGGATCTATTGTTTCTTTTCTTTGAGGAATATACTCAAATTCTGGAGGAAGATTCCATTGTGGTAAAAATGGTTTGAGACCTTGGTAAAAAATACCTCTTCTATTTTGTATTGCTTCATTTACTGCTTTAAAAACAGCTGTTGTTTTTCTTCGATTGAGTTTTATATGCTCTTGCTTTTTAATCATGTTTGTCTTGCACATTGAGGGTATAAAAGGATTGTTTTACTCCACAACTGCTTTAATCTTTCTTAGGAAGAAACTATCTATAAATTCAAAGAACTATTTTAAGTCATTATTCTACGACTGCCTTTATTCTGCGGATGCCTGCCGCAACAGCTTCTTCTTTGATTATTTTGAATTTGCCCAGCTCAGAAGTGTTATTGACGTGTGGACCTGTGCAAATTTCTTTACTGAAAAATCCAGATTTTTCTTTTTTATCTTCGATAGTGTAAATTGAAACTAATTCAGGGTATTTTGCTCCGAATTCTGACTGTGCTCCACTTGAGAGTGCATCTTTAAGTGGAATTTCTGCACGATTAACTATTAAAGAAGCTTTAATTTTCTCATTAATTAAATCTTCTACTTTTTTTATTTCTTCTGAAGTTAGTTTGCGAGAAAAATTGAAATCAAAGCGAAGACGTTCAGAAGTGATGTTTGAGCCTTTTTGTTTTATATCGGAAGAGAGTATTTTTCTAAGAGCTTCGTTAAGCATATGAGTCGCAGTGTGAAGCTTTTTTACTGCATCTGAATTATCTGCTAGACCTGACTTAAACATTCCTGAACTTGAAGTTCTGCTTAAATCTTGGTGTTTTTCGAATTCAATATTATATTCTTCTGTGTCCACTTCAATTCCTTTCTCTTCTGCTAACTCTTGTGTCATTTCTATTGGGAATCCGTAACTTTGAAAGAGAAGGAAAGCTTCTTTTCCAGGAATTATTGTTTTCAGTTCTTTTGCAATTTCTTCAAACTTTTTCAAACCTTTTTCTAATGTTTGAGCGAAGCGAGATTCTTCTTCGTCTAATTGTTCCACGATAAATTTATGATTTCTATGAAGTTCTTGATAGTCTGGATAGATTGAAGGAACGGTTTTTGCTATTTTTGAGATGCAAGGGGAAGGAATGCCTAAGATGCGCGTATAACGAATGGCTCTTCTGATTAAGCGACGAAGAACATAGCCTTGACCGACATTTGAAGGTTTGATTCCTCTTTCGTCTCCGAGAATGAATGTTGCTGCCCTGATATGATCTGCAACTATGCGCATTGCTCTCGTATTTTCTTTATTTTTTCCGTAGGTTTTTTTGGAGAGAAGTTCTATTTCTTTTATTATTGGCTGGAAAATTGAAGTTAGGTAGTTATCTTCTAATCCATTGAGTACGGCTAGTGTTCTTTCCAAACCCATTCCAGTGTCTACGTTTTTTTGTTCTAGCGAGGCGTATTTTCCAGATTTATCCTTATTATATTGCATGAATACATCGTTCCAGATTTCAACCCAGTGTTCATCTTCAGAGTCGAAATTTTTTGGCGCTTTTGTTTTTGCTGACCAGAAAAACATTTCTGTATCTGGACCGCAAGGACCTGTTTCTCCAGCAGGACCCCACCAGTTGTTCTTTGATTCATATACTCCACCTTCAAGGAACGCAATACGTTCTTTTGGAATACCAAGCGATTGCCAGATCTTAGCAGAATCATTATCTATTGGAAGGGCTGGAACGCGCTTGTCACCGCCGAAGCAACTGATTGCAAGACGTTCTTTAGAGAGCTGTAATGTTTTCATAAGGAATTCAAAACTGAATTTAATTGCATCTTCTTTGAAATAGTCTCCTAGAGACCAATTGCCGAGCATTTCAAAGAAAGTGTGATGTATTGCGTCTCCAACTTCATCGATGTCTTGAGTACGGATACATTTTTGTACGCTGACGAGACGCTTCCCTAGCGGATGTTTTTGCCCTAGTAGAAAAGGAACTAAAGGATGCATGCCTGCGGTAGTAAATAGGACTGTGGGATCGTTTTCAGGGATGAGCGAAGCTGAAGGAATGTGTTTGTGATGTTTGCTTTTGAAGAATTCGATGTATGCTTTGATGAGTTCTTGACGTGTGGATATATTCATATATTTAGAACAAGAAGTGGGTTAATAAAGATTTTGAGAAATAAAAATTATTAAGAAATGATTTTTATGATTAGTATTTGCTCGCTCTCTTTTTTTCTATTCTGTTCTGTATAGTTTTTCCAGATTTTTTCAGGCACTTTATAACCAGTATTATTGAGTTGAATCTGGACTTCATAGTTTGCTTGAATGTCCACACGATTGTTTTTCTTTTTGAATGTTTGTTCTGCTTGTAGTATTGCTTCTTCGAGAGAGCCGTTAATTTCCGTTAACGTACTCGATTCTCCATCATCTACCCATTTAGAAATGAGTCTAATACTGTAGTTTGCTTTTCTTGTATTTGTTTGTTGTAATACCTTGAGCGCGGTTTTGTACTCTTGTGCTTGGTTCTCGATTTTTTGAAGAACAGTTGTTAAAGATTTTCTGATTTCTATTTTTTGGTTCATTAAATCGATGGTCGTAAGCTATATATAAAGTTTATGAGGCATATCTCTTAGCCTTGTAAAGTAAGTATTTTAGAAAACGAATAAAATTAATGAAAAATTTGATTTTTTTTGATTGTCGAAGCTTTAGAGAAGTTTGCAAAAGCCCAAACTTCTCTTTAGAAAACTAAGACTCTTACAAGTATTCGACAGATTTTTAAAGAATGAAGTATTATTATAATTATGAATTTAACTGATTTTTTTGAGCATTCCCCTATTCAAGGTGCGATTATTTGCGGCGTTGGTGTGATTTATTTGGCTTCTGTAACTCGCACAGCTTATCAGTATTATTTTATGCGCACTGATTTATCTACTACTTTGAAAGATAAAGGTCAATTTGTGCCGGGAAATGATGGTTCTTATGACGGATTACATATGCGTGAATCCATAAACAAAGATGTTCACGAGAGATTGCATTAGAAAGATTGAGAATCTTTGGCTAATGCTAAAATTTTCTAAGACTCAATGAAGAAAGATTGTCCCATCAAAGTAAAAATTCTAAATTTCAATAATTTTTCCGCGTCTTCCCACATTTATTACACGGGTGTTTCCAATTTTTTCTTCCATTCCTTGGGCTTCGTGAATGTGACCATGGAGAAGGATATCCGGTTTGAATTGTTTTATCGCTTTTGTTATTGCTTTACTTCCTGAGACTCCAGAGAATTCAGATTTACTGCCTTGTGGATGCATGTGAGTCACCATTATTTTTTTCTCTATACCTGTTAAACCCGAATTAGCTTTTTTAAGAGTATCGAAAAGTTCTTTTTCTGAAATTGCGCCAGGAAAAAACATAATGTCTGATGTGCCTCCTGCACCAAAGAATCCTATGTTTTCATATTTTACAGAATATCCATGGATATTTTTTACATCATAGAGCTCCGCGAGAAAATCTGCTGTTGCGAAAGATTCATGGTTTCCAGGTATTATTAGGACTTTTTTATTTTTTAACTTGAATGGTTTTATAATATCTTGCGTTTCCCTTGAACCAACTAGGTCCCCACAAAGCACAACTAAATCTACATTTTCAGTTTCAGCTCTTTTTGCTAGTTCACGAGTGAGTTTTGCATCTCCATGAATATCGCTTGCTGCGAGTATTTTGAATTTTTTTGGCATAGATATTTTGAGGCGAATAAGGTTATAAGGCTTGTGGAGAGGATTTAAAAATTCGAGAGACGTCGTTTTAGTATGTATAAAAGAGGTAGTGGAGCATTAATCATTGGAGTTTTTTTAATTCTGGTTTCTCTTTCATTCGCAAGCATAGATACTGTTAAGGCAGCTCAAGAGGAGATGAAGTATGATAATTCTAAATTCTGTAATGACAGTGATGGGGGAATTTTTACTTTTCAACAAGGGGAGATAACTTACAACAATTTTTTAGGATTGTCTCGTACCCTTAAAGATTATTGTATTCATAACAAATTATTGCGAGAAAGATATTGCAAAAATGGCAAACTCCAGTCTATAGAAAGTGTTTGCGAAGAAGGATGCGATTATCAGAAAGGGGAGTGCAAAGAAGATGAACGTTTGCGAATTTGGAATATTTATTTGGAGAATTATAACGAAGAGATCACTTATCCTGTCGGCACCGTATTTTCTTTAAGTTTTTCTGTAACTGCATATTCTGAGAAAATGCTTGAAGGTAAAAAGATAAGTTTAGATATTGAGCGAAGTGTTAAAGAGAAAGGAAGCACCATAGGCGTTCATTTTTCAGAACCGATCTGTGAGAAGAGTTTTTGGGGAATTAGTCCAGAGGAGGGAGAGGAAAAACAATATACTATGAAGTGCAAGACTAGTTGGATTGTTGGAGAGGGTTCTTTTACAGAGCCTGAAACATATACTATTAGGGCAAATGTTGGTGAGGGCAATAACAAGAAGAACAAAGAGATGAAAATTGTTCTTAGACTTAAGGCAAATGATCCTACTCTTTGTGCAGAAGTTATTAAAGGTCACAACAAGCCAGAGGCAGAGAGAGTCAATATTATTATTGTAGGGATAGGATATGATTCTGGCACCTTATCTCTTTCTTGCAATGATGCTATGTGGTCTTATTGTATTTCTTTAAATTATCGCGGATATCGCGCTTCTTCATATCTTCCTGTTGAAAAATCAATGAAATTCCTTTGCTATGACAAACAGCGCGATGGAGACCCTTTGCCTCCTAAACCTGAGATTGAAAAGACGGTTTCTCTTTCCGAGTTAAATGAGTATAATTCTCAATGCAAAGAAAGTAATACTCCTCCTGGAGAAGTTGTTAGAGATTTTAGTAAATATCTTATTAAAGATGCGGTATTCGATGGCAAGGCAAGTAGTCTTCTTTCTGTAGAACCTTTTAAGAGTAATTCTGATAAATTTAATTTCTGGTATGTTAAAGATACGATCCCTTACTTGCCGTGTAAGAGTCAAGAGAATGGAGGAATGTTTTCTTGTTATGAAAATATTGAACGTGGACGAGCTTTGGCTACTAATTGTGTTTTGCCTAATAAATATATTACTTATGCTATTGCAAGTTATTTTCGATCAAGTGCAGGAAATGAAATTTTCTTGAGTGCATATCCTAGTAGATCTGAATCTCCATATTTGAATGGTTTTGATGCACGCACATTTATTCATGAATTTGGACATCAATTTGGTAATTTAGGCGATGAATATATTGAACGTCAAGGCAGTCAGTGGAAAGAAGGAGAGCCTTCATATCGTGCAAACTGCTTTTCTCCCGTGCCTCTTACAAAAGATGCATGTCTTACTCAGACAATGTGGAAAGACCTTATAGGTAATGGTTGTGGCAAATCGGGAGTTATTGATTGCGATTCGCAAGATGAGTTGTATTCTGCAGAGGTAGGATGTTTTGAATCCTGTTCATACACTGAATTTGGAATATATCGTCCAACATTTAATTCCATTATGCGAAATCATCATGCTAATCCCTTTACTTTTGGTCCTTGGAATGAGAAATTAATTAAATATGAGATGGATAAATTTAGTGGAGTATAATGTGAAATTATTTGCTTTTGTTCTTAGTTTGTTTTTTCTTTTGAATATAGTCAGCGCTTTAGAACGAGGAGAAGTTTTCGTGCTTACTTTGAAGTACGATCAGGGGAATGTAAGTGTTGCTAGCCTTGTTAAAACAGAAGGGTATTTTGCTCCACCTATCGATAAACTTGCCAAAGGATACCTTCTTGAAGTTATTTCTTCAGAGGGTAAACTGCTTTATAGACAATACTTTGATTTTAATCTTGAAATGAATACTGCTGCTGATCCTTCGTGGTTTGATGAGAAAGGGAATCAGGTTTATTTTCCTACAGTAAATGAGACTCACACTCTTCTGGAAAGAGCATCTATAGAAATCATATTTCCCTACTTTAAGGAGGCTTCTAAGATAAATGTAAAAAATCCTGTTGGAAAAGAAATCATTTCTTTTAGAGTTAATTCAGATAAGGCTCTAGAGATACAACAACGCTTTTTTTGGAAAGAGGCAGCAATTGTTGCAGTTCTTATTCTTATCATTTTTATTATTTTTTTGGTTTTGAGAAGAAAGCGTTTAAAAAGTTCAGGATATTGATAAGGATATGAATAGAAGAGGAAGTTGGGCATTGAGCTTTGGAATTTTATTAATTTTAGTTTTTATATCTATAATGTTTTTATATGCTGCAATGGCAGGACAGAGATATGATTCTGTTTACGAAGGAAAATTTTCTAATCCCATCTTAGGATTAAGTATTGATGAGGCAATAGAAGAATTTGATGAAGATTCAGTACATACTCTTATGGTTGCTATGAAAGCATATAATCTCCACGCTCTTCCTTTGAGCTCTGATATTCCTGCTTTTGAAGTGATTGTTGATGAAACAGTGTATGCTGTGCGAGTTGTAGATGGACGTATTTTTGTTAAAGAAGGATTTTTGGAGAGAAAAGACATTGTTATTAGAACTACTATTGGAGAAGCTGTTGCGATGCTTCAAGATCCTACTACTATTCAGCAATCTTTTCTTTCTGGGAAGTCGAGTATTGAATATGTTACAGATGGAAGCACTTTGCTTTATAAGAGATATTATGTTATGACTTCCAACTTTAATGGAAATGGGTTGACTGGAAATGTAGTCCGAGGTTATTTTTCTTGATGGAGTAAAATATAAAAAGGAGATTATCTTTTTTGTGGTATGGATCATATAAGGGAAGTTGATTTTGTTGGGTTGCTCTCTGCTCTTAAAAATATTCCCGGTATCAGTTTTAAGAGCGTTAATGAGTCAAGAAGAATAGTTAATCTCAACCTCGTAATGCCTCTTGATTTACCTTCTAAAAGGGCTGTTATAGATGTACACAATGATAGAGCTTATATTGATGTTATTCGTCGTGGAGATTATACTCCTGTAGCTTATCTTGCTGTTTGTGATGTTCTTGCTAGATATGATTTACAGCCTCTTATGCCTACACGAAGAGGTTAGTATGCTTCTTTATATCTGCCTCGTTTTTCAACGGCTTTGAGGCGTTGTAAGACAAGAGAAGAATTTTCTGAATGTTGATATCCTTGTAAAACTGCTTTGAAACATTCTTCAGAAAATTTATAATGTTTTGCTTCTAGCGCTTCTTTTATCAGATGCAAATCTACTGCTTTGTCTTCTGCTCTTGAAGAGTCGAAAGAGAGACCAAAGTCTATTAGATAGAGTTTGTTATCTGATGTGAGAATCATGTTCGAAGTTGTGAGGTCGCCATGAATTATATTTACGTCGTGAAGTTTTGCAAGATTGTTGCCTATTTGTGTGCATACCTGTAATGAATTTTTGAGATGGTTTAGATGTTCTGAAAGTTTTCTTCCTTTTATGTTTTCTAGAATGAGAGTAGAAGTTTGCTCAGAAGTTGATAGAACCTTTGGAACTGGAATTAAATCTTTGATTCTTTGCAAGACTTTTGACTCTCTACGAGTGCGTAATTTACGAAGCTTTTCATCTAAAACCTGCAAACGATAAGATTTTTTTATTCTTTGTTTTATTATTGTGTCTTCTTTAAAGAAGATTTTTGCTTCTGCGCCTTGAAAAATTAGTTTGTTCATATTCGCATTTTTTTCGAAAACTTCTTCGCGAACTTCATCATTGTCTTTTGATCGAAGTTTCCTGTTTCTAGACCTTTCATTGATGCTGGAGAGTGCATCATTTCTTTGAGGAGTTTGTATTGTTTTATTAAGGCGCGGATATCGGAGGTTGTTGTACCTGAGCCTTTTGCAATGCGAGCCAAGCGAGAAGTTTGTTTTTCTAATATTTCAGGGTTTTCTTTTTCTGCTAGAGTCATTGATTTTATTGCCGATTTCCAATTTTTCATTTGATTTTCTTGTTTTGCTACAGCCTCAGTAGGAACTTTATCTTTAAGATGTCCTAAACCAGGAATATGGGAAAGTAATTTATCGAAAGATCCCATGCCTGCCATTGATTCTAACTGTGTTGCGAAATCATCAAGTGTGAATTTTCCTTCCTCTAGCCTTTTTTGCTGAGTTTCTATCGTATCTTTATCAACTACTGAATGGATTTTTTCCATTAATGAAGAAAGGTCGCCCATTCCTAGAAGGCGCGAGAGAAATGCTTCCGGATCAAAGGTCTCAAGGTCAGCATGTTTTTCTCCAGTTCCAATGAAGACTACTGGAGCTTTGATTTCTGCGCATGCTGTGAGAGCTCCTCCTGCTTTTGCAGTCGAATCCATTTTTGTAATTATTACTCCAGTAATATTCACTGCTTCTTTGAAAGTTGAGGCTTGTTTTTTTGCAGTTTGACCTACGTCTGCAGACATCACAAGGAATGTCTCTGTTGGTTTTGTTAATTTTGAAATATCCTTTATTTCTTTTATGAGATCTTCTGAAAGAGCATCACGACCTGCAGTGTCTATAATTACTAAAGAATAATCTTTCATTTCATCAGAATATTTCTTCCATATTTTTTTAGGATCTTTTTCTTCTGGAGAGACAAATGATTTGATATTTAATTTATCACAAAGTTGTTTTAATTGCTCTGATGCTGCAGGACGATGTACATCAAGACCGATGGCGCAGACTTTGTTTCCTCTTTTTGCATAATATGAAGCTAGTTTTGAGATAGTCGTTGTTTTTCCTTGTCCATAAAGGCCGAGAAGCATAAAGATATTTTGTTTATTAGATAACTTTATTTCTCTTTTTTCTCCCAGTAAGGCAATTAATTCATCGTGAAGAAGTTTGATGATGTGTTCCTTTTTTTCTAATCCTGAAATTCTTTCATCAAGAGCACTTTGTTTTATTTTTTTTGTTAATTCTAAGACAAGGGAAACGTTTACGTCTGCTTCAATGAGTGCTCTTTGGAGGTCTTTAATTATTTGATCCACTAGGTTTTTATCTAGAAAGATAGCATTTGCTATCTTATCAGTTGTTTTCTTTAGTACTGAGGAAAGCTTTTCTAGCATGAAAAATGAAGTAAATAGAAGGTTAATAAAGTTGTGGTTGTTTGGAAAAAGATGAAAAAAATGGTGTATCTTTTACTGCTGGAATTTTTAGAGAGATTTGAGAAAGAAATTATTGAATATAAATAATTATCACTAGAATTAGGCTTAACAATGTAAATTTTTTTTCTGCTTTTGACCAGATTGAAAGATTGCCACAGAACTCTTTTTTTGAAAAGGGATAGAGATATTTTTTTTTGTCAATGTCTGGCCAATCTAGAAGAAGATGGGAAAAATACATTAGGGCAAAATAAGATGTAAATTCGAGGTTAGAGGTTATTGCAAAGAAAATTAGAGAAAAAATAATTAATCCGAAAATTGAATGCATGATTGGAGTTTTGAAATGAATATTATGTTCTTCTTCTTTTTTTAAAATGTTAATTGTTCTTTTTAATCTAAAGAGCTTGTGTTTAATAATTAAATATATGTGGTCAATGTCTGGAAACATCGAAGCACCTATGAAGAATAGAGTGTTACCGAACAACCCTCCACAGATGAGGCCGAGAATTAGATGAAGGAATATCATATTATTCTAGTCCTAAATTCTTCAATACTGTTTTTTTTGTGAAAGGCGTGAGATCATTATAGCCTTGACCTGTGCCTAAGAAGTAAATTGGCTTTTTGGTAACGTGAGATACTGAGAGAATAGTGCCTGCTTTTTCATCAATATCTGCTTTACTAAGAATTATTCCGTCAATGCCAATGGTATCTCCAAAAATTCTTGCTTGATCGATCACATCATTGCCCGTTATGGATTCTCCAATGAAAAGTTTGAGATTTGGTTTAGATATTCGAACAATTTTTTCCATTTCTTTAAGGAGATTTTCTTTAGTGTACATTCTTCCTGCAGTATCCACTAGTACTGTTTTTATTCCGTGCTTTTTTGCGTAAGATATTGCTTCAAATGTGACTGAGGCTGGATCTGAACCATAAGTCGATGAAATAATTGGAACGTCTAATTTTTCTGCATGAGTCTTCAATTGTTCAATCGATGCTGCGCGAAATGTATCTGCTGCGGCTAGAACACAGGAGATCTTGTTTTTTTTGAGAAGATGTGCAAGTTTTGCCACAGAGGTTGTTTTTCCCGTGCCATTTATTCCGAAGAATAAAATTACATAAGGTCCTTTAGAACTTTTAATTTCTGTCAGAATATCGGGCGGTTCTTGGAGTAATGCTAGAATGGCGTCTTTGAGTGATTGCATTATTCGCACTGCTGCTTCTGCTTTTCTTATTTGTTGCCCGAGGAGATCTTTACTTAAAGATTCTCTGATTTTATCGACAGCTTCAAGTGCAACATTGTTTTGCAAGAGCGTAATTTCGAGATCTGTAAAACACTCGTCAAATTGCTCCTGCGTTAATTTAGCACTAGAGATTTTTTTGATGAGTTTTGTAAAGAAATTTCCCTCACTTTCTTCTTCTTCAATTTCTTCTTCTTTTATAGAAAGATGTTTTTGAAGAGGCGTTGAAGCTTGCTGGATAATCTCTTCTGCTTGCATTTGTTGCTCTTTTTCCTCACGTGTAAAACTTTCCTTTTTATGCTCTCTCTTCTCGATTTTTACCTTTTCTTTCTTTTGAGGCTTGGATTTTTCTTTTTTAGTAGAGGAAATTTTCTTTTCTGGTTTGCCTTTACCCGCCCATGATAAAAATTTTTTCTTTAATGCTTCAAACATGTTTTATCAAATGCCCCAAGGTTTATAAATTCTAGGAGTCAAGAGATAGAATATATGAAAACTTTATCATAAGGAATTGTCCATGAGCAAGTTTTTTTTATTGATGATTTTTCCATTATTTTTCTAAATAAACGAATTGAGTTTCCATGAGCAGAAATAGCAATATTTATTCTTCTCTCTTTTATTATAGGTATTAGAAAATTTATAAATGATTTAACTCTTTTTTCTACATCTGCAAAGCTTTCACCTTGTGGGGGAGGAACATTAAAACCTCTATGTATTGCTTCGTATTCTTCACTACCTAGAAAAGTCTCTATTTTTTTTCTTTGATTTTTGCTTAATTCTGTAAGGAAATCTCCTTCTACTTCTAACTTGTAGAGTTTCTTACCCATTTTTTCTATAAATTTTTGATGAGTAGTTCCATTAAGTGCGCCGTAATTTCTTTCTATAATTCTATTGTCTTCTTTTATTTCTTTACATTCAGGATGATTTTTTAATACAATAGCTAATGTTTGTTTTGAGCGCTTTAGAGATGTATGATATGATAGTTGAAATTTTTTATTTTTTAACTTTTTTGCAATTAATTGTGCTTGTTTTTTCCCTAAACTCGTTAAAGAAGGATCATGGATGCCTGTAAAACGTCGATCGCGATTATAAGTCGTTTGACCATGTCTGAACAGATAGATGTAGTTTCTCCCTTCTTTCATATTTACTTGTAGAAAAAAGAGTATAAAACTCTTTCCAAGTGTTCCTACCTTGCAGAGTACACTCTTTTTTATATACTCGAGCGCAATAATGATTTTATGTTGACGTATCAAGATTTGTTTGAAATTGTAAGAAAAGAGAAATATAGTGAAGTTTTACAACCTCTTCCTAAACAATTCCATCTTGAGTTTATTGAGTATATTCAGAGCAAAAAAGACAATACTGCCCCAGAAACTGATTTGTTTATGGATGCTACACTCAAATCTAAGAAACAACTTGAAAATTCTTTAGCGCTTTTTAAGGAACTGATTCTTAGAAGAAAAAGAAAATTACTTAATTTGGTTTTTGTTGCAGCTGAGACAGGCATATTAAAAAAAGATTTCGAAAATATGCTCCCATTTGAACAAAGTCTTTTTGAGAAACTTGTGAAGGCATTTGAAGAAGGAGAAAGAGAACTTGCGCAAGTTTTAAATGGGAAGAGAGAGGTTGTACAGAATAAACATGCCCTAATATTGTTTACTCAAAATATCGAACCCTTTGTCGATATGTCCGGTAATTCGGTAGGGCCATTCGCTGTTGGGCAATTGGCAAATCTTGAAAAAGACGTATCGCAGATTTTAGTTTCTAGTGGTAAAGCGAATTTTGTCGATGAGAACTAAATACGTCTAGAATCTAGTGTTTCCGCAAGAGTTTTCTGCGATTGCAAGATTCTCTTAAAGCAAAGCCTCCAGAGGTTTATTCGAAATATATTCTCATGTCAAGGAACTTGACGAAAACTCCAGCTTTTAAGCTGGAGATAGTTCCTTGAGCATCCAAAGCACGAGCGCTTATTCAATCCCCAAGGGTAGCGCATCGTGCTTTTGATACCTCTGTTGGCTCAAGCCCTCGCCTACGCTCAGCATGTTTAAAGCCTCCAGAGGGGATTGAACCCTCGGCCCTCAGTTTTTTTGAAGTGTCTTACAAAACTGATGCTCTACCACTGAGCTATGGAGGCAGTAAAAAAAGGATGATTTGATTCCTTAAAAAGGTTATCCCCTATGAGAAGTTTGCAAAAGCCTAAACTTCTCAAGAGAGAATTTTGAAAACTCCTCGTAAACTCAGAATTATTCAAACTTCTCTTATGTAATCTGTATAACCATAAAGCATAAAAAGTGTGAAGATGTTGGGAATTTATGGAATTAAAGATGGTGGAGGCAATTGATGATGGAAGAATTGTTCGTGTACCTGAAGATTATGCTGTGCGTGAAGGATTATTGATATTAAGAAGACCACAGATTTCTGATCCTGTTTCTCAAACACGTCCGGTGGAGAGAAGTGAACGAATGTCTTCTGGAATCGATACGCTTAGAAAACCTTTGAAATATAAGCAAAATGATATTGTAGGAAGTCTTGTCGAAAATTTTCAATGGGTTATTGGACAAAGAAGAAGACAGAAAGGCATGACTAGAAAACAAGTTGCCGTCGCTCTTGGATGTTCAGAACATTCTATAAAATTACTTGAGAATGGTATTTTGCCTGCTGAAAATTATGTAGTTATAAATCGTCTTGAAAAACTCTTTGGAGTTACTTTGCGTAGAGATGGACAGAATTATCAAGATTCTATGAAAGATCTTGCCCTTTCTTCTTCGGCTATTTCTCAATCTGCATTTATAAATAAAGATTTGTCCGAGAAAAGAGCATCGGAACTATTGGATGAAACTGTAGTGACTGGCGGAGATATTGAAATTTTCGATGAAGATAAGTAGTTTTTTCTTGTTCGAAAGCTTTATAAATACTTTTGTAGGACTTTATCTATGAATATTGAGATTGTTAATGCAGAGAAAGATAGTATAGAATTGAAAATTGATAATTTGACTGTTGCAGAGATTTTACGCGTTTATCTTTATGAGAATGGCGCAGATTTTGCTGTTTGGAAACGCGAACATCCTTCAAAACCATTAGTTTTTCAAATTAAAGGTTCTAACGTTAAAAAAGCAGTGAGTGATGCAGTTGTCGCGATTAAGAAAGATTGTGATAAGTTGCTCGAAGTCGTTAGAAAGTGACTTGCTGAGCTTTTCGGCATATTTATTAACCTAGTTTTTAATTTATATATGGAGGTAAATATATATGGAATGCAATTGTAAGTATGTTCAGGTTATTTTGGGGTTAGTCGTTTTCGTTTTTGCAATGTGGCCTGAAACTATTGGTGCTGTAGCTTCTAAGTGGGTTATTAGCATTGCTGCTGTGCTATTCATTGTTCATGCGATGAAATGTAGCGGCTGTGAAATGCCTAAATCTAAAAAGAGGTAATTTTTGAATTTTTTTCTTTTATTTTTTTTGCAGGTAAATTTATTAAGGAGGGTTTCTTTGTTTTTTAGGAGGTGACTATATGTGTAAAAGTATTTGCGAAGCTATTCTGGCATTGGTAGTTATAATTGTTGCTCTAGTTCAGATCCAAAATCCTCAGCCTTGGGCGTTGTGGGTAATTGTTATTGCAGGTTTTGTTTCTTTGATTCATTCTTTTTCTTGTAGCAGTTGTTATGGGAATGGCGTTGCTCTTAAACCTGTGAAAAAGAAGTAATTCTATATCTTCATTATTTTTATATACTCGTTTATTATTTATTTTTTATGGTTAAGATTTCGGCTGGAAGCTATGATTTGAATAAATGGCTTCATGGGGGATATGAGTGCGAAGTTGTCAGTGTGATTTATGGGGGTCCTGGAACTGGAAAGACGAATTTTTGTATGCTTGCGGCAGTTTCTCAAGCTAAGAAAGGAAACAAAGTTATTTATATAGACACTGAAGGAGGATTTAGTGTCGAGAGAGTTAAGCAACTTGCTCCTGAGCAAGTTAATGATGTGCTAAAAAATATTCTCCTTTTGAATCCTTTAAATTTTGACGAGCAGAAAGAAGTTTTTAAAAAACTCGCTCATTATCTTAAAGATGAGATTTCTTTGATAGTTGTAGATGGAATGACTATGTTGTATAGACTCGATATGGCTAATGCGCGCGAAAAAGAACAAAATAATGTTCAAGCAGTTAATAGTGAACTTGCATCACAGATGAGAACTCTCGCAGAAATTGCGCGAAAAAGAACAATACCTGTAATTATTACAAATCAAGTTTATAAGTGGGACGATGAACAGAAAATGGTCGGTGGAGATATATTACAATATTGGGGGAAATGTTTGATTGAATTATCTAATGAGAAAGGCAAACGAACCGCATTATTAAAGAAGCATAGGAATTTGCCTGAAAGCACACTAGATTTTCAAATTGTTCATGAGGGTGTAAAGAAAAAAGGATGGCTTTAATATCTTGCTTGAAGATACCACCAACCAACAATACTAAGAACAAATAAGACAATTCCGACGATAAAAGCAAGGAAATAATAAGGGCTTTTTCTTTTCTTGAGAAAGATTACAAGAGCAGTATACTCAGTACATATCAGGGCAATAAAAAAATAAATTATTGAGGCGAGAAACATTATCTGTGCCGTCCATCCCAAAACCAAGAATTTGAGCATGGAACAAGGTTGAGTATTGCCTCCAAAATTCGTATTGCAATTGAATCCGTTAAAGCCGCTATCCGTCGCTTGTTGCAATGTAGCAATAATAAAATATCCGTACAAAAATGCCGGAACAATAAGTGCAATGAGAAACGCTTTTACACAAATATTGAATTCTTTCCATTTCATAGGAAAAGAGACTTAGCATAGTTATTAAATCTTAGGTATTATTGATAGCTTTTTGCTTGAAACTTTTCTTTCCAAGAAATTTCTTTTGATTCTTTCATATAATTAATTACGTTTTTATCCTATTTAAACACGATTCTATCGTTGTAGTTGTATGATAACGTTATAAAAATCTAAATATCTCTGTGGAGTAGTTTAGCTTTTGCGTCACGCAGAGAGTGTTAGGAATTAGGGTGGTAGAAATGCTGTTAAGAGGAGGGTGGTTGAGAGATAATTGACAGAGCTATCCTTAATCATCACAGGCATATTGCTTTTTTGTATCTTCAACCTCTTTCTTTAGTTGTTGAATCGTCTTTTCAAATTCATCTATTCGGTAATACAATGTATGAATATTCACTTTTATTTTTTCCTGTTCGCTTGACAACCTATAAAATAAACTCTTTAGGTATCTCATCTTAGATAGTTTTTCTGTTCCTTCTTTTAACTGCTTTCTGAATACATTTATTTTGTCTTCTGATTCCATTATTACTCTTGGGAAATATTCTAATTCTCTAAGAATGATTGAGACTTGTTCATTATACTTCTTCTTTGTATTTTTTATCCCCTCCTCTATCTCACTTATTCTGTCTAATACTCTTTTGAAACTAGATTTTGTAGCATATTCAGGATATTTATCCAAATAATCTCGCATAGTCACATTAACGTCGTCCACATCTTTATTTTTAATCTTAATAGTAGTTGCTTTCTTACCTTTTTGAGATAGATTAAGCATAGTTTTTTCAAAATCGGTTTCTTTATTCAGTAGATTTCCTAAAGAATCATATAACTTGGCTTTCTCTCCTTCATCCGCAACCATATTATCTTTAAACTTCTTTGCATCTGCCTTTGCATATTTTAGTTTATGATTCATCTCATATAGATGCTTTACATTTCTTTTGACTTTCTCGTGGGCATAATCTAATGCTTTTTGATACTCTTCTTTTATAGCGATTGCGTCTTGTTTCCCAGTTATATCTACCATTTTATTTGAAATACTCCTTATCTTTTAAATTAGTTGGCTTAATTTCGGCTTTGAAGTATCGTATCATTTTCTTAATAGCTTCCTCTTTCGTTTTTAGATTATTTACCAATTTGTAAATCTCCACTGCCTTGTCTTCTTCGTTGTCTAAGTTTATTTGTATTTTTGTCATGTTGTTTCATCTTATAACACCATATAATATGGAGATATAATAAGTATTTAAATGTTTTCTTTTTAATTTCGGGAGCCGACAGGTTTAAATATTTCGGGTTCCTAATTAGGTTATGAAAGTTATGAAAGTAAAGGATAAAAAAATAGGAGATATGACCTATTACAAATATAGAATCAATTTACCTAAGGATATGGTTGAACAATTGAGGTTAGTTGATAAAAAACTAAAAGTGAAAGTTGAAAAAGATAAAATAATAATTGAGAAGGAGTAATCTTAAGCAGAAACTTCTGCATGGCGCAACCGCTCTCTAAGAGGACTTTTTATACTTTCTAATTCTTCTCTTATAAATTTTTCCATCTTCTCTCTACTCTTAATAAACTCTTCAACTATTTTTTCTGCTTCATTTTTACTTTGTTTGTTCATTTTTCTCCTCCGTTTCAGCGTTAGGTAAGAAAACTTCGAAATAAGGTTTTCTATCTTTGGAGCTTGTAAAGCTACAAATCAGTCCCAAACCCTTAGCTTTATCACACATACTTATTAAGTGTCTTGTAAGTTTATATAAGTTTCCTTCCATCTGCTCAACACTAAGTCCCAATACTTTTTTAGCAATATTGTAATCAATCTCGAAGTCATGTGTTGGGCTTTCACTTGTTAATCTTTTGATTATGTGCGTAGCTCTTTCTTTTCTATTTGAAAAATTTTTAAGCATATAATCCATGAGAAGAATACGAGCATGAAATTCGGTAAGACCACGCATTCTAAACAACTCTCCTAATTTTTTAGTGCCGTGTTCACCCACTAACTCTTTTACCAATGGAGTTATAAAAGCGGTTTTATTCTCCTCAGATTGAAACTGAAATTTATCACAGCTATCATTAATAAAATCGATATATTTTTCTATATCTACTAATGCAAATGGAGATATTTTCTCGCTTCCTCCATAAGAAAGTTGAAGGTCGATGGGAGATATTCTTGCAGTCTTCCCCAATATAATCTTATCAGAAGCGAGTGAAATTAGAGTTCCACCGCTATAAGCATAGTTAGGAATTAATGTTTCCATATAACTACAATATTCACGTAATAGTTGTGCTAAAAGATATGATGTATTAGCATCTCCTCCAGTGGTCTGAATTATTACATCCAATTCTTCTACTCCCAAAGGTATTCTTTCATCCAACTTATTTTCGAGTTCATATAAATCATCTTCATCTATCGAGCCACCAACTTCTTTACTATAAAACATAAGCACTAAAGGTCGATTCCTTAAACGTGATATTTCTTTACCTTTCTTATGCAATTCTACTATACACTCTTTTTGTTCTTTATTAAGATAAGTATTACTATTTTTTGCTTCATCTCTATGTTCGCCCATGGTTAGATTGAAAATAAGATGTTTTTAACTATTTGTGTAGTCTGATACTTTAGTCTATTTCGGGTTCCGAAAGATTTAAATAGTTCGGGTGCCTAATTATTCTATGATAGAAACCACGCAATACCTAAAAAACTTCTCTGATTGGAGAAACGAAAGAGCTAAGGCAATCTTAGAGAAAGGAAACCCTGAAAGCATAGACGAGTTCACCTATCTTGTCCCTTCTCAAAACTCGGATAAGAAGTATAGGGTTACTCATATTGACGCCTATTCTTGTGAGTGTGAGGACTTTAAACGCAGATGTCAAGGTAAGAACCTCTACTGTAAGCATATCAAAGCTATCCTGCTCTTTGAGAAAGTAAAGAGTGCCTATGAAATAGAAGAGAAGGTAAAACCTGCAATCGAGTTGATGATTGAAAAACCTCTTGATGATTGTTGCCCTGAATGTGCGTCTAAAAATATTATGAAGTTTGGTACAAGACAAACAGCAACGGGAACGAAGCAGAGATTTAGCTGTAAAGATTGTAAAAAGAGGTTTGTTCTTTCTCCTATCAAGAATATCAAAGGAAACGCTAAACTCGTATGTCTTGCTATGGATTGCTATTATCGAGGTCTATCTTACCGAGATATTTCTTATCAGTTCCAGCAATTCTATAATCTAAAAATATCTCACGTCACTATTAGAGATTGGGTTTTGAAGTTTGGAAGTATCATGGAGAAATACAGCAAGACCATCCAACCACAGATTAAAGGAGTTTGGAACGCCGATGAGACGCTCATTTTAACGAAAGAAGGAAAGAACAAGGAGAATACAAACTATCATTATGTTTGGAACGTCATGGATAACGAAACAAAGTTTTTACTCGCCTCTGAATGTTCTGGGCGTTCAAGAAGTAGCAAAGACGCACAGCACGTTTTCACAGAGGCGTATAAGCAAAATGGAAAAATACCTTATCAGATTATTGTAGATGGCTACAAAGGATATGAGGATGGATGTCGTAAGACGTTTAGAAACTGGGGACAAGAAAGAAAGGTCAAGTTTACATCAATCAAAGGACAGAGAAAGCAGATTAACAACAACGCAATAGAAAGTCATCACTCACATCAAAAAGAGTTTCATAAAGTAAGAAGAGGGGTTAAGGAAGTTCAAGACTATCAAGATGGATTTAAGGTATTTCATAACTTTGTAAGAAGAAACTCACGAGAGGGTTTAACTCCTGCTGATAAGGCAGGTATTGGAGTTCAAGGCAATGTGTGGGAGACTTTATTAATAAATGCAATTTCTAAAAGGAATGAACAAAGTTGATGAGCATTTTTATAAAGCGTTGAGATATTTTGCAAGTCATCAGACACCTGAAATATTAGATAAATTATCTAATGAAGATTCAAAGAAGGAATTTAGAAAGTATGTGTCTAGAGATATGGACAGAACGCTACAAGTTCATGGTTATATAACATTTCAAGAACCAGCTCATCACTTAATAACTCCTAAAGGTTTACAATATCTAAGAGAGTTAGAAGAGATAAGAAGGAAAGAACTTACACTTATATCTGCCGTGATAGCTGTTGTAATTTCTCTTGTAGCTTTAGGGTTTTCAATTGCTTCTTTCTATAAACCTGCCTAGATAACTCCCGACACTTAACAATATCTTATAAAACAGATAAAACTCCCTAATTCCTAACACTCTCCGTCACGCAAAAGTTTAAATATCCTAATTTAGTTAGTTAGTGATGTCGGTAGGAAAAAAAGGTGTTGGTAAGAAGCAGTCTTCTGCTTTTAGATGGGTTTTAATTCTTGCAGTTGCAGTCGTTGTTTTACTTTTAGTTTATAGTATGTTTCCTTTGAAGTCTACAGGAAATGTGATTGACGATTCCAGTCTTGTTTTGGGATGGAGTTTTTCTAATGCAATTAAACCAGATATTAGTGAGCGAGCTAATCCCGCAAATAGTGGCGCTAACTATTTCATGGCTTCTTTTGGAGATACGAAAGTAGTTGATGACGGTCATGATGGTAGCTCTATTGCTTTTGATGGATATGAAGATTATTTTAAAGTGTATAAATCTAGTTCACCTATATCTTATCCCGTTTCTCGTTTAACTGTTGCTGGTCGATTTAAGACTTTAGCGTTTACAACGAAGACTGCTGATCAAACTAAACAAGAAGCTAATGAAATTACTGGAAGTTGGGTTGCTCAAAGAGATGCTTTTATTCTTGATCCTGAGACAGATGGAAGTGTTAGTTTTTACGGACTTATTAATGGTAATTGGTATGCCGCTAAGAGTGCCCCTAATAAAATTGTTTTGAATGTTTGGCAAGATTGGGCTGGAACATTTGATGGATCTAATCTTAAACTTTATAAAAATGGAGTTCTAGAAGCTACTCGAGCGATAACTGGGCGTCTTGGAACTGACTCTGGGGGATTGACAGCAGAAATGAGTGATTTATGTATTGGCGCTGACTGTAATATTCCAAAGAGATTTTTCCAAGGAAGTATTGATGATTTAAGAATTTATACTAGAGCTCTAAGTGCCTCTGAAGTAAAAGAGTTATATGATTATTCATTGTCTGGTAGCGGTAGTGGCTCCTCTGCAGTTTCTGTTCCATTTTGTACTGATTCTGACAAAAATGCTGCATATCCAGATGGAATTAATCTTAAACTTAAGGGCACTTTGACTTGTAAAGATAAAACTTATGTCGATACGTGTTTTAATTCAGCTTATATAAGAGAATATTATTATGATGCAGGTATTGATTCTTGGAATGTTGTGAATAAAGCTTGTGCTGCAAGTGAACAATGTTCTAATGGCGCATGTGGGGTTGATGTGAGCGGAAGTGGAAGCGGTGTTACTGCTGCGACTACTCCAAATTCAGAAGCTGCAGTTTCTGTTCCATTTTGTACTGATTCTGACAAAAATGCTGCATACCCAGATGGAATTAATCTAGGACTTAAAGGTACATTGACTTGTAAGGATGGAACTTTTGTTGATGTATGTATCAATACTGGTTTTCTAAAAGAATTCTTTTATGATGCAGGTATTGATTCTTGGAATGTTGTGAATAAAGCTTGTGCTGCAAGTGAACAATGTTTAAGTGGTGCATGCAAAGTAGGTGTTCCAGGTAGTGGAAGTGGAAGCGGTGTTGTTGCTTCGACTACTCCAAATTCAGGAGCTGCTGCAAGTCCTGCTGCAAGTCCTGCTGCAAGTCCAGGTGGAGATAATTCTGGAAATAGTGGAAGTGATGGCGGACCATTCGTTAAGACACTCAATACAGAGGAATTTAATTCTGGTAAAATAGTGAAAGTTCCAGTTTTAGGAAAAGTAAAGTTTAAAGTTGGAGATGTTTATGATACTGCAGAGGTTCAATCGATAACTGAAACTCAAGCGACTTTTCTTGTTACTTCGATTCCTCAAATCGTTGTTCTTTCAAAGGGAGGAAGTAAGAAAGTAGATGTGAATGGAGATGGAGTTTATGATGTTCTTCTTAGAGTAGATAGTATTAGTCGCCCAACTCAGATGGTAGACTTTTCATTGAAATCAATTAATGAGGCAGTGTCTGCGGTAAGTGCAGGTAAACCTGGTGCAAATGCGGGTTCAAATACAAATCCTGATGGAAGTGTCGCTACACCAGGAGTATCTGGAGTTACGTTGAAGGAAGATGGTGGATCTAAAGTTCCGGTTACAGCTATAGTAATTGGAGTTTTGATTGTACTCGCTATTCTCGGTGGTATTGCAAAGTTTGTTATTTCTAGAAAAGACGATTCACAATAGAGATAGTTTTTTGATCTGTTTATTTATGAAATATTTAAAATAAGTAATTTTATAGAACATAATTATCTGTTGTCTTCATTAACTTTGGTGCCTTTCACTCGATGCATTGTTGGCCTTGACAAAGACTTAAAAATGTGTGATAAACGCAATTCTTATATAGCTTCTTTTCTTTTTTAGCGGATGGAATATGGTGTTTTTATTGATGTGTATGAGAAACTTTCTGCAACTAAAAAAAGACTTGAGAAAACTTCCATTCTTGCAGAATTTCTCAGAGAGTTAAAACAAAATGGAGAGAGTGATTGGATTTATCTTCTTCGAGGAAAAGTGACTCCAGATTATGACTCTCGCGAACTCGGTATTTCTACACAATTAACTATGAAATCTCTTAGTGTTGCTTATGGAATAAATTCCGAGAAAGTATTAAAAGATTTTAATAAATCTGGAGACTTGGGAGACCTTGCTGAAAGATATGCTGAACAAAGAAGTCAAAAATCTTTATTTTCTGGAAAACTAGAAGTTAAAAAAGTTTTTGAAAATATTCGAGCAATAATGAAAATAGATGGGAAAGGAGCAGTGGATAAAAAAATCGAACTTATAACTGAACTCTTGGCTTTTGCTCGAGGTAGAGAAGCAAAGTATATCATTCGGACATTACTAAGTGATCTTCGGATAGGTGTTGCCGATGCAGTTCTTATCGATGCTATTGGGCAAGCTTTTTTTAATAATGATGAATTGGCTAGAAATTTACTAGAAGAAAAATATCATCTTGCAAATGACTTTTCTTTACTTTTTAATGCATCTATAAAAGGTAAATCTGCAATTGAAGAAATTAATCTTTTGCCTGGAAGACCTGTAACGGTAATGCTAGCTGTGAAAGCAGAAAATATTGAAGACGCATTTAGGATTTGTGGAAAACCTGCCGCGGTAGAATATAAATATGATGGATTTAGAGTCCTTATAAATAAAAATGCAGAGGTTATTTCTTTATATACACGAAAACTTGAGAATGTTACAACTCAATTTCCAGATGTAGTTGGTGCAGTTAAGAAGTATATTTCTGCTCGTGATTTCATTTTAGATGCTGAAATTGTCGGATATGATCCAAAATCTAAGCGATATCTTCCATTTGAAGCAATTAGCCAAAGAATTAAAAGAAAATATGATATTGATAAACTTGTTTTGAATCTTCCTGTAGAAATTAATATATTTGATGTTATTTATTATAATGGTGAGAATATGTTATCCATGCCATTTATTGATCGCCGTAACATTCTTGAAAAAATTATCTCTACTCAAAAATTGATTATTCGTCCATCTGTATTAAAGATTGTGAAAAATGAAGAAGAAGCTGAAGAATTTTATTTTGAAGCATTGAAAGAAGGAGAGGAAGGAATAATGATGAAGAAACTTGATGCGCCATACAAACAGGGAAGAAAAGTAGGATATATGATTAAATTAAAACCAACAATTAAAGATTTAGATTTAGTTATAGTTGGCGCTGAATACGGAACAGGGAAACGGGCAGGATGGTTAACAAGTTACATAGTTGCATGTAAAGATGGAGAGAGTTATCTTGAAGTTGGAAAGGTATCTTCCGGATTAAAAGAGAAAGAAGAGGAAGGAACAACTTATGATGAAATGACTCGTCTTTTAAAACCTTTAATTACAAGTTCAATAGATAATCAAGTTAAAGTTAAGCCTAAACTTGTTGTTGCAGTAACTTATCAGAATATGCAACCAAGTACTTCATATGATTCTGGATATGCACTACGTTTTCCTAGAATTACAAATTATCGTCCAGATAAGAAACTTGATGAGATTGCGACTTTAGAAGATATAAAGAAAGATATAAATAAACAACGATGAAATATCTACTTAGCTTTCTGAAGTTAAATTTCATTTTATCGTTGATAAATAAAAAATAGACAAAAAGACCCTAAGAATTTTATCGTCGGTGAATTCAGAAAGTTAAGCCCTTACACGATGAAGAAAGCTTTATAAAGGGGAGTCTTTATAAATAGATTAATGGCAACCTCTAATCTTAAAGTTCAGAATATTGTCGCCACAACTTCTCTAGGTAAAGAAATTTCTCTTACAAAACTTGCTAGAACTCAAAGTAATACTGAATATAATCCTGAACAATTTCCTGGCTTAGTGCTACGTATTGATAAGCCTAAATCAGCAGTTTTGGTGTTTTCTTCTGGGAACCTTGTGTGTACTGGAACAAAGAGCGTCGCACAAGTGAAAGAGGTGATTGAAGCAGTTATAAGGCAGATTGCAAAGATTGGGGTGAAGGTAACTGATAAACCAAAGATAACGGTGCAGAACATCGTTGCTTCTGGGAGTATTGATTTAAACCTTAACCTCAATCTTCTTGCTCTTCAACTTGAAAATACAGAATATGAGCCTGAACAATTTCCAGGTCTAGTGTATAAACTTTTAGATCCTACTGCAACTTTTCTATTATTCTCCAATGGAAAACTTGTATGTACTGGAACAAAGAATAAACAGCAACTTGAAGATTCAATGACACAATTGAATAAAAATATTAAGCAAGCGATTAAGGCGATTAAAGAATAATTTTAAGTGAAAGTACTAAGCCGTGTTTGCTTTCCTAATTCTTTCAAAAGTATCGATTTATTTATGTAATTTGTTACTTGTTGTTTGAGGCGAGACTTGATATTTTCGAGTGCTTCTTGGAGAGTATTGAACTTTTGAGGTTTTTTGGAAAAAGCTTCTCGACTTGTTTGTCTAAGAATTCCAACACCTAGAGGGGCAGTGTATTCTGGACGAATTTCACGAAAGACTATGCATGTTGCTTGGCGTTTGACTCGTTCTAGGTATTCTGTGATTGCAAGACGGTTGGCGTAATAAGCACCAGTTACTGAATCTGCGTATGTTTTTCTAGAGGAGAAAGTTTCATAGTCGCTCCAGACTCTGTCGTTCTTTAAGGAAATTTCGATGACTTCAAAACTCCATTTATCTGGAAGAAGAAGAAATTCGTAATGATTGCCGAGATATTCTGCGTGGAAGAGATTGATTTGAGAAATCTCTGGGAAGTAACGAATACTTTTGAGTTTTTCTTTGGAGAGTGTGTCATCTACTGCAGTTATACTCCAGCGAGTGGGGACAAGTTTTCTATTTGCTTTTTTTCCTAGAAGACCAGCTGATAAAATTTTCATAATAGTTGAAGTTTCAATGTTTGCTTTTTCTAGTTCTATGAGAGATGTTGTTGCTTTGGCATCTGTGTCACCAACAAGATATTCTACTTTTGGTTGAATTTTAGGATTTTCTTGTAGTCTGACTTTCTCTATTTCTGCTGCATGTACAATTAAAGGGGAGTTGGTAGCTTGTTCTTCTTGTTGCTTTACTGGTTTTTTTAAAGTGAATTCTGTGGAAATTGGCTTATGAGTCATTGCTACTTCTTGGAGAATTGAGAGAAATTTATTTTGGAGTTTATGAATATTGTTTTGTGTTCGACCATAGATGAGTTTATTTCTAAATGAAAGAATTTCAGAAATTGTGCGTTTTTGCTTGTGCCAGAGTTCCGGAGATGAAAGATGTTCAGTATTCCCATGTTCTTCTGGACTGAGAATGCCAGTATAGACATTTGGATAGTTCCAACGCCCGACAAATATTTCTGGAGGAGATGAACCTGAGAAGGATTTAATTTCTTTTATTCTTCCAATTGAAGTTATATGTTTGTCACATTCCTCAATTCCACAGACTTTACAATGCATCTTTGTTTGATGAAGTAGAGGTATTTATTGATTGTTGTAATCCCTTTTAAAGAATATTTATCTTTTCTCAATTGCTAGAATTTCTTTTTTTCTGCTGGAAAATAGAATATATCCAGTTATTAAAAAAACTATTCCTAGAGCCATTGAAAATATGCCTATTCCCCCAAGACTAGATGAAAATTGAGGTAGTTGTGAAATTTGCAGTAGAGCAAGTCCTAAAAGAATGGAAGTTAGAGAGATATTAATGTATGAGAGAAATGTTCTTTCGTTTGAAAGAAGTGTTCTTTCATCAGAAAGTAAAAGACTTTCTTCTTCAATATTTTTTGAATTTCTCTTTTTTACTTTCATAAATTAATTAATGAAATAGAGATTATAAAGGTTTACTATAGATTATCCTTTCAAATCAGAAATACCTAGTAAGACAAAAAGAGCACCGATTCCTACAACAAACCAAAATATTCCGCCCTTAAGAACCGTTATTGCTGCTTCGTCTATTTTCCAATCAACACCCATGGGCAATACAAAGGCAACAACTATTGCTATAATAACTAATATTAAACCAACGAAAAGTTCTAACCACTTGTTCATAATTAAGTTATCTCTTAAGAGTATATAAATATTTTGCTTCTCTAAAATATGATGTAGGTTCAGTCTTATTTGAAGTCTTCCTAGCATTTAAATATCGGTTTTTTGTGAATATTTCATGAGCGATAAATATCTTAATATCGATTTGCATGATCCCAGAGCTGCAGCAATTGCAGAAGTTCTTGCAAATAAGACTTGTAAGAAGATTTTAGATCTCCTTGCGGAAAAAGAAATGAGCGAAAGTGATTTATCGAACACTATAGGATTCCCTTTGAATACAATTGGATATAATATTAAGAAGTTACTGGAATCTGGATTTATTTTAAAATCTAAGACTTATTTTTGGAGCGTTAAAGGAAAGAAGATTCCCACATATAAACTTGCAAATAAGAAAATTTTAATATCTCCAAGAAGATTGCATATAGTTATGCCTACGATGATTATTTTAGGATTAATTGTAGGGTTCTTAGTTATTACTATGACTATGCAACAAGAACAAAAAATAGAAGACGAAATCAAGTATTTCAATTCGTATGAAGAATTAAAGAAATTTTTAGTTGAACATCAAGGCAGTAGCGGTTTTGGAGGAACAATTAAAAATTCTGCTCCAATTAGAGCTACTGCAGGTATGGAGAAATCTAGTGCTACAGATACGGCAGAATCTTCGAGTTATTCACAAACTAATATTCAAGTGCAGGGAGTGGATGAACCTGATTTTGTGAAGAATGATGGAAAGTATATCTATAGCACTGTAGGGAACAAAATTATTATTGTCAAAGCATTTCCAGCTACTGCAATGAAAATTGTTGCGACTATAGACTTGAATAGAAGTTTGAGTCAAATATTTATTAATGGAGATACTTTGGTAATAATTGGAAATTCATATGAATATCAAAATGTTCCAGAAATGATTGTAGAGAGCGATTCTAAGGTTAGAAGCATAATGCCCTGTATTCCTGGAAGATGCGGAAGATCAACAAGACAGTTTGTGGAGGCATTTATCTATGATATTAAAGATAGGACAAATCCAGTACTTAAGAGTAATTTCTCAATTGAAGGCAATTATAATAGTGCTAGAATGATCGATGGATATGTTTACTTAATCTCAACTCAATATTTGTGGGGAGAACAAACTCTCTTACCTTCTTATCGAAATAATGGAATTGGAAAGACCATCTCTGCGCAAGAAATTGGATACTTTGATGTGAATGATGAGAGTTTTGTATTCACTTCTATATCTGCATTGTCTTTGAAAGATGGAAAAGCAAATGTTAAGAGTTATTTGACTGGAACAACTGGAGTTCTTTATATGTCTGGGAACAATTTATATTTGACTGCTCAAAAACATTTATCGCAAAAAGATTATTTTGGAAGGATAATGAAAGAAGTTGCTCTGCCCCTCTTACCAGAAGAGCAACGTGCTGAAATAAAACTTCTGCTTATAGATGATTTTAATAGGGAAACGCTTGTATCTATGAGTGAAGTTCTTCGTAATTATTCTGAATCTCTCAAAGGAGAAGAGAAAGTAAACTTTGATGGAAAGTTAAAGAATCAATCTGAGAAATTCTTACAATCTATTCGGAAAGAACTTGAAAAGACCAAGGTTTTTAAGATTGGAATTGATAATGGACAAATTGAGTATAAGGGAAGTGGAGAAGTGCAGGGAAGAATATTGAATCAATTTTCTATGGATGAATTTGATGGAAAATTTAGAATTGCAACAACTACTGGAGATTCATGGGATGGAATGAGTTTGAATCATTTATTTATTCTTAATTCAGATATGAAAATAATTGGAAGTGTGGAAGATCTTGCCCCTGGAGAGAGAATTTATTCAGTGCGCTTTATGGGAAATAAAGCTTACGTTGTAACTTTTAAGAAAATTGATCCTTTCTATGTTATTGATTTGAGTCAAAATAATCCAAAAGTTCTTGGATATTTGAAAGTTCCAGGATATTCAGACTATTTGCATCCATACGATGAAAACCATATTATTGGAATTGGAAAGAATGCACGCGGAGGAGGAGAGAATTTTGCATGGTACCAAGGAATTAAAGTTTCTTTGTTTGATGTAACTGACTTTGAACATCCTGTTGAAAGTGCACATTTAGATATTGGAGATAGGGGGACAGATAGTCAGGCATTACAGGATCATAAAGCCTTTTTATTTGATAAACAAAATAATTTATTAGTCTTGCCAATTTTACTTGCTCAAATTGATAAGATTATTTATAGAGATAAAGATTTTGATAGCGCCTATGGAGTGCCAGTATGGCAAGGAGCATATGTATTAAATATTGATACTAAGAATATAAGTGTTAAGGGGAAAATTACACATGTCCAAGATAGTGTTGGAGAAGATTATTCTACTTGGTATGATGATCGAATAACGATTAAACGTGCCTTGACGATGGGAGATGTTCTTTATACTATTTCTTCTGAAAAGATTAAAGCGCATGAACTTAAAGATATGAATGCGGTTGGAAATTTAGATTTGCCTTATGCTAAGGAACTTGACGAAAACTACCTCTTTTAGGTGTGGTGTAATAGAAATTTGAGCACATTATTTTTTTTTCTTATTTTTATAATGTGGTGTAAATCAATTAATTTTATATACTCTTTTTTCTCTATTTTATAGTAAAAAATGGTGTATCAGAGGTATATAGTTCGTAATAGTAAGAAGTATGGTCCATATTTGTATAGTAATAAACGTGTTGAAGGAAAAGTAGTTTCAACTTATGCAGGAATTGCAAAAAAGAATACTTTTTCGGTTAACTATTTACTCATTACTATAGTGGGAATTTTTTTAGTTACATTACTATTTTTCTTTCTTTTTAATTTGCAATCTACTGGACAAGTTTCTCTAGATATTACAACTTCTTATAAATCTGGAGAAGTAATTAATGGAGTCTTGAATGTACAATTGCAAGCAGGTGAATTGATTCCGAGTAATACGCTTATTAGCGCTAATTTGGGAAGTACTAGCCGAGATTTCTTACTTTCTGAAGTTGCTAGTGGCTCGATAAGTTCAGGTAATTTTTATGCATCCAATGTTCAATTATCTGGAAAAGGAGAAGGATATGGAGTTATGGGAAAACGAACAATTAATCCCAAAGTAGAATTTGAACTTGAAATTGCGGAAGGAAATTCTGCAAGTGCAGGAGAAAATGGAAATGCTAATTCAGATAAGAATGATGAAAAGAAGAATGAGAAAGAATCTGAAACGCCAATTACTTCTTTGCCAACTCCCTCTAGCGATATACTGGAAGAACAAAAGAGTGGGGGCAAAGAAGAGAAGAAAGAAGAACCAAAGAGTGAAAAGAAAGAACCTGCTAAAGAAGAACCAAATAGTGAGAAGAATGAAGAAGTCGAGAAGAAAGAAAGTATAACTGAGAAGAAAGAACCTGCTAAAGAAGAGCCAAAAGTAGAAAATAAAAAAGAAGAAAATAAAGGTGGCGGAATTACTGGAAATGCGATTGCCGCTTCTGTTGATATGATTTCTGGGAGTGTGAGTAAAGGAAACGATTATAAAACTACCTTGAAGAATGGACGGAGAGCTGAACTTGTTAAAGGAAGTGTAAAAGTAAATGGAAAGACAGTTAGTGATAGTATGGTTGTTGTTAGTAATGCGGGGAATGAAGTTAAAGTAACAACCACTTATAGTGAAGAAGAAAAAGGATTTGGGGCGGACTATATAGGAAGTGAAACATTAAATCTCGAAATTAATGTTTCTAAATTTAATGTTAAAGCTGAAAATGGATTATTTAATATAACTTTAGTTAGTGGCGCTAGTACAATTGTAAGTGTTTCTAAAGAAATTATTGTTAGTGTGAATGATAGTCTAGGGAGAAATATTACTTTACCAGTTATCAATAATACAATAAATGAGGTTAATAATGAAACAACTCAAAATATAACTTTTGGTAATGGTAGTTTGAGTAATAGCGTGCTTGCTGGAAATGCTAGCGTTAAAACACAGAGAACCACACAGAAGATTCGTATTGGAGAAAGAGTAAAATGGACGAAGAATGTAACTATCTTGGAACTAGGGACAAATGCTACTATTTCTTTGCCTAAAGAAGCGGAGAATGTAAGTGTGAGGAAATTCGTGGAAGAAACTGGAGAAGAAAAACCTGCAACTGTTACAATAAGTGGACTTACTGGAAACGTGATAAATGGGAAGGTCACTGCATCACTAGAACTAACTAATGAAAGAAAAGGATTATTCGGCTGGATAAAAAGTCTTTGGAATGGTATTACGGGTAATGCTATTAGTGATGTGAATGCAAGTGTGAGTGAAGTTAATAATGAAGGCAATGTTGAAGTAACTTTATCTGACAATGCAACATCATATACAATTGAATATTCAACTGATGCGCCAATTGCTGTGGAGACAAATATTTCTAATGGGAAGCAAGTGGTGATTTCAGGCCCTGAATTGAATTACACTAATGTAGTTTCGTTTACTAGAATTGAAGAGAAATATGCGGTTGGACAGGAAAACAGGATACTAGTGAGATGGGAAGAAGGAGCTCAAAATATGGCGTTTAGTGCGAATGATACAGATAGCGATGGATTACTAGATTATGTAGAGTGGATTACGCCTCATTTGTCGAATCAGACGTTTACAATTATTTTGATTACGAAGGCAGAGCACCTCAACGAGACGCGAGGATTTGTGGAGGATGTTTATGATGTTGTGAAATCGCGCGATGAGAACTTCACAAGTATTTCTGCTGGAGAATATTTGAGAGTGACGTTCGAAATAAATTTGACTAATGTAAACGACATTACGATTTATGCTCGCTCTTCTAATGGGGGGAGTGTACAAGTGTATGAACAAAATGGAAATGCGAGCATTGCGGATTTTGGGACGATTAGTGAAGATCAAAAGTATCGGATTTTATTGACGCAATTGAATGAGAACAGAGATACTTTTGACTTGAAGGTAACTGGCGGGATGGTTGAGTTTGATCAAGTGATTGATCCAGATGCAGGGCTTATTTTGAATATCACCGCCCCTATTAAAAATACTAATTTCACTACCAATAATGTCACAATTAATTATACCCTGACTACTACTGGGACATTATCTGCTTGTTGGTGGACTAATTCAAGCGGTGCGCAAAATTATAGTGTTTCATGCGGTCAGAATTTCAGCAGGCTTTGGCCGGAGGGAGTTAATACTATTAGGACGTATGGAAATTTGACAGATGGGATGAGCGTTGAATATCTCGTGGTTGGTGGTGGGGGTGCGGGTGCAGGAGATGGAGGAACTAATGTAGGAAATGGTGGTGGAGGTGCTGGTGGAGTTTTAAATGGTTCTGGTTTCGCCGTTACTGCTCAACCCTATACTATAACTATTGGTCAAGGTGGTATTGGAGCTTCTTCTGCAAATAAAATTAGCGGTGCTAACTCTATTTTTAGTACAATCGTTGCAACTGCAGGGGGAGGGGGTGGATGGTACATTAATACTGCCGGTGCTAATGGTGGATCAGGAGGTGGAGGTGGTGCCAATTCCGGTGCTGGAGGAACAGGGACCTCTGGACAAGGCTATAATGGCGGCGCTGCAGCAAGTAATCAAGGTGGCGGAGGTGGCGGTGCGGGAGAAGCAGGAAACACTGATGGTGCTGGGCAAGGTGGAGATGGGGTAGTCTCATCTATTTCAGGATCGAGCGTAACTTATGGCGGAGGTGGCGGCGGTTCAGGAACAAGTGGTGCAAGATCTGGAGGTGACGGCGGTGGTGGTGCAAGCGGTGGTGCAGGAACATCTGGTACTGCAAATACCGGTGGAGGTGGCGGAGCACAGATAAATAATGGAGGTAGCAGTGGCAATGGCGGATCAGGTATAGTCATTATCAGGTATTTTACTTCTGCTTTCAGAGCTACCGGTGGAACAATTACTTCTTCTGGTGCCTACACTATTCATACTTTTACAGCTAATGGGACGTTTACACCTAAGGGTATGGAAAACTCGAGTACGGTGACGTTTACAGTGAATCTCACTGCGATTTCTGCGTGTAGCGTTTTAGACACAGCAGGTAGACAGTATGTGCAAAGCGCAAATATTGTTCCTACTTCTGGTGCATCATGTATTAATATCACAGCAGATAATGTGACGTTTGACGGGAAAGGGTATAGTATTGCGAATAGAACGTATAATATGGCTGGGATTTATTCGACTGGAATAAATACAACTATTCGTGGAGCGAATATAAGTTTGAGCAATAACAGTGCGTCTTACGGTATTCACCTGTTTAGAGCGAATAGTTCTACCTTGATTAACAATACTTTGTGGGGGAATTTTAGAGGCGTATTTATGCAGACAGTGTATTTTGCGAATTTGACTCAGAATAAGTTTAACGTTACGAGTGGAGGAGCTGGTGTGAGAATGGACACGAATTCGAATAATAATTCTTTTACAAGCAATACTCTACTGATCAATGGAAGCAATCCAACGTATGGATTTGAAATTAGCAGTAGTTCCAATAACAGTTTTATTGGGAATGTTTTGAATATGAGCGGAGCAACTTATGGATTTTATCCTACTGCCACTTCACTGACAAATACTTTTATCAGTAATGTAATTAATATTACTGGAGGTGATAGTTATGGATTTTTATTAAACGGGGGATGCTATGGTCAGAATATCACTTTTAATAATATTACATCTGATACGGGTAACAATTATCTTATTTCTATTGGAAGTCAAAACAACTCTGTCTCTTACAATATTATTTCTCATAATAGCTCTGGAATTGCAATTGATCTTTTGTCTCACAATAATACTGTTTTTGGAAATAGTATTAATTCTACTGGTCTTGCTTCAGGAATAGTGTTTGCTAGTGCTTTCTTTAATAATATCACTGGAAATGTGATCCGCACGACAGGTGATAGTGTTTATCCGATAAAAATGAATTCTGGAGACAACGTCAACAACAGCATAATTAATAACACTCTTATTACAACTGGAGGTAATGCATATGGTATTTATTTACGCATCAGCTCAAATAATACTATTGCGAATAATGTTATTAACACTACTGGCAGTAGCTCTTCAGGCATTTACCTTTTTTCATCTTCATATAGCAATATCTTGCAGAATAATCATATCAATACTAGGGGTCTTGTTGGCAGAGGCATTGAGTTCTCCAACGACGGCACTCATCTAACATTTATCTCTGGAAACCGAATTAATACAACTGGAGCGAGTAATGCGCACGGCATTTATATAGATATTTCTTCGAGGAATATTATTTCTAATAATACCATTTCAGTTACAGGAACAAGTAGTGTTCATGCAGTCTACATAACAGGTAATTCTGATGCAAATCAGTTTGTTCATAATAATATTATCTTTAGTAATGGGAATGGGTTTTATATCCTGGGTACTGGTCCAGGGTTTAACAATTTCACTAATAATACTTTCTCCAATGTTTCTTGGTATGAATTTAATTCCTCTGCCTCTTCTGGAGGAGATTTTAACTATCTGATTGATCAGCCGATTAGAAATTATTCTTTTGATCCGAATGGAGTCCTTTTTACAGTTATTAATAGAAGTTTTGGAGAAATTAATTTCTTAAACGGCATTAGCGGGACTGGAACAAGTTTAAGTAATGATATTAAGATATTGAATAACAGTGTATTTGTGAATGCTACTACTTCTAACGGGGAATTGAATAAATCGGCTAATGTGACTCTATATGGAATACGTACTGATCTTCCTGCGATTCAGATGTGGAGAGGTAATGCACAATGTCCCACTACTATTTGTGCGAATTTGACTGCGTTGACTGCTGGGACTGTGAGTTTTAACGTTACTGGATGGAGCAATTATAGTATTCAATTAGATGCAACGCCTCCAGGAATTAGTATTCTAGCGCCGACTAATACTAGCTATGGTACGATCTTAGCGAACTTTAGTATTTTGCTGAATGAAAATGGGGGAACGGTTACATATACGCTTGATAATGGAACAAACAATAAGAGCTTTAGCACTTTAGATAATTTGTATTACAATGCGACTAATAATAGTATGGCGGATGGACAGTATACTTTACGAGTGTATGCAAATGATAGTTCTGCAAATAGGAATGATACGACGACTGTGACTTTTATTATTGATACTATCGTGCCTGCGACGATTGCTTATGGAACTAGCACTGATAGCGATGGATTCAATGTATCTAAATCTGGAGTGTTTGTGAATGTGACCGCTTCAGATTCGTTAGGATTGGGAAGTATGCTTATACGATTGTACAATAGTACTCGTGCACAAGTTAATAATAGTTTGAATGTTACACAACCTTCAAGTGCAAGTGTGAACTTTACTGGCTTAACCGATGGAATTTATTATTTTAATGCAACTGTGAATGATAGCGCGGGAAATGTGAATCATACTGCTACGCGCATTGTACTGCTAGATACAAAAGTGCCGAGCACTATTGCATTTGGACAGCAGACGGATGGGAATGGAAGTACGTTATCTCGCGGATATGTAATTGTGAATGTTACCTCTACTGATGTGAATTTGAGTAATATTACAATTTATCTTTGGAATGGAAGTTTGGTAAATATGACGACTGTTACAGGAGTAAATAGTACATATGGGGAGAATTTTGTTAATATTACTGGACTAGCTGAAGGAACATATTACTTTAATGCAACTGCAACTGATATTGCTAATAATAAAAACAGTACAGTCACGCGGACTGTGACTATTGATACTGCTCCTCCATCTTTAATTGAATTTGGAACGCAGACGGATAACAATGGAAGTTATTATGCGAGGAATTTTACAATTATTAATGTGACTGCAACTGATGTGAACTTGCAGAATATCACTCTGTATTTGTGGAATTTGAGTTTGACAAATATCACTACGACTGCAACTAGCCCGAACTTTGTGAATATAACCAACCTTGCAGATGGAGTGTATTACTTTAATGCAACTGTGAAAGATGTTGCTGGAAATGGGAATCATACGCTGACGCGCACCGTGACGCTGGATACGACTGTGCCAGTGCCTTCGTATGCACCAACAACTGATTCTAATGGGAGTACACTTTCTCGCGCGTTTGTGATTGTGAATGTTTCTATGACTGAAGTTAATTTGAATGGTACAAATGCGAGTTTACATAATTCTACTGGAGGAG
This sequence comes from Candidatus Pacearchaeota archaeon, assembly GCA_964202455.1. Classification (GTDB taxonomy): domain Archaea; phylum Nanobdellota; class Nanobdellia; order Pacearchaeales; family GW2011-AR1; genus VGKP01. The sequence continues at coordinate 2,343 of CAXNIJ010000007.1, read as the reverse complement.
TGATAAGAAGTAATTTGAGTGTGGGCAATGTTAGTTTGTATTTGAACTTTACAGGTTTAGCCGAAGGGACTTACTTTTTTAATGTAACTGTGAATGATAGTGCAGGGAATAGGAATTTGACGTTGCAGACGCGGACTGTGACTATTGATTTGACTTTCCCAGATATTAGTTATGGTGCTCGGACAGATGCGAATGGTTCATATTTCAATAGGAACTTTACAATTGTGAATATTACAACAACCGAAGCGAATGTTGCTAATGTTACTATTTATATTTTAAATGCGACTGTGATTGTGAATCAGACCGTCTTCACTTCTCTACCCTACTTCGTGAATGTTACTGACTTACGTGATGATACTTATTACTTTAATGCAACTATTGTGGATGTAGCTAATAACCGGAATAGTAGTGTGCTGACGCGAACGATTGTTGTTGATACGACTGTTCCGAATGCTACGTATGCTTCTAATACGGATAACGATGGAATTAATTTAACAAGAGGACAGGTGATTGTGAATATTTCTAGCGCGGACTTCTTGGGTGTGCAGAGCATTTCGATAAGATTATTTAATTCGACTCAAGCGCAGGTGAATAGTACTTTGAATACGACTTTCTTTACTTCCTTGTTTGTGAATTATTCTGGACTTTCGGATGGACTTTGGTACTTTAATGCTACCGTGAATGATAGCGCTGGAAATAGCAATACGACGCAGACGCGGATTGTTCGCGTAGATACGTTAATACCGACGTGGCAATTTGGAACTGGAACTGATGCGAATGGTTCGTATGTGGGTAGGAACTTTACAATTGTGAATGTGAGTAGTGATGAGGCTAATTTGGCGAACATTACTATTTATGTTGTAAATAGTACACAGATTGCGAATCAATCTGTGAGAACTACAAGTCCTGCATGGGTGAATGTGACGAATCTTTGGGACGGCGTGTACTTCTTTAATGCAACTGTTAAAGATCTGGCGGGGAGTGCGAATTCGACTATTACGCGGACAATTGTGATAGATACAATTGTTCCTGTGCCTTCGTATGGTTCACAGACTGAAAGTGATGGAATTAATTTAACTAGGAATGCTATTGTGGTGAATGTAAGCGTGATCGATGTGAATTTGAATATTACTAATGTAAGTTTGCACAATAGTAGTGGAGGAGTGTATAGAAGCAATTTTACGGTTGCTAATGGAACGTTCTTTGTGAACTTCACGAGTGTTGCTGATGGATTGTATACGTTTAATGTTACTGTGAATGATAGCGCGGGAAATAGAAATATTAGTTTGTTGAGTAGAATGGTTAGAGTGGATGTGACTGTGCCATTGATTAGTTATGGAAGCGCTAGTGACGCTGATGGAGGTAATTATTCGAGAAACTTTACATACATAAATGTGAGTGTGACGGAAGCTAATGAAGCAAATATAACATTTACTTTGTATAATACTACTTCCTTAGTAAATGAAACTACCAATGTGAGCTCTATACGCTCAATTAATATTACGAATTTACGCGATGGAACTTATACGTTTAATGTGACTGTGAAAGACTTTGCGAATCAAGCAAATAGTACTGCAAGCAGGACGGTTATTTTAGACGTTACTGCTCCGAATATGAGTTATGGTATGGGAACTGAGAGTGATGGAGTCGCATTATCAAGAACCAATATTGCAATTAATATTAGCGCTAATGATGTGCTTGTTGGATTAGCTAATATTACAATTTATTTGTATAATGGAAGTGCGATTGTTAATACGACTACTGATACGGTGGCTTCTGTGTTTGTTAATTACACTGGACTAGTAAATGGAACATATACATTTAATGGAACTGTTACCGATAATTTGAATAATAGAAACATTTCTTTGGCGAGTAGAAGCGTTACACTTGCGACTTCACCAATAGTTTTGTCTTATGCTTCGCCAACGGAAAGTGATTCTGTGAATTTGACTCGTAATAATATTATGGTAAATGTTTCTATAAGTAATACTACCGCTATAAGTCGAGTTGAACTAAAATTGTTTAATAGTACTCGTGCAGAGATTAATTTTACAAATACAAGTAATGCATTATCATTATTTGCTAATTATACTGGATTAAGCGACGGAATATATTACTTTAATGTTACTGGAAATGATACAAGTGATAATAGACTATTTTTGAGTACGCGTATTGTGAAGATTGACAGTACTACTCCTGGAATTTTATTTGGAAGCCAGACGGAAGTTAATAATAGCGTTGTTATGAGAACAAATGTAGTTGTAAATGTAACTTCTAGCGATATGCATTTTGCAAATATTACAATTTATATTTCAAATAGTACCGCATTGATTAATATAACTA
>CAXNIJ010000006.1:0-81844 GCA_964202455.1 Candidatus Pacearchaeota archaeon | reverse complement strand
TCTATTAAAATTGATTTGTTTTTAGAAGTTTTAAGTCTAGATTTCACCAAGTGTCAAAATGTATTGAGTGAAAAAATCTATTCTCAATCTAATTTACTTAGTTGAGAATAGCAATATTTAGTTGACTCGCCAAATGGCGAGGTCAAGTTTCAAAGAAGAAATGTCATAGTCAATAAGAATACTATTATTCTTATTTAAACCATGATTTTCAGATTTACCATCAAGCCTAAGTCCATAAGTCCATATTTCTTTTCTAAGTTCATTCCATTTCTCATTTTGAAGATCTCCAACAATAATTGAAAGAGGATGGGTAATTCCTCAGAGTTTCCAAGTCTTCTCAGAACGTAGTTCAAATTCTCTTAACTGCTTCTCTCTAAGAGCCATTTCCATACTGGCTTTATGATTATCTTCTTGCCATTCTGTTTTATTGTTTCTTCTTGGTTATTTGTCAAGATTAATCCTTCACTTAAATTAAATTGCTCCATTGCTTCAGTTAACCCCTCAATTTCTCTTTCTCTGTTTTCATCATGAACATCATAGCATACCTGAATAGCCCGTATTACTTTCCTATTTTTAACAACTACAAAATCACATTCGCGTGCTTTAGAATAATAAAACACTTCAAAATTATTGTTTAAATGAATAAAAACAAGGTTCTCAAGAAGCCAGCCTTTATCTTTTGAGAATTTTTTAGATAGAACATCAACAAAGCCATTATCTAACATATGGAACTTCTTATCATTTACAATCTGCTTTTTAACTGAATAGTCAAATTTGCCTATAGTTTTAGCGAAATAAGTCTCTTCAAGATAACCTATAAACTTTTTAATCGTGTTAACACTGCTAATGTTCGTAAATTTTTTAATTGAATTGTAACTAAATTTATTGGCGGGATTAGATATGAGGTGAGAATAAAGCTGTCTCAAAACACGAACATTGTCTACTTTGTGCCTTACTGCAATGTCCTTTATCACAGTATCTTCATAGACTTTTGTCAAAAGTTCAGAGTCATTGTATTTTAAATATTCAGGCATTCCGCCTTTTACAAGATATTCATCAAAATATTTTTTTATTTCGACTTTGGATTCTGTTTTAAATAAAGATCCTTCATCAATCACAACCTCCTTGAGTTCTAAAAACTCAATAAATGAAAAGGGTCTAACCATTATGTCCACATGCCTTCCTGTAAGTTTTGTCCCCAATTCTTTACTTAATAGAGTAGCACTTGATCCAGTTATAAAAAACTTAAAGCCTTCTTCATACAATCTTCTTACAAATGTTTCAAAGTTAGTTACATTTTGAATTTCATCTAAGAAGAATACTTTTTTCTGACCATAGAGACTTACTAGACCCTCATATAATTTATTAAAATCGCTAGCAGGGAAATTAAAGAGTCGTTCATCTTCAAAGTTGATATAATAAAAATCTTCATCGTGGTACTGTCTTTTTATTAATTGCCTTAATAGTGTAGACTTGCCACTTCTTCTTAATCCAGTTAAAACAATAACGTGCGGTAGTTTAATCTTAGACTCTGTCTCTTTTAGCACTTCTCTTTCTATTCCATATGCTTTTTTTAAAATAGTTTCTCTCTGCCTTACTAGTATTTCTTTTATTTCATCTTCAGATAGCATATCCATACTAGAAACATGTCCTTTATAAATCTTTTCATTACCATTGAACAAAAATACTACTTTTTGTTCAATACCATTGAAAGATAAAGTTACATGGATACCTCGTTCTTATGCATTACAATACGCACATCAACAAGTTAATTCATTTTCACTCATTATTATTCTAGTGCTAAACTGGACGGAGCACTTCATCCAGTTTAGGAATTTATAATCTGTTTATAGACTACATACTAATAATTATTCTCAAATTAAATATCTAAAAATTAAAATCAAAACTCTATCTCAAACTTCCCAAGCGTTTTCTCAAGAATATTAAATAGCTCTCCAGAGACCTTAGCAGTCAATTTCCCCTTGTTTTCACTAACTAATTTTTCAAATTCCTCACGCGTAGAAGTAACAAGTTTACCATCCGCAATCTTTCTAATATCTTTACCTTCAATTAAGAAATTTACTGACCCCATAATGACTAATTCTGCTTTTCTATTCCCAGCATAAGTAATTTGCATCAATCCTTTCTCAGAAGTAACCAGATCTGCTCTTTGTGCATACTCAACGAGGGCACCAATAAACTCAAGAGCATTTTTCTTAATTCTATCGCTTTCAAAAGTATCCATTTTTCCTGATGAAATCTTAGCTTTAGCATTAACAAGTTCTTTGAGAACTCCGGAAAATCGAGGTGAAATTTTCCCTTTCTTCACCATTTGACTATCAAATTGCTTCACAAGCTCTGGTTGCGACAAAGCGCCAAAGAAAGTCTTAAGCAATCCAAAAACCTCGTTATATATCTCTTGCGCACTCTTCTGTTGAAGATTCTTTTCAATTTTCTTCCTTAATTCTTTTAGCATAGCATTATACTCTTTAGACTCTTTCAAGAACGCATCAAGATCTTTTCCAGGTATTTCCTTTAGTTTCCCATATTCATACTGCTTAAAATAATGTACTGCTTTCTCTAGAGTCTTCAAATCTCCTTCAGTCATTGCCTTAAGTTGATCAACAAACACTCTTTTTACATCAGCAACTATCGTTTTAGGAACAGGTGGAGCTTCTCCAGCTAACATCATTAAAGCCTGAGTAGGAGTCACAACTCCATAATAAATATCGACCATAATATCGAGCATTTTTCTCTTAACGATTTCTTCAGTCTGCTCACCTTGTTTCATATATAATTCAATAGCTTCAGGACTTGGCTTAATTCTTCCCATCTTAAGCAATAATTTCCAAGGAATAAACGTTCCTCTATCGTACAAGGGTACTCCATCACGAATAAATGTAAATGCAACAGGTTCAGCATCTTTTACTCTTTGCCAAAAGTCAGTTAATAACCATACCTGTACATTAAGGATATTTTTTACTCCAGCAAGTGCAGTCGCTTCACGAATAAAGTCGTGAACAATAATATTTCTTAGTCTTTCAAGTAAATCTATTCGAGACATTCTTTTCACATCAGTATCATCTATGATAATAAAAACATCAACATCGCTATCTTTTCCAGCAGTTCCTCGAACAAGACTTCCACCTACAACATAACTAGCAACATATTTGTCAAACTTGCGTAAGGAAAGGGATTTATGAATATTAGCAACTCTTAAAGCACCAAGAAATCCACTATCATGCAATGGAAACATAGCAGAAACAGCATCGAGAAATTCATATTTACTATCAAGCCCATAATTCCACAAATCTACTGGAGTTTTAATCATGACCCAGATATTTTCGCCAGTTTCTTTAACCAGTTTAATTATTTCAGGTTTAATTTTAGGAACATTCTTGTATTGTTCTTCTGGTATAACAACTATTGCATAAAGTGGCCTAGTATCAGCAATTTCTTTTGGAATCATTTCATCTTCTTCAAACATCGGAGCTGCTTGAGCAGGTAAAATTCCAAAAGCAATTGTAAATGGATATTTCTTAACAAGACTTTTTTTCATCCCTTCTAGTTTCTGTTTAACTTTCTCAAAATCCATTGCCATTTGTTGTGGAGGACCAGACATGGGCACTCCAGGAATCATTTTTCCTGTCAATTGAGACATTCCAGAAGGTAATGCAGAAATTACAGGTAAGGGCGGAACAGAAACATTAGAAATACTGGGAACATAATTCTTTCCAACCCCTTCTTTCTCATCATTTTTCATTTTATGAGTATCGGAAGAAGGTTTTTCCCTAGACATACTTTTTAAACACTCAAAGGATATTTAAAACTATCTATATTTTCGCGAAAAATCTCCACATAATTCTATTAAATCTTCCGAGAACATTTATATAACTCGCATCCTTCATCTAGTTATGTCTAGTCCATTTCAAAGAGGGCAAAGAAAATATCTTCCAGAATTTATCTACGGAGGTATTGACGGTTCAATAACTACCTTCGCAGTAGTTGCAGGAGCCGTTGGCGCATCACTAAGTTCATCAGTCATCCTAATACTCGGTCTAGCAAATCTCGTAGGAGATGGGTTCTCTATGGCTATTTCAAATTATCTTTCAAACAAGTCCATAAACGAGATACATAAAAATAATAAAATCAATCCAAAAAAAACTGCCTTAGCAACATTCATTTCTTTTATTGTAATAGGTTCAATCCCTCTTCTTTCATTTATATTAGCTACAATATCGCCTTCACTTCTTCCTTATCAATTCAAAGCATCATTCATACTCACGGCATTAGCTTTCCTTTTAATAGGTGCGATAAAAGGAAAAATAGTAAAAAAACATCCTTTTCGTTCATCTTTAGAAACTCTTCTAATAGGGGGAATAGCAGCACTTCTGGCTTATAGCGTAGGCTATGGAGTAAAATCACTTATTAGTTAAAAGAAGTAAAATAACTTTGATAATCAACAGAATATAATTCCTTTAAAAAATCTCTATCTTCACTCTTCAAAGTTCTATGCCTACTAGGAAAAAGACTTCGTTTAACCACACGCAGTGGTGCTTTCATCTGTTCAGGCAAAACTCCACGAAGAATCTGGAGACTTGATCGCGCAAGATTGCTCCGATACGCCCATCCACGTAAATGTTTTGCAAGAATCATTTGATAGCATTTCCATCGATTACCGTTTCTAACATTTTCAATCCAAAGATTATGATCATGTTGTCGATTCACTGCAGAAATATCTGAAATTTGAAAAAATGTTTCTCCACTTTGCTCTAACTCTCGCGCACTTCTTAAGGCAATATCCCAATCTTCTGCAGAATTAATCGTAGAATCATATCCTTGGAGTTTATCGATAAAAAAATCACGGTCCCACAATAAGGTAGGATAAGGAATACCCCGATTAGACAATAAATAGCCATACAATTCGTGATTATTATGTAACTTTGGCGATGAGAGCAGGAAAGCATCATCAATTCTTTCATTAAGGAGAATCATATCTGTGTAAACCATCTTCGATCCACGATATTGAGAAATATCAACACGCATCTCTAAACTTTTAGGGGGCAAAATATCATCGGAATGCGTAACCGTAACAAATTCAGAATTATACTTTTTCAAGCTCTCTTCAACACCAAAATTAACAGCACTACTCGATCCACCATTAGCTCGATGATACACTTCAAGTCGCGGAATTTGAGCAGTAAGACGATCAAGCAATTCAGGTGTCTCATCAGTGCTCCCGTCATCAATGATAACATGCATAAAATTCTTATCTGTCTGTTGTTGCACCCAATAAATGCATTGTAAAAGCAAAGGAAGACGTTTATTTTCAGAGGTGCAATACACTGGAGTCATCACAAGCGTTCTCGGATTCATAAGGTTATGAAGAGATATATCTTAAAAACCCTTTCAAGCGACAAATTTTTAAAGGAAAAAGGATATAAAGAATTATGTATATAAATTTTGCTTCAGAATATTCAAGTCCAATAGTTATCCATTACGAAGCGCCTCAAGTAACAAATACATTTATCGGGGCGGGAGTAGAGATTCTCGTACAAGGAGAGAAAAAATTTCTTGTTACCCATTCTGCTCAAGGCGAACCTTTAGTTCTAGGGAGACTCGAGCGATGTGATTTTAATTCAGATATAGACACCGATGGAAAACATAAATATTATTTTTCACCATAAAAAATGGCCCTGAAGAGAATCGAACTCCTGACTACTCGGTGTAAACGAGTCGTTTTGCCACTAGACTACAGGGCCTCGAATTATTCAACAGAAAAGGGTTTTTAAAGTCAGCGATACGACATTTAACAATGAGCGCACGATCAATAATTAGCGAGGGGTTTTATGAAATGTTAATCAAGTATAGTACTTACTTAATTTGTGAAGGATGTATATTGGAAAATGAAGATAGCTGGTTAGAAGCCATTCACTGGTTAGACTCTCAAAAAAAACAATATGAAAAAACTCCCCATAAAGATGGAATCGATGAGTATCTAAGACAAATTAATTTACAAACGTCAGATGCAAGAGCATATGCTCTTTTGACTCGCGATGATGTTGCAAAAATTTACACAAATGCATTTGCAGCACAGAGAAAAACTGCAATAAAATGGTATGCATCAAGACGCACTTTAGCATTATTCATTTCAGCACCTCCACAAGAACTTCAATTTGAAGATGCAACTTCACTAGAAAAAAGAATAGAAATTCGGCTTAATCAATTAAAATTTCAAAAAATTGCTCCAATTGATTTTATAGAAACTTCTTCTATATTAAAAACTATCGCGCGCATAGAAAATCAAGATGAACTTTTAAGAAGAAGGTTCATAAAAAATAGGCGTTTTTATTTAAGATGAGCTCTCAATGGAAATGAACTCTTAACTTAAATATTTGTTTTCTCCAGACTCTTGCACCAAATAGGCCAGAAAAATAATTCATTCTTTAGAAGTATAAATTCTGACGGAATAGTTTTTTGAGACAACTGAAACAAGATAAGATTTTTCATAATTACTATACCTTATTTTAGCACTAGGGGAGGTAGTTAAAGCGAGATGCTTAAAATCTCCATCTCGAGTAATTATACAAGGAGTTCTGAAGGTTTCTCTCCAAAGCACATAAGAAAGAGTAGCAAGAGCAATATCCGCTTCAGAAGGATCTTGATTTTTCTCTCTATGTTTTAGTATAACTGCTCTAGAATAATGTTCTAGCGCCCACTGATAACATTTTTCAGTTGTATCAATTCTTTTTAACAAATTATTTCTCGGATCTGAGTATCTAGGGTCTAACCCTATATTCTCATTTTGAAAGTTTTCCATAGCAGAGATATAAGTTCTTAGCTCTTTCAACTTTAGAGCTTCTAATTTATATCCCTCATTTCTCTTGGGCCCAACACTCTTTTGGTAATTATTAAGTCCAGAGCTTTTAGCTCTAAAAAACTTTATATGATTATCAATTTCATCACGAACTTCTATGGGGACTACTACCGCATTTAACTTATCTCTAAGAATTTCTCTTGCATTTTCAACGGCTAAAACTTCCGATCTTATCTCTTCAATATTTAAATATGAGAATCCTCGCCAACCTTTCTCAAGACATTTAGATACTTCTCTATTTCTAGAACTCATTACTACGCCAGTATCTAAAATTAAGACCGTATTGCAAAAAGAGACATCCGTGGGTCTAATTGTCTGTTCCATGACTCAAAACAAATAAATGTTTTCTATTTAAACACTTGGTTGATATAAAGTAAACTTTTAGATATTAAGAAACTTTACATTAAAAAGTATCAAATTATCTGATTTCTAATCCTTTTACTTTAGCTTCCATTGTCGAAGTTGCAGGACATTTCTTATCGGTAAACGCGCAAATAATACAGCAAGCATTAATCGGAGTCTGCATCCTCTGTTCACATCCATCACAGTCAAAATATTGCGGACAATCATTAGAACCAACAGCCCTCTTACATTTCTTATTACAATTTCTACAGGAAATATCTATAATTTTAGGTATTTTAATTATTTTCTTTCTACTCATACTTAGAATAAAATTTTCGTATTAATAAATTAATCTTTCAAAGATATAAATATTTAAATAATCTAATTTATTAGAACAATCATGACTTTCATAGATGAAATTTCTATTTATGATCCTAAAATAAATGGCTATGCTCCTACTTCAATGAAATTATTTTCCGATAGAGAACAACAAACCCTAAGAGAATTGATTTATAATCGAGCCAATGCTTCAATAATCGAAGACAATACTAACTTAAAGCAATATCTTTTCGGTAAAAATGGATATTTTCAGAGAAATCAGAAAATTTCTCAAGTAATTTTTATAGATGGAAAATTTCACAGTGCTCAATCACAAGAAGAAAGTTATAGGGTGAGTCTAGATAAAATAGCTGAAGAATTTAATGCGATTCCATTATTTTTTTCAAGAGTACTGTAACAGGACGCAGATATTAGAATTCGTAATGCAGATATTATCAAAATGCAAGAACTAGTCGCATGATTTCCCCCTAAAGGGGTTTTAGAAAAACATCCATTTAAAGATTTTCAAATAAATTCTCTGAAAACTTTATCTATTTTTTAAAGTCCTCAATATTTAAATAACCTTCTTCGTTCCAAATATTAAGCGCTTGTAGTTTAGTGGTAGAACGACTGGTTGCCAATCAGTAAATTCGGGTTCGATTCCCGGCAGGCGCATTCTTGTTTGAAAAAACAAGTGCGACTGACAGCACTAAGAATTCACTCAAGTACAAGAAATTCTTTCAGCCGGCAGGCGCATTTAATTTCGTTAAGTTAGTAGCCACATTGTAGTTTTTAACCTCTTATTTTTCTAGTTTTTTATATCGACTCAAAAATAAATTAATCTACGATTGTTATTTTCTGAATTGAGTTATATTTCCTAAGAGAAGTTTGAATAATTCCGATTTTGTGAGGAATTTTCAAACTGATTCTTAGAGAACTTTCGATTTTTGCAAAGTTTTCTAAAGATAATTTCTAGTAACGATATGTGCTGCCTCTCCTACAAAATATGCTCCCCCAGCAAGCGCACTTATGCGTGCAGAATTTTTACTATCTCTTAAAGTCAAGTTATAAGCCATAATATATGTTACTGGTAAAATTGGGAGGACTGACAAAAAATAAACTTCCCAAGGCACCTCACGATTACCGATAAAAGCACTATTCATAAAACCAACTGCAGAACCAATTACAAAAAATACTCTTTCAAGTGAACTTAACTGTTCGGGAGTGCGAGTAGATTGTTTTTTTGACTTCCCCATATTTAATCAACTCCGCGATATCCGCTAGGTTGATGGTCTGTTCGTCTGCTCACAAGAACATCGTCAATTCTTAAAATCATCATCGCAACTTCTGATGCAGAACTTATAGCTTGAGTCTTTACCTTTAATGGTTCAACAATTCCGGCGCTAAATGTATCTTCAATAGTATCTGTAAATAAATTTAGCCCATGATTTTGCATTCCAGATTCGTGTCTTTTTCGTAGTTCAGTTAAAATATCAAGTGGGTCTAGGCCAGCATTCTCTGCCAAAGCTTCAGGTATAGATTCAAGTGCATGAGCAAATTCTTCAATTGCGAGTTGTTCTCTTCCTCCAAGTGATTTTGCAAATATTCTTAATCTACGTGCAAGTTCAATTTCAATAGCACCCCCTCCAGGAACAACTTTCCCACTTTTTACAGTGGCAATAACATCTCCAAGTCCATCTTTAACTGCTCTTTCAATTTCATCTACTACATGCTTTGTCGCACCGCGCAAAATCAAAGTAGCGACCCTCGGATTCTGACATCCTCTAAAATAAACAAAGTGTTCATCACCAAATTCTTTTTCTTCTACTTCTTGCACTTCTCCAAGGGCAGAGCCATGTACATCCTGTAAATTAGACAAAACTTTGGCTCCAGTAGCACGAGATAGAAACTCAATATCTGATTTTGAAACACGTCTACATGCAAAAATTCCTGCTTGAGCAAAATAATATTGTGCAACATCATCAATTCCTTTCTGGCAAAACACGACATTCGCTCCAGTAGAAATAATCTTATCAGTCATCATTTTCAAATATTTTTCTTCACTAGCAAGAAAACTATCGAGTTGTTCAGGAGTAGAAACTGCAATCTTCGCCTCAGTTTCAGGGTTTTTAATTTCAAGAGAGAAATCAACGAGCAGTATTTTAGCATCTTTAACTACCGAAGGCATAGCACTGTTCGCTCTCTCTCTTTCCAAAATTAGACCATGAACCATTTCACTTTCTTTTATATCTTGCCCCTTTAGCTTTTGAATTTTAATATCTTGTAAAGAAATTTCTCTTCCAGTAGCCACTTGATTTGCAGCTTGAACAATTAAATCAGCAAGTTTTTCCTTATGTCCTTCAGCGCCTTTACCAGTCATTGCAGTCATTGCAATATTCTTAAGAATTTCATGATCGCGTACAGGCAATGCAAGGTCATTTAAAATTGAGACAGACTTTTCAGCAGCTTTCCGGTATCCCTGCACAATCATTGTTGGGTGGATTTTTCTATCTAGTAGTTTCTCAGCATGCTCAAGGAGTTTTCCAGCAAGTAAAGCTGCAGTAGTAGTTCCGTCTCCAACTTCATGTTCTTGCGTTCTAGCGATCTCAACAATCATTTTTGCAGCAGGGTGATCAATCTCCATCTCTTCAAGAATAGTTACCCCATCATTCGTTACAATTACCTCTCCAGAGGCATCTACAAGCATTTTATCCATTCCTTTTGGGCCGAGAGTAGTCTTTACAATATCTGCAATTATTTTAGCCGCGAGAATATTATTTCTCTGCGCATCCTTGCCCAAAGTACGTGAAACATGTTCAGGCAATACATAAACTGGCTGTTTCTCACTCATAGTTTCGAAATGTCCCAGTCTCTTTTAAAATTAATGGTGATGGCGTATAACTGTTCCAACTACGAAAAAGGGTCTTCATCACCAGTATGACTGGGTCCTTCCTCTTCGTCAAAATCATCGTGAAAATGATCGATTTCTGCGTCAAAAGATTCTTCTTCTAGTTCTTTATCAATTATTTTATCCTTATTTTTCTTCATGGTAATTATAAAAGTGGTTTATTTATGCAAAGGTATTTTTGACCATTTTTAAACCTTTCCACATTGTTTTCTTAATTGAACAGGGAATACAAAAATCTACAAAATATCTATCCCACAATACCTTTTTATACACCTTCAACCTAACATCAAGATAAAAAGAGCAACCATGCAAATAGCATTTTTCGAAACGCATCCTTGGGAAGAAGCACAACTCAAAAAGACCTTCAAAAATCATAAACTTCAGTTTTTTTCAGAAACTCTAAACATAAAAAATGTCAAAGAAGTATCGAGAGCAGAAATTATCTCAGTATATATTTATTCAAGAGTCACTAAAGAAATTCTCTCTCAATTTTCAAATTTAAAATTTATTACAACACGTTCAACAGGATACGATCATATTGACTTAGAAATTTGCAAAAAGAGTGACATCTTTGTCTCCAACGTTCCATCATATGGGGAAAATACCGTCGCAGAACATGCCTTCGCTCTTATTCTCGAACTATCACGTAGAGTTACACAAACCAGAATTGAAATTTTAGAAAAAAGAAAACCTCTTTCAACTATTTCTTGTTTCGACCTTAAAGGAAAAACATTAGGCGTGATTGGAACTGGAAAAATAGGTTTATCTTCAATTAGAATAGCAAAGGGATTTGGAATGAATGTTGTAGCTCAGGACATTTATGAAAATAAAGAAGCTGCAAAAGAATTAAACTTTACCTATCTTTCTCTCAATAATCTATTAAAACAATCAGATATAATTACTCTTCACGTTCTTCTTACAGACCAGACTCACCATCTTCTAAACAAAGATACTCTTAAAAATCTTAAAAAAGGAGCGATTATAATAAACACCTCTCGCGGCCCAGTAATAGAAACTAAATCTTTAGTGCAAGGTCTTAAATCTGGAAATATTGCTGGCATAGGACTAGATGTTCTAGAAAATGAAGAAAATATAATCGATTCAGATAAAAAAACAACAATTGAACAAAAATATCTTTTAGAAAATAAGGACGTAATTTATACACCCCATAGCGCTTTCTATAGCAAAGAGTCGATACTAAGAATATTAACTACGACCATAGAAAATCTCAAAGCATTCTTAAATAAAAATCCTCAAAATATTATAAAATGAAATACGATATAATTACTATTGGAGGAATGAATTGCGATCTTTTTATCTTGGGAAAAAAGTCAGAAAAAAAACATAATAATCATCTAGATCTATGTTTTCACGAAGGTCAAAAAGTACTAGTAGATAATATCCATTTAACTACCGGAGGAGGGGCATTAAATTCAGCAATCGCTTTCTCACGTCTTGGTCTTTCTACTGCATCAATTTCTTGTCTAGGTAAAGACGAAAACGCACAAACTATCTTAAAAGATTTAAAGAAAGAAAATATAGAATTTCTAGGAAAACAAAAAACGGGAATAACCGGATGCTCTATAATTCTCACAGGTAAACAAGACAGAACAATTCTAGTATATAAGGGAATGAACGATTACTTAGATATTAAAGACATTCAATTATCAAAAATAAATTCTCTCTGGCTCTACTGTTCAACTCTTCACGGTAAAAGTTTTGAAACAGGAAAAAAATTAGTATCCTATGCAAAGTCTAAAGGGATAAAAGTCGCAGCTAATCTAAGTCAATACACAGCATCTCTAGGAATCAATAGACTTTCTTCATTCCTAAAAAATCTTGATCTATTAATTCTAAACAGAGAAGAAGCAGAATTACTTTCACAAAAAAAAGACTTATCTCAAATTTCAAAAACAATTCTTTCTTACTTGCAAGGAATTTTAATAATTACTGATGGAGCAAACAATGTTCATGCATTCAATAATACTAAACATATTATCCACATAATAAAAAATCAGCATCCTAAAAATGCAACTGGAGCAGGAGATGCATTCGCTTCAGGAGTTATCTACGCTCTGATAAAAAACAAAGATCTTAAAACAGCGTTAATATTTGGAACAAAAGAAGCAAATTCAGTCTTACAAAAAACAGGGGCACATACCGGCCTTTTAAGAAAAATCTCATGATAGTCACTACAAAAAAAATCCTGCAAAAAGCACAAAAAGGCAAGTATGCAGTCGGAGCATTTAATATCTACAATATAGAAACTCTTAAATCAGCAATTAAAGCAGCAGAAAATCTCAATTCTCCAATAATTATTCAAACAAGTGAATCGGCAATAGAATATGCTGGACTAAATATTCTCGTTTCAATGATGCGTATAGCTGCGCAAGCAGCAAAAGTTCCAGTTGCAGTTCATCTAGACCATGGCAGAAATATTGCTTTAATAAAAAAATGTATAAATTCAGGTTACACATCTGTAATGATAGATGCATCTCATTTTCCGTTTGAAAAAAATATCTCTCTGACAACAGATATTGTAAAACACGCACATCCAAAAAAAATTTCAGTAGAAGCAGAGTTAGGCATTATCGGGGGAAAAGAAGATGACTTGGAAGGAACTGCTTGGTGCACAGAGCCCAAACAAGCAGTAGAATTTGTGAGAAGAACAAAGATAGATTCTCTGGCAGTTGCAATTGGAACAAGTCACGGAGCATTTAAAAATAAGGGGGATAAATTACGTTTAGATATCTTAAAAAAAATTCGCAGTTTAGTTTCAATTCCTTTAGTTCTCCATGGCGCATCATTAGTTCAAAATAAAGACCTCAAAAAAGCTATAAGTATCAGAATGACTATCGGAAAAGCACAAGGCATTCCAAAAAATCAAATAATAAAAGCAATTAAACTAGGTATCTGTAAAATTAACGTCGACACAGATCTTCGTATTGCTTTCTCAATAGCATTAAGAGAATACGCACAAAAGCATCCCGAAAGTATCAATCCACGTGATTCGCTTTCTTACGCAGAACAAGCAACGCAAAAATCAGTCGAAGAACACTTAATACTTTTTGGTAGCGCAGGAAAGGCATAGAAATTTATTCTAGCTCTACACCATAAGCAAATCGATAAATCTTAGCAACTTCTCTAAAATTTTTCTCAGTCAGAGATCCATCAAACCACGCAAATCTTGTAATGTATTTATTCCAATTTGTGATGATAGCACAATACACTATTCTATTCTCCGATGGAGAACCAATCTGCAATCGCACATGTCGGTATTTCTAATTAAGTTTTAAATATTTTTCAAGATTCATATCTTGATCAGTTTTCCTTCTCATTGAAGTTCCATCAAGATAGTCAAAGTTACGCCCACTTATAATTTGTGGGCACGAATGTATTCGATGTAAAAACTCTTTACTTTGTCTTACAGGTTTCTTATCTAAAATTACTTGTTGGAATTTCATTCTACTTTCTCTCTCAATCGATCATATCTCTTTAGTCTCTCTCCAATATTCAAAGCATTCTCATATTTTCTATAAAGTACTTCACAAATCTTTGTCGTCAATCCTTCACTTGATCTAGATTTAGTTTTCAAATCTTCAATTGTCTTTTTAGGGTTCGCGCTAAACAGGGGATCATATATTCCGCCTGCAACGCCGAGTAACATCGCTTCTAGCGGAGGCGTGATTTTATCTAAAGGTATTGCACTTACAACATCCCCCAAGATAATTGGAGTCATTCTTCTATCGAATAAACTATATCCTCCAAGATAAACTCCTAAATTTGTAACGCCTTCCTGAATAATTTGAGCAACATCTTCTCTTGTTTCCTCAAGAAGTCTGTGTAATTCATCTCTATTCTTAAATTTTCCACCATATAATGCAATCAATGCTTCTTCAATTTGTCCACCATCTTCTCCAAGAGTTAAGGCAAGTAAAGACATGTCTCTGGCCAATTGATTTTTTTTAAGAAATGGTACTAAATCTTCTTTCTCGCGAATTACTTTAACTTCTCCATTTTTACCCTTTCCATTACCTTCGAGTAATGCAGGATTTCTTACATATGTCCCCATTTCAATATGGGCACTTAATGCACGTAATTCTCCTTCACTGTGTCCCTTGTAATATCCCGCCATTTTTTTAGGATTATATCCTTGCGAAAGTAATCCGACAGCTTCGCCTTTTGTAAGTAATGGCCCTTCATTATTTGCCCAAGTTTGATCATTAGTAGATATTTTTTCTTCCATTCTTTTTGGCAGTTCATCAGGGTTTTTATTTTTTACTCTAGTTTTTAAGATAGGGAGAAATTTATCCTCTTTTCCCAATTTAGAATCCGCGTTATGAGGTAATTGTACTTTTCTCTTTACTGCAAGTTTTGGACTAGCCCATGCTGCAATTGCAGAACATTGACTATAAGACATTTCAATTCCTTTTTTTTTCATTTGATTAAAAATATCGCAAACTTCGCCCCCATTTATCCTAAGTTGACGAATCTCTTCTTTAATACTATCAAGCACACTACTCATTTAACGCCTCCAAATTTAAAATTTCACCAGAATCTTCATGGACAAATTTAGGTACCAGTTCAAATTGATCTTTCTTCTTCTTTGGATTACAAGATTTTCTAGCAGAAGTAGTTCTACCTTTTCTTTTCTTTTCTAAACGATCATCCATAGTCCATCTTAAGAGCTCTTCTGGAACAGCATCTTCAGAATAATTAACATTTCTTTGTAAAGCTCCAAGAAAAACTTTAAATCTTGAGTCTCCAGCTCCCTTATAAAATCCTGTCTGAGGCAAGACTTTCCAACCAATATGTGCTAATCCTTCATTAAAAGTAGGTAAATCTCTTCTATGAATGACGGTATGCGGTAAAGTAAATACATACAAGTCTCCTACTCTACGTGCTTCTCTAAATATCTCTTCTCTCTCGCTCATTCCATATCCAGAAACATCTGCAAGAGTAGACATATGTAAAGCAAGAGAGCAATTAGCAAGGTCAAATTCTCTATCTTTAAAGGGAAGATTATTTGCTAAACCTCTGTGAGCAATATTTCCTCTAGGCACGATTCCTTGATTCTCAAGAGTCATTCCAGCTTCAAGCATATATTCATTTAAATCTAGGTTAGTTACGGGCACTTGCAACCTTCGCGAGAGTGAAAATGGTCCACAACAAATATCTACAATTGATTTTTCAGATAAATTTTCACCGAGTAATTTACGAATTACTGCGGCACTCAAACTAGCAGAGTTTCCACCATAATATCCATCCCAATATTTAATGTATGCTTTTGCCAGATCTTTTGCAATATGGGGAGTATCTTGATATTCAGAAAGAATTTTAGTTCCCCCTTTACCTCTCAAAGAACCCAAATGAAAATCCATGGAAGACCTAGGACTTAAAAATCCAGCCAAAGTAGGAGAATTTTCAGGGTGTCCATTTCTAATCTGATTTAAATCATCGAGAGTGATATTTTCAGGAGAATTAACTATAAAATTAATAATTCTCCTCTTATCATCTAGTAATTGTACAACTCCTTCATTTATTGTAGGCGCACCATTACTCATAACTGGAGTAAAAATAAGAGATTCTAAACTCTCTTTCTCAATTTCTGCAGTTACTCTTAAAGATCGGCTTATACGCTGATCTACTACTGCAGGCATAAAAGGCAAGGTAAGGTGACCAATAGTCGTAGCACCAGTGAGATCTACTCCAACATCCATTACATTTGTTGCGACCATCATTTTATATTTACTATCGTATTGGAACTTTCTACGCATTTCTTCACGAGGACTAATTTCTCCTTTAAGAGAATTAGAAGAAACTTCTTGTGTTACAGCAAGTATTCCATATTCAGCAAAACGTTTTTGAATTTCTGGAATTACTCCAGTTTTTAAATCTGTAAAACATAAAAATTTTCCCCCATTCTTTACCACTCGATCTACTTCTTCATGTAGTCTATCGAATGTACAAGAATCCATCTTTCCAAGTCTTTGTCCTAGAGATCCGGGAAGGTAATTTGGGTTCGCTAGATTGGGATCAAGAGAAACTTTCATTAGCTCCCATAGTTTATTACTAACTGGAATGTCATCGTTTTCATAGATTGCCCCATATACGGCTTCGTGTTCTTTAGTCAGACTAACGTCAATAGAACGAGAGTCAAGTCGAGGCATTTTCTTTCCAAGATATTTATCTGCAGTTCTACGGAGCATACGCTCTCTTAATATATCTCTAACAAGATGAGGCCTATTACGAATAATCTGATAAAATTCATCTACCACGGTATCCGCATTTAATTCTTGAATTGGAAATGCTTCTCTATCAAGCAAATTTAACTGTGAATATATATCTATTAAAGAATTAGGGATAGGTGTTCCAGTAAGGATAGATAAGTAAGGAATATCATGAAATAACGCGCGAGCAGATTGAGTACGTAAAGATTTTGGATTACTAGTTAAATGTCCTTCATCGAGTACTCCCTGACCAAATTGCATTTTTTTTAAAGATTCAAGAGCTTCTGGATGATTGCCTAAACAAGATAAAAGTGAATAAGGTGCAACAACAAATTCTGCTCCTTGAGCATTTTTCAAGTCGCTAACTAGATTGCCCATTTGTAAAGTTGTTATACAAGTTTTGTCCCCCATATAGTGCCATCTTCTTATTTCTTCTTCCCAGTGAGGTATAACTGCTGAAGGAGAGATAATTAAAGAAGGCCTTTTTCCAATTTCTTCATCAATTAAAGGTTTAGCCGCAATAACTTCTAAACATTTTCCCATGCCCATATCATCTGCAAGAATAATTCTTCTATCATTCAATTGTTTTTGAACGGCCAATAGTTGATAAGGCCTTAATTCATAAGTCATGGTGACACCTAAGCAAAGGAATAAATTCCTTTACAATTATCAGCAGAACCACCAGAGCGATTAATTTTACCAGAAAAATAAGATTCATCAGATACATATAATCCAGTCTTATCTCCAAGAGGTTTATTATCTAGAGTTCCAATTTTTAGATAATTTGTAATGGCTCCAGAACCTTCAATTCTTTTCTCTCCTTGTAGTTCACGAATTTCAACGCATGCAGGACCACTGTCACCACAAGCAATATTAAACAGATTATGTCCTCTATGAGGCATCAGAAATATATTTCCGGAATTATAGAACATTCCTTTGCGTGGACCTTGTGGATCTGCTCCAACAAGACCTTCATATGCTCCCGCTTCACTTATCAATGCAGCATATACTCCAGAATCAAGTTTTCTAATTATTATTCTACCAACTAAATCTTTAGCAACCTCTTGTGCTTTTCTACCAAAAAAATCTCCATTATTCATAATTTTTCTGTGCGAAGTTCATTTATAAATCTTTCGGATGTAGTCACTATAAAATGGTTACTAAAGTAAGGTTTAAAAAGGGATATTGTCCTCACTCTTCATGGTAACAAACTGTAAAAATCGTGTAGGAGCACATCTATGAGAAAAGATACTTATGACTTCGAGACAAAACAAGTCTATCATGCAAAATTATGCGAGTTTATTCTGCAACAATTTCCAGATGGAAAAAGGCGCAGAAGTCTAAAAGTAGCTTGTCTTCCAGGTCATGAAGGGTTAGAAATTACAAGAGTTTATGACTCATTAGGCATTCGTAGAGACAGAATATGGGGAATAGAACATAATCCAGATACATACAAAAAAATAAAAAGTCTAGATTTAGGTATCAATCTTCATCCTACAAGTGCAAGATCTTTTTTTGATCAACCTGGAGAGCAATTCGATATAATTAATCTTGACTTTCAATCTCAGTTAAAAGATGAAGAAGCACTAACTGTGAGCACTCTCTTTCAACAAGGAAGAGCGAGTCCTCGTTGTATATTGGGTACAAATTTCTACGGTTCTCGAGAGAGTGAAGTTAGACTAGATCATTATCAAAAATCAATAACTTATTTCACTGGAGGAGGAACAGTCAGAAGTTTTCTAGAAAATAATCAAGAATTAAATAATGGAATTGACGATCAAATGGATTTTAATATGTTTACAGAAGATAGGGTCGTTCTTGATGATGTTAGAGATAAAATGATTTCTCTAGAACTACGTTATCTTACAAGTGCCGACAAAATAGATGAAAGTCTAAAATCATTAGAAGCATTTGCTTCAAGAAAGTTTATTGATACTCTTGCAATTAAAGCTAATTATCCGCATAATTTTTTAGAACTATCAAAAAATCCTAAAGAGCACGCGGAATTTATATTAACTGCAGACGGATTACTCAGAACAGGATTAATGCAAATTTTATCTTCAGAATTTAAGAATAATGACGGACTTAGAAATTCATTATATCTTTTTACAGAAATTGCTCATATACAAAGACCTCGTTTTATTAGTAAATTTCATAAAGGCAGATATGTCTCGGACAATGGAAGTCCTATGTTTTTCGACTTTCTCTTATTAAATAGTCGACCAGATATTTTCAAAGACATGCATATTCAAATTGGTTTAGATGGGGTTGCCCCTAATCAACTTATTTTTCATGAAGGCTATAAAACTCGAGATATTAGTCAGGGAGTTGACGTTTTAAGAATAGGGGATGGTATTGCCACGACTCTAGGCAATTCTAGACTCATAGAAAATCATCCATCACTAGAAGAAGTTTTAAAATATAGCGGTATATACCTCATCGGAGATAGAAATAGATTTGAGCAACGTATAGGAGAATTCAGCGAATTAGTTTTAAAAGAAAATGATTACGTGCAGGCAGAGAGGGAAACAATTCAAATAAAATCATTAGGAGAAAAAGTTCGTGAAGACTTATCAAGGGGTAAACAAGAAGCAGAAATTCTCAATAAATATCACTTAACCACTTTTGAACTTGCAGGGCACAAAGCAACATTGAGTAGACAGAATGGAACTTCACAAGATACAGTCTCAAATCTTTATCAGCCAACAGACGTAGAAGAGGGGCAAATTATCGAGTTTCTTGAAAATGGGTGCGCCAGCGATGAGCAAATCATAACTTCTTATGGAATTTCCAAGATGCAATTAGCTGCACGTAAAGCCCATCTAACAAGAAAAAGAAACGCTTTAAATCAAGAGGTATCTGCATGAAAACCTATAACGATCCAGCAAAACAGCTCTGGAGAGAAAAGTTAAGAGAATTTATAGTCAGGCAATTTCCAGATAGATTAGTAAGGAAAAATCTCAGAGTAGCTTGTTTTCCAGGAGCAGAGCAAGAAGGCGAAGAAGCTTTAGAAGTCATAGAAGTTTACGATCAAATAGATATCCAAAGAAAAAATATTGTCGGTCTTGAACGCGAAGCAGAATATGCACAACGTCTTAGATCAGCAAATCTAGGTATGGAGGTAGTAGATAAAAATGCAAATGAGTATTTTCTTCATGAAAATCCAAAACCATTTGACATTATCAGTTTAGATTACAAAGGGCAACAAACACTAGAAGAATGTCTTACTTTAGAATATATTGCTTCGCGTCAACTTCTAAGTCATAATGGAATATTGGCCACAAATTATTTCGGTTCAAGGGAAGGAGATTCAATGAAAAAATTACTTGTATCGAGAATTCTTGCTTTAGATTCTCCAATTCGAGCACTTGAGAGTATTTCAATTGAAGAACAATCCTCAGAAAAATTTATGGCAAAGAGAGCTAATGAAGTTGAATCTCTTGCAGAAAAAGTAGAAGTTGAGCGGTTAAGAGATGGAATTACCACTGAAATTATAAATATTTTTTCAGGAGGAACTATTAATCGTCCGATAGGCAAGCACATGTTTTCTGAAGATCCCTATAAGGAGAAAATTCTTACAGCATTACGTAAAGAACTTGACGCAACTATCGAAGAGCGTTTACCATTTCTTCATAAAGTCAACGGATTTTCTGATGCAAGAAATAGAAAATATGAACAAGATAAGCATCCTCACGAACAGTCATACTTTCGTGTACGTAGAGCGGAAGCTGAAAGAGCACTTCATAGTTTGATTCTACCAGAATCCGCACAAGCATTGTTAAGTATTCTTTCTATGAAATCTCAAAAGTCTTATATTCCTAAAACATTGGAAAGGTATGAATACACAAGCAACACAGGAAGCTCCATGGTCAGTGATTTTTTTGCATTTCAGTCACTACCTAAAAGATTAGCATTGGCTACCGAGGGAATAATAAGTTATAGTTCTAAAGAGAGAGAAATTAAACTCAATCTCAGTCGAGTTCCATTGGAGATTATATCTGAACGTATCTTAAAAGTTACACTTGACTTTTATGAAACTGTTTCTGTTCGCATGGTTCCTAGAATTAAATTAATTCCAGAAAACCCCCGATCAATTTCAATACCTTCAAGAGAACTCTATGAACCATCTCCTACTGAAAAACAAGAAATTTATTCTTTTTTAAGAGAAGGTGGTGCAGCAGATAGTGAACTTTGCAATACATATAATATCACTTCACGTCAATTAGGATCTTACAAAGCATGGGTGAAGATGAATGTTAAACGCACAATATCTGCTATAGGAGAAACATAATGAGAAAAGATACTTATGATTTTGAGTCAAAACAATTATATCGAATAGAATTAAGAAAGTTTATCGAAAAGCATTATCCAAATGAAATAAATAGAAAAAATCTCAGAGTAGCTTGTCTTCCAGGTCACGAAGGTCTAGAAGTAAGTGAAGTATATCTTCCATTAGGAATAAAACCTACAAGAATTACAGGTATAGAGCAAGACGAAGTAGCCGCTCAAGAACTCAAAGAAAAGAAATTGGGAATAAATATTTATTTCGGAAGTGCACTTTCTTTCTTCCAAAAAAACCAAGTACAATTAGATATTATCAATCTAGATTTTCAATCACAATTCGGAAAAAATGAGATAGACACTCTTTGTGCATTAACTCATAATGAACGCTTAAGAACAAAAGGAATACTGGGAACAAACTTTTACGGTTCTCGTGAAAATGGTGAAAGAAAAGAAGAATATAATGGAACTGTAGATTTCTTTGCAGAAGGCGGGAATACAGTCAGAATAGGTAAAAGCATGAAAGACACATCCTCTAGGAAAGTCGTAGAAGCACTAGAGAATAATAATGAAATTCTTAGATCAGAATCTCTAGAGGATTTACGTGATAAAACTATTTCTATGCGTCTAAGATACATTTTAAGTGCAAATAGCGTAGTAGAAGCAGCTAGAGATCTCTCAAAAGATCCCTTTTTGTTTTATTATCATAAATCTATTAAGGATAAAGAATTCCCATCACTTGAAGATATAATGAAAAATCCAACCAAATATGTAAATCCCATAAATTTTTTAGAATCAATGAAAGATTTCTATATCATGAGAGTATTTCATGAAGCTTTTCCTTCAGATGAAAAAAAACAGGCAACACTACATGCATTTTGGGAAGTTTTGCAATTGCATAGACCTTATTTTATAACTGATTATACAAAAGGAAGATACGTTTCAGACACTGGTTCTCCAATGCTTTTTGATTTTCTTTATGTTGAAAATCTTAAAGAATTAACTGCAAATATTGAGGGTGTTTTTGATAGAGCAGAAGAAGCAGATGCGATGCGTTTTACATTTATAGAACCAGTATCTGCAAAAAAAACTAACCAGCTTCGTCCTTTAACAGACAGAGAGGGTATCTTATTCGCGCTTAGTGGAGGAGACCCATATAAAATTTATAGAAAAGGAGGACTTTTTATTTATGGCTCACAAAAAATATTCTGGGAAGCTATGGATGATATTGGAGAAGCTCTTTTAAATGAAATAAGGGGCGTTTTATCTCCAAGAAAAGACTTGGTAGTTCCAGATAAAATTCTCATTCCCCTTGTTCCAGAAATTCCAAAATTATCAGAAAGAATGAATTATCTTCCCAGAAATAAGTTTACAGCTCTTCCAAGAACTCACCAAAAAGCTCTAGAATATTTTGTAGAATTCGCAAATTCAGGACTTTCCAAAATAAAACAAGGAAAACTCGAAAGAGCATTTCTTTCAAGTAATTTTGATAACTATATGTGTCAACCCATAGAAGATATACGCTTCTACGCTTTCTTAGACGACTTAAGATCAGATATAATTAAAGACAAACCAATTACTCAAGAATCAATAGACTCACATTACAATTTAGTAAAAGACACACAATCTTTAGTAGAAGTTATTCCTTTCAAACCTAAAAAATTTAAAGAAATAAAAATAACTGGAGTTTCAGATTTAGCAAAAGAAGAAATTAGAAAATTAAGAACCGATGGCCACGAAGTAGAAGACATCTATAATCACCTTCAAGGAAAAGGCATTAAAATAACAAGAAGGCAATGTGGAGCAACTGCTGCATGGTTAAGTCCAAAACTTTCTGCAAAAAAGAGAAAATTAGAAAATTTCTCTCTAGAGGTGGGAGGATGACTTACAATAATAAAAATCTTCTCCAAATCATTGGCGTGTCACATTCAGTTCCAGATGAATATTGTAGTGCAAGGTGTCACGAAGACTATAAAATGGTGCTCAAACATCTGGCTTCAAATATATCTTCTGGCGAGCGAGTTGGAATAGAGGCGTGGGAACATTCTCTAAAAGAGATTTTTTCTTGGAATGGAAATAATATTGATGGTAATGACATCGATTGTTGTCAAAATTTTTTAAAAGCTATTTGTGGTCAATTACAAAGTCAAGGAGCTATGCCAGTTCCACTTGAGGCAAAACGCGTATATCGAATTATTACACGAAGAATGCGTCAAAAAACACAAGAAGAAGGAATGGATCTAATTGAAGCAGATCATTTATTCCAAAAATTAAACGTTTATCGAAGTGTACGCCTATTAGATATGGCATATCAAAGAAAATGCGATGCATTAATTGTTGGAGCACAACATGCCTATGATCTTTCTTTACTAGGCTATCCTGCAGTCGATCTAGTAATCTCATTAAAAGGTTGGCAAGAGTATCAGAAAAATGTTGTTGAAAAATATGCAAGGCCGTGGATGTATGAAAGAGTTAAGCATCTTGCAGGAGGCAAAGCATGAGCGATAAACACTACAGTGATGATTGGGCAAAAGAGAAATCAAGACAGCTAGTTAAAAGTGTAATTGAGCGCACAATCTTGAAGAAAAAAAGGCCCGAAGAAATAAAAGTATTATTCTTTCCAGGTATTGATGCGCGTGAAGTGTTCGAAGTGTATGATCTCCTAGGAATTCCTAGAAATAATATGATTGGACTTGAGCGCGAGCGAGATATTGCTGATGCAATAGATAGAAAAAATCTAGGTATTCAAATAATCAGAAATGAGAAGGGAAAACCTCTCTCTTTGGAAGAGCACTTCACACGTGAGAAACAATTAGATTACGATGTAGTAAGTCTTGATTTCATAGGGCCTCTTTCAACTGCACAAATTGACACACTCAAAACCCTTAAGGAAAAACAACAACCTCAGAATTTTGTTTTTCATTGTGCTAATCTTTTG
The DNA here is from genome assembly GCA_964202455.1 of Candidatus Pacearchaeota archaeon. Taxonomy (GTDB): domain Archaea; phylum Nanobdellota; class Nanobdellia; order Pacearchaeales; family GW2011-AR1; genus VGKP01. The sequence continues at coordinate 57,950 of CAXNIJ010000006.1, read as the reverse complement.
CGTCGCGATGGTGCAACTGCCAGTCATTATGTTGCAGGATCTGCTGCAGCAAGTATTAAGGATTCTTATGATATGTTAAGTAAAAGTGCACACGCAGAGATAGCTAATAAGCTAGGTGCACTAATTTCTGAGCGTATGAAAGAATCCCTTGCTGCTTTTCGGCAAGATGGGTTCGACCAGGAAAAGAAAGCAGAAGCTTATTCTCCTTCTCTGCGACTAGGGATTACCGGCGCAAGTGTTTCTGGATTACTTGAACTCGTGCGATATGCATATGGAGGTACATTTTTTGAGGAGCATCGTGAAGACCTTGAAAAGATAATTTTTGCGGGAAAAGAAATAGAAAAAGAAAAAGTTGCTTTCTATAAAGATAAAATGGCGCTTATGGGAGGAGCAATCACTAAAAAAATGTCTACGCTCTGCAAAAATAGAAATATTTCTGTTGATGTTGCTCCTTTCCTAGCTCAAGCAATTATTTCTGCAGGAAAAGGAAGATTTTATTTTCTTGATCCTTCAGAGTGCGAACGCTATCATTATATTTCTGAATCAGGCGCTCCAATGATTGGAGATATTTATCTTGCGCATCGACCAGACGATTATATCAAGGAGGCACGAAATCTTGCAAGAATTCTTGGTTTTCCTATTTTTAGGCAGCCTCCGACAGTACAAGAAGTACATAAGGCGTATAAACAATTTGCCGAATCTTTTCCATTATATGCACGCTTTGTTCAGATTGAAGTCAAACCTCTTAAAGAGCGCACTTTTTTAGGTAATGCGGCAAAGCCAATACTTACTCAAGAGCGTTTTAATGAATCTTTACGTTTAGGGCATTCGCGTGAAATAATTCAGCAGACATATCGAGGCTGGAATAATAAACCTCTTGATGCATGGGAAGCAGCACATTACGGTAAACCTTACGAAGCACAAATCGACAAATCGACAAATGGTGATGAACTTTCCAAAGATGACCTAATTGATATGATTCAAGAAGGGTATCCTCTAGAAGAGATTCATCAAGCTTGGCCTTCTTATTCTATTGAATCTCTTCGTGCATATAAGGCGAATGTGACACGAGGAACTTATGGCTTAGGAGATGAAAAATGAGCGACAAACATTACGCAGGAGATTGGGCAAAAGCAAAAGTGCATGCACTTTTAGGGCAAACTCTAGATACTACTCTTCTAACATACAGAAAACCCAAAGATATTCACGTGCTTCATTTTCCTGGAATTGATATGGCTGAAACAGAAAGAGTGTATCTTGCGCGAGGCATTCCTCCGCAGAATATTATCGGTCTAGAGAGGGATAAGAAAATATATGAATCAATTCAGGGGAGAAATACAGGAATTAAAATGCACTATGGCACTTTAGAGGATTGGGTATCTCAACAGAGAGAAATAGATTTTGACGTGGTAAGTTTAGATTATACTGGGCCTTTGGAAGAGACTGATCTCTTATTATTAATAAAATTATTGCGTAAACAACAGAGAAATAGTTTCATTCTTCATCATGCAAATCTCTTAAAGAGAGAAAATAACTCAAATCATTATATTGCAGGAATGGCAATTCAATCATATCAAAATGATCAACTTAAGACTATCGAAGAAGCAGAACGTGCACAGCTCGAAGTAGGGAAAATGACTCATGATTTAATAGAGAAAAAGAATAGAGGAGAATCTATTGCAGATATTAAAAAAGATTCTTACACCGAACTACTGAGATCAGTATATGCTGGAATGAGTCTAAAAACGAGGAGAACAATGTTAAAGTACATGACTTATGGAGATTTTTCTCAAATTTCAGAAGAACTTAAAAGAGCAACACTTGCTCGAAATCCTTCTGCATATTTCGACATATCTGATCCAGTAAAATCTTCAGGATATAATCCTTATGCTCTTTCTTATATAGATCTCAATGCAAGAAAGATATTTAGGTATTATTTAGAATGTGAAGGTATTAAAGATGATGGTTGGAGACAAGTTATTGAGCATGCAGTAATAACTACGTGCGATGATAATAAAAACTTTTGTGATATGTTGTGTAAAAAATATACTTACATTTCAGAATCAGGATCTCCTATGATTGGCGATATTCACTTTCTCCGTTATCCTTATCAAATTGTTAAAAAAGCTCGAGAAGTTGCACGTCTTGTAGGTTTTCCTCATGAAATTCGAGTAAATAATCTAAATACTCTAAGAAAAGCATTAATAGATTATCAGGAGGTTGCTGAAAATAGCAGAAGTTTAAGATATTTTAATGAAGATGTCAAAAAATTAGAACGAGAATTTCTCGGCAATGCTGCTAAGCCCATACTCACCAAAAAAAGATTTATTCAAGAATTAGAGTCAGGACATGATTCTGAATATGTGAAAGTACATTATCGAGGATGGGAAGGTAAACCTCTTCCACAGTGGCAAGCGCATTTTACTATGGGGACATATCGCTCGCAAAAAATGACTGAGGAATCAGAAGATGATACTCGTGTTGAAAAAATCAATAAAGAACAAGTATATGATTATCTTGTCTCTAATGTTCCTCCTCAGGAGATTTGGGAAGCCTATCCCACATCTTTTACTTTACCGCAATTGCGAGGGTTTAAAGCACAGCTAACACGTGAAAATAATGGAGAAATATCTTCATGAGTAACTCATATGAATCTGACCCTGTAAAGGCAAAAGCGAGACATGAGATTTACAAGGCGACGCTTAAATATCTTCCAAGAAATATTGGGAATGGGACTGCATTATTTCTTCCTTCAACTAATGGTCTTGAAATGCAGCTTTTAGAAAGAAGAGGATTTAGAAGAGACAGAATGATCGCGCTTGAAGGAGATCCTCAGAAAATAGAGGCAGTTAGACAGGCCAATCCTGGCATCGTAGTGGTACCAACAATGACTCATGATTTTTTTGCAAATAAATGGGAAGAATACAAGGATTTTTTCCCATTAACTTATTGTGGTCTGGATTATGAATGTCAACTAAATAAGAAAGTAATGGGGGATTTGGCGCACATGGCGGAGAATCAATTATTGATCGATGGCGGAATGATTTATACCAATGTATACGGTATGAGGGAAAATGAAGAAATGAAACTAAATTATTCAAACAGTCTAATGTCTTCAGAGATATTTCGTAATGAAGTTTTTCAGAATCCTCTCTACCATCAACTTAGCGAAGAGGCAGAATTTAGATTTAAAGAAAATAAAGATCGTCAAGCACTTATTGAAAGGATAAGATTAGAATGCACAGATAAAGAAGAATGTATTAGTGAATATATGGCTATTAAAGAAAGAATTAGAGATGAAGTATTTAAGCCACATGAAGAAGAAATAAATAAAATATTACTCCATTTTTCAGAGAAAAATCTCAAATTATCAAGAAATAAGGCAATATCTGGTTGGGTTAGAATCAGTTTAGAAACTCGCGATTATGAAAAATTTAATATAGTTGATATTAAGTTTGATGACATTATAGCAGAAGTATGTCAAAGAAATTATTTTCATGATAATGGTGAACAACCTTTAAGTGAAATTCAGAGAAATTTAGGTTTCTGTGGTAATCCCAAACAGTTTCGTCTTTTTTATTCTGATTTGATTGAGATATCTAATCAAATTAAAGAGAAAAAACTAAACAAAGAAAAGGAATGGTATGATCAGGGAAGTATACTTCTTAATAAATTTTCCAGAGATTATTTTAAAAAGGCTGAGCTCGATGAACTTTTAAAATTATTAGATAGTGAATGGATTGGAGGATATACTGAATCAGAGAGTTGTAGATTTCAATATACCAGTAATAAAAATTCCAATATGATGTTAGATATAGTAAAAGTAGCAAAATTAAGTCCATTTATTGATCAAACATTGCAAAAAGTTTTAAATTCTGATTGGACACTCTTTTATGGAATTAATAGACCATATTTAATTAGAGAAAGAATGATTCCCAATGAGTATTTTAACAAATGTCCCGAAATAGACCTTCTAAAAAAAGAAACTTCTAAATTTAAAAAATGGTTATCGAAAGAACTTGGCGATAGATTGAATAAATACTGGAAGAACGTTGAGAAATTTAGATCAATTGAACCTTCTAGAATACATCTAGGCAGCGCATATCGTCCATTATTGAGAAGCGAAAGAACGGCGGGAGAGTTTGTTATTGAAGGAAAATCCGACGATGAAATTGCACTACAATATACCTTTGGCAAAAATATGCAAAGAAAAATTAACGCTCTAAGAGCTTGTAAAACTCAAGGAGGTCTTAAAATTCCAAAAAATATTTCTGAAAAGCAAATAAAAGAAGATCATCAAGAACTTAAGGGAAAAGAATATCATTATTTTCTCAAACCTAAGATTTTTAATCATTTACCAAGAATGCATCAAAAAGCACTAGAGTTTTTTGTAGATGAAGCAGTCGCATCTCTTTCTAAGACAAAACAAGAAAGAATAGAAAAAGCTTTTCATGCAAGCAATTTTGAAGAATATATAAGACAGCCAATAGAAGACATTCGTCTCTATGCATTCTTTGATGATTTAAGAGCAGATATTCTGAAAAATAGACAGATTACTTCTGATACAATTAATGCACATTATCGATCAGTAAGAGATACACTTTCTCTTATTGAGGCAGTTCCTTTCAAACCTAATAGAGTTAAAGATATAAAGTTAGCTCCACTTTCAGAATTAGTCAAAGAAGAAATCCGCCAACTCAGAAGGGAAAAATTCGAAGTAGAAGATATCTGGAATCACTTGCAAGGAAAAGGAGTCCAACTCACTAAACAACAATGCGCTGCAATAGCGGCATGGGGGCATCCTAACTTAGCTAAGATGAAAAAGCCCAGAATAGACTCTTAATATTTCTCAATATCCCTTTTAAGTGACACCAATAAATCGTAAAAAAGAAATAAGGGCGACACATTTTTAAACCAAACTTTCCTAAGAATATCATGGTTGAAAAGAAGCAAAAGAGAAGTTATATGGTTGCACTCCTACTTTCTATTTTTGTAGGAAGCTTGGGAGTAGATCGATTTTACATGGGGTATATTGGTTTAGGAATTCTTAAATTAATAACTTTTGGTGGTTGCGGAATTTGGTGGTTTATAGATCTCATATTAATTGCAACTCACAAGCTTAAGGATGTAGATGGCCAAGATCTCGAAGGAAAGTAACTCTTTTATTAAAGTCATCTCATTATCCGAACCCAAGTATAGAATACTAGTTTTTCCAATAGTTCTATTGACATTAGCCATTATTCCAGTTTCAATCTTAGAAAATATGCCCGATCTTTCTATTTGTTCAAAATTTTTAGGAGATCATTGCTATTCAAAAGGAATCACAAGAGGAGTTTCATCTTTATTAAAAGGAGATTTCGAAAGAGCAATAAGTTATAATCCGATCTCAATAGCTGTTCTAATGGTCATCGTGGCTCTCCTTATAAGTGATACTCTTAAGTTGTACAAAACCGCCAACTTTAAATATACCCTTCACCATAATTAACTATGAAAGAGCAGGTGATTTATGAACGTAGCTATTAATGGTCTAGGTAGGATCGGTAAGCTCTTTCTTCAAGCCTGTTTAAAGAGAAATGTTCCTTGGAATATTGTAATAAATGAACTCGGAGATCCAGATTATGTTGTTTACACTTTAAAGCACGATTCTATTCATACTCCTTTCCAAGAACCAATTTCTCACGACGGAAAATATTTGACAATAGGAAAAAGAAAGTTCCTCACAGTTCATGAGACAGATCCTCTTAAGCTTCCATGGAAAAAAGAAGAAATTGATTTAGTTGTGGAATGTACAGGATTATTCACAAAAAAAGAAGATGCAGAGAAACATATTAAGGCAGGAGCAAAGAAAGTTCTAATTTCAGCACCTGCAAAAAACGCTGACTGCACAATAATTCCAGGCGTAAATGGTGCGTCTCTTAAAAAAGAACATAAAATTATCTCTGCTGGAAGTTGCACAACCAATTGCACTGCGCCAATGATTAAAATTCTTCATGAAGCTTATAATCTAAAGAGTGCATTTTTTATTACAACCCATGCATATACTTCGACACAGCATCTAATAGATTCTCATGATAAGGGGGATATGGCTCGCGGAAGGGCAGCGGCAATAAATATTATCCCTACAACATCTGGGGCGGCAATTTCAGTAGTGGAAAGTATTCCAGAACTAAAAGGAAAAATAGATGGCTATGCACTACGCGTTCCAGTTATAGACGGTTCAATTACCAGTATAGTGGCTAAAGTAGAAAAGAAAGTTTCTCCAAGAGATGTCAACGCAGTATTCAAAAGAAAAGCATCAACAGATTACAAAGGCATTGTAGAATATTCAGATGAACCTCTGGTCTCAACCGATATAATTGGAAATACTCATTCAGCAATATTCAACTCTCATTTTACTCAAGTAATTGACGATATGATTAGTATTGCCGGGTGGTATGACAATGAATGGGGCTATTCTCATCGTCTAGTTGATGTTGCCCAAATGATTCTTGAAACTGAAAAATCTACAAAGAAATATTCTAAGTCTAAGAGATAGTTCATACACATGGCACTCAAAACACTCGACAATTACGAATTATCAAATAGAAGAATCCTTATTAGAATAGACATAAATGCCGCACTGATAAACAATAAACCCCTAGATTCTCCTCGTTTTACAGAACACGCAATAACAATTTCAGAGCTCATTAAGAAAAAAGCAAAAGTAATTATTATAGCTCATCAAGGTAGAAAAGGAGATACAGACTGTATCTCTCTTAAAGATCATGCAGAAATTCTCGCAAGTCATGTTAAGAGTAAAATAGAATTTTGTCCAGATTTATTCGGAAAAGAAGCACAAAAAGCAATAGAAAATCTAAAAGGAGGCGATTCAATACTTCTTGAAAACGTTCGTTTCTATCCAGATGAAGATATTAAATATGAAAAAAATAATTATCTCAAGTTTTGTAAACAATTCGATTTATTTATTAACGACGCGTTTTCTGTATCACATAGAGCGCAGGGCAGTATAATTTTTCCTCCAAAATTTCTTCCAAGTACAATGGGTAGAATTTTTCAGAAAGAAATAATTGCAGCAGATCATTTTGTAAAAGACAAAAGCGAAAAGAAAGTTTACCTTCTCGGAGGGTCAAAATTAGAGGACTATATATCTTTCTTCAAAGTATTAAATGAGAAAAATAATAAGATTTTAGCTTCAGGAGTTTTAGGTAATGCATTTCTAGCTTGTCAAGGAATAGATTTAGGGTATGAAAATAAATGGCTTAAAGAAAAAGGATACGATAAACTATTTCCAAAATTGAAAGATCTTCTTAACAAGTACAAAGATCAAATAATTCTCCCAATAGATTTTGCAATAGGCACTAAAAAAAGAGAAGAAATATTGTTAGAAAAAGCACCAATCGAAGAAAAACTCTTGGATATTGGTTCAACAACAATAGCCCTATTTAAAGAACATATCGCACGTGCAAGCGCAATATTTGTGAAAGGACCTTTAGGTTTCTGTGAAAATTCGTTATTTAGCAAAGGTACGGTAGAAATTCTTAAATATATTTCTTCTCAAACAAAAAATAAGAAAACTTATTCTCTTCTAGGTGGAGGTCATCTAACCACTACTCTCATGACCTACAACATTCCAAATAATTTTTCTTCAATCAGCCTTTCAGGAGGCGCACTTATGGCTTATCTTACTGGCGAGCCATTACCTGGCCTCGAAGCCTTAAAACGTAGTAAATAAACTGTTTTTTCAATATACTCCATCACAAAAGACTTTAAAAACCCCGTATTGTCTACAATTAAATGAACATCAAGCCTCTCGGGGAGCGCGTTCTCCTCAAACAGATAAAACAAACAGAAGAACGTACAAAATCTGGATTAATTCTTCCCAAATCAAAAGATGAAAAGAAAGAAGGTCTAATTGTGGCAGTTGGAAACATGAACAATAACTCTCTTTTCCCAATAAAAGCAGGAGACCAAGTTATCTACGGCGGTTACTCTTCAGAAGAACTGGAGCTTAACGGAGAAAAGCATTTAATAATTGAATTAAAAGACGTTGTCGCGAGGATTGAATAAAATGACCTCTAAACAAATTATCTTTAACGAAGAAGCTCGACAAGCATTACTGCGAGGAATTGACAAAGTTGCAAACATTGTAAAAGTTACTCTAGGTCCAAAGGGCAGAACTGTAATTTTAGATCGTTCAGGTTCTCCATTAGTAAGTAATGATGGAGTTACAATAGCAAGAGAAATAGAATTAAAAGACAAATTCGAGAATATGGGAGCTAAACTCATAAAAGAAGTTGCTTCTCAAACACAAGATAAAGCTGGAGATGGAACAACAACTGCAACAGTTCTAGCGCAAGCGATGATTGCAGACGGTTTAAAAAATATAACTGCTGGAGCAAATCCAGTTGAAATGAAAACTGGAATAGAACTTGCTACAAATAGAGTTCTAGAGTATCTCAAAAGACAATCTTCTCCAGTCAACGAAAAGAAAAAAATTATTCAAGTAGCAACAATTTCAGCTAATAACGACGAGAAAATAGGTAACTTAATTGCAGACGCAATGGAAAAAGTAGGATCCAAGGGAGTAATTACCGTAGAAGAATCTAGAAGCATAGATACTTATCTGGAATTAGTTGAAGGAATGCAATTCGACAAAGGATATCTCTCGCCCTATATGATGACTGATCAAGAAAAAATGGATGCTTCATTTGAAAGCCCTTACATTTTAATAACTGATAAAACAATTTCCTCTGTAAAAGAAATAGTTCCAATTTTAGAACTGGTAGCTCAGGAAGGTAAACCGCTTATTATTTTAGCAGAAGATGTAGAGGGTGAAGCACTCACAATGTTAGTTCTTAATATTCTTCGCGGAGCTTTAAAGGTCTGCGCAGTTAAAGCTCCAGGATTTGGAGATGAAAAGAAAGAACTTCTAGAAGACATAGCCATACTAACTGGAGGAAGAGTAATCTCAAAAGATAAAGACGATAAGCTAGAAGAAGTAACTACTCTCGATTTGGGTTCAGCAAAGAAAGTTAAGATAAATAAAGAAACAACAGTCATCATAGAAGGAAAAGGTAGTAAGCAAGAAATAGTCAAACGTACTCAGATTATTGAAAATCAAATTAAACAAGAAACTATGGAATACCGAATGGAAGAACTCAAAAAACGTCTTGGAAAACTTAGTGGCGGAGTTGCAATAATAAATGTAGGAGCAGGAACAGAAACAGAAATGAAAGAAAAGAAATCTCGTATTGACGATGCATTGCACGCAACAAAAGCAGCAATAGAAGAAGGGGTTGTTGCAGGTGGAGGAATTACTCTTTTACAAGCAATGAAAGATCTAGATAACCTTAAACTACAAGGCGATCAAGCAGTAGGAGCAAGAATTGTAAGAAAATCTCTGGAAAATCCAATCAGACAAATTGCATTTAATGCAGGAAAAGAGGGTTCAGAAGTTTTAGCTTCATTAAGGGATAAGCCAGTAACATTCGGATACAATGCAAAAACAGATACTTACGAAGACCTAATTCTAGCAGGAGTCATTGATCCAACAAAAGTCGTCCGTAATGCGCTCCAAGCAGCATCTTCAATCACAGCAATGGTCATCACAACCGAAGGCCTAGTAGCAGACTTTGATGATGAGAAAGATAAAACAGGTCCTTCAATTATTATCTAAAGTTATAGTAAGTAATACAACGTAACATATATTAAGGGTCAATTTGCCTTCCTCTTATGAATATAGCTCAAATTGATAAAAGTCGTGTGCTCTCTGCACCTACGCTCTCAAGACGCGAAGAACGTATCAAAGCAGTTGATGCAGCCTATGGGGCGTTTCCCGCAAACGGCCAGTACGCCGTTATTACACAAGAACTCGAAAATTTGCGTGGTCTTGCAAGAAGAACCTATGAACGTACGACTGTCAATGGCAAACAAGAAAGAGTTACAAGAAGTCGTGACCGTATTAATTTCGCAGCACATCGGGCGAGAAATCTTGGAACAATAGTTAAACAGTACTATGAATCAGGTCTGATAGGTAAAGAGGATGCCTATGCAGCATTGGATCAGGCGCGAGATATTCTCAAGACAAGTTTTACAGAATCACTCCATCAAAAAGATAAACTCGGTGTGGGTAAGAAACACCTGCAACCTACTCAGTATGATACAGAGAATCCTTTTACCGTTCTTCGAACAGCACGAGGACAACTTTCTAAGTTCATTAGTAATGGAAAAGAGAATATTACCTCAAAGGAATATGAGTTCATCAAAAAAATAGATACAAAGCGCACTCCATTTATAACTCCATCACTAGAACTCGCTCTGCGAGAGAGATCAAACCGTGAAGAGAGTCTTCTCATATTCTTTTTAGATTATTCTCCCGTAACTCTTCCACACTATGATGCTGTTCCTTCAAGACAACAAAACCTCTTACCTGAATTTTCAGATTCAACGAGAAATGCTATTCTATCTTCAAACGGACACGTAAAAACGGAGCCGCACGCTAGCAAAGATATTCCTGCTTCAGTAACTGACCTCGTCACACTTCCATCTCTTTCAAATCAAACAGAAGTCTATCAGTTTAATACCTATGGAGCAGCAATTGAGCAAAGTCCTGCCTCAATGTATTCGAGCAACCTTCACTCTATCAAAGAAGTCATCCATCAACAGCCCCTAAAGCCCGTAGCAGTGTCTTCGCAAGATCTCAAAAAGTCCGATAGTGAGAAACAATATACAATCACACCTATCAATTATATAAACAAGGAAGTGGCTAAGATTGATCATGAGAAGATAGAAAGAGAAAAGATGGGTCCTAGGATAGAGCGCGAATCATTCTGGGCATCCGGGCGCCGCCTCACGCCTTCATATGAATCCCCAAATCAAAGATGGAGCAGGTCTTCTCGAATTAAATTGGGAAAGTACAATTGGAAACGCGCCCTTACAACAGCTTGGGTGGTCGGGCTTTTTGGTTGGCTAGGAGTAGAAGGTATGCGCGTATATAATAAACGGCAGAAAGAGTCAACTCCTATTCCCATTCATGAGCAGGTCTCTATCGAACAAATTCCCCTCAATCAAGTAATGGGGTCTCCCTATCGATTAAGTACCGCTGATAAAGTAAAAAGTAATTTTTAGAAAAGAGGATCCCTAAACCAGTATGCGTAGAATTTTTTATTAAGATAAAACAAACACTTAAAAACTAGGATTATTTAACTTAGTTCCATGTCAAAAAATATAGGGCAATATTTAAAACAGCATTTAGTAGATTGTACTGCATTAGTAACTATAGGTAATCCGGCATACACTTTAATAGAAAAAACTCTGCTTCACCTGCCACATTCAATTTCAATAGACGCCAGATTAATCGGGAACGCAATTACTTTTGCAGGCATTGGGTCTCTTTCAACTATATTAAGAGATCATTCGAGAAAATATTTCAATATAACTCAAGAAAGTCCAGAAAGTCATATAGGAATTCATGATACTGCTTATGGGATAACTTTTAGTGCGTTTGCTTCAACAGGAATATATTATGCTTCAGGCATTCATTCTCTTGAACAATTGGCTACTGGAACAATAACTGCAATGGGAATAAGTGTTGCCACTAGCTGGTTATCTAATTACTCAGTAGATGGATTTAGAGATTTAATAGATATAGAACCTTCGCCACGTTTACCAAAAAGAATTAAATCTCTTTCATCAAAGGCGAAGAAATCTTTAGGCGCAATTGCAATAGCAGGATCTTTGTTAACCACAGGATTAATTTACAAATACACTCCAACTTACCATTCAGTGTTACAACAAACACCGGTTTCTAAAATTTATAGTCAATAAGTCGTTAAAAATTAGGAATAGAATCTATTCGAGAGGTTTAAAATTCTATCTTGGACAATATTTTCTTCTGTTGTCTTCCTAGTCAACCCAGAATATCTTAAAACTTCATCTAGTAGATGTACGGGTTTATCTGCTTCATTTGAAGTTATTTCAAGCCGAATAAGATATGAATAAGGATCACTAGATAATACTGCAGTACATCCATTAATATGATAAAGATTAGGTCCAGTTAAAATAAAATCTTCACGACTCTGCATCAAATTTTTATTTTTAAGAGATTCATGCATTTTTATTATAGAATTAGAAGACAATTCTTTACTAATAAAAACCGCATGATGCTCTCCTTCTCGAACAAAAACTACCTTAGAGGATTTACCCATAAATAATAAATCAAAAGATACAATTTAAATATTATTGAACTAGAATATACCTATTGGATAACTCATTAAGCAATAGACATCCAGTTCAAAACTCCAGCAAAACAAATCCAGATAAAGTATGGTGTAAGCAATAATGTGACTCTTCTGTCTTCATCCCAAGTGGCTAGCATAATACTCAAAATGGATATTCCTACCACGACAAGATCAATAAACGCCCAAAGGGGCTGATGTAACGTGAAATAGAAAATACTCCAAAAAGCATTAGCCACAAAATTTATTGAATAAACTTGAAATATTCTTTTTCTATCTTTCTCACTTTTTGCACTAGTCCAAGCAAAAAATAAAGACATTGCAATTAAAAAGAAAATGAAGTTCCAAACAACTCCAAATATCCAGTCTGGAGGAGTAATAAGTGGTTTCACAGATAAATACCAATCACTTTTAATTCCTTGCATTATAAATAAACTTCCAATAAATGCAACAAAATAACTAATGAGCAAACAAACAATAAAAATTATCACATTTCTCTTTTTCATATTATTATAATGAAGAAATACTTTATAAATTCAACTAACTTGTTGAAAGTATGGCTGACATATCTCTTCCAAAAAATAGTAAACTGGGAATGCTACTTTCCCTCATAGTTGGCGTAGTTTTTACAAGCCTAGGTCTAATGATTTCACAAGGAATCCTTAAAAGAGGAGATTGCGAGTATCTCTGTATATTCGGAAAGTGCTTTATCGCTATGCGCACTTGCACAAGCCAAGAACTTTTCTTCTGGCAAACTGGATTTCTAATTGTGGGAATTCTCTGTCTGCTACTAGCAGGCGTTACGTATCTACGAAGTCTTATTAAATAATATGATCCAAGTAAATAGTTTCCCCGCAAGTCAAAAGCATTTTATAAAATTAAAGAAATTTACTAGTGAAATTCTTAATCTTTGTAATGACTTAAAGGTAAATCCGCTTCTGTATGGGTGTCTTGCCTATTTTGCATATACTCAGAATAAAAAAGTAAGAGTCAACGATATAGATTTCCTAATTCCAGAATTTTTTTTAATAAGGTCATTCCAGTTCTAAAAAAGAAAAAGATTTCATTCAGCTATTCAAAAGAACAGCACATTATTAGAATACGAAGAGATAATCTCATTATCGAGCTTGATTCTAAAGATTTCTGGCAAAAAACCTTCCAAGGAGCTTTAAATATTTTAATTTCCAAGGTTTTCAAGTAAAGCAGTATCTCTAAAAAGCCTTACAAAAATCTTCAAGAAAGCTTCGCAAGTGAGCAAAGATAATCCTCAAAGAAATAGAAAGAAATAAGAAGTTCTAAAGAATCTCTCGAAATAAATTTTACTCTCCAATATATCCGCCTTTCTGTAAGTTCCAAAGTTCACGGTAGATGCCCTGCTTTGAAATCAATTGGCGATGTGTGCCTATCTGAGAAATCTTTCCTTTATCCATAACGATGATTTTATCGGCACGCATAATGGTTGAAAGGCGATGTGCAATAATAATTGCGGTGCGACCCTTCATCAGTTCTGCAAGGTCACTCTGGATTTCATGCTCTGTTTTTGAGTCAAGGGCGCTCGTAGCTTCATCAAGGACGAGTATCTTTTTATTTGCCAAGATTGCTCGGGCAATAGAGACTCTCTGCTTCTCCCCCCCACTTAATTTAACTCCGCGTTCTCCCACAATAGTCTTCTCTTTTTCAGGCAGAGAAGCAATAAAGCGATCAAGCTGGGCAAATTTAAATGCACGCATCACTTCAAAACGACTTGCGCCAGGGTTTGAGAAAGCAACATTGTTATAGAGTGTATCGTCAAATAAGACACATTCTTGAGGTACGATACTAAGTTCACTGCGCAGAGACTCTTGCTGCACATCGCGAATATTTTTACCACTCACTATAATCTCTCCTTGCTGAACATCATACAGACGATAGAGCAGTTTCACAATAGTTGTCTTGCCGCTTCCAGAATGTCCAACAAGAGCAACTTTTTCATTCGGTTCAATAGTAAAATCCAGACCATTGAGAATCTTTTTTTGGTGATATGTAAATGAGATGTTACGAAATTCTATATCTGCGCGATCCACACTAAACTTCTTAGCACCTGGTGCATCCACAATATCATTACTCACAAGATCATATTCGGCAAGACCTTTCAAATCAGCAAGTCCCTCATAAAAGCGACGAGCGCCCCAGACAAATCCGTACAAGGGCTCAGCAAGGTTAAAATAAACCGTGTATAAGAAAATCATAGTTCCTAAACTCATTGTGCCAGCTATAAATTGCTGCAATGGAAAATAGACAAGAAAAAGCACTCCCAGTCCTAGAATAAATCCCTGACCAGCCTCCATGTATCTATAATAATCCCAACTTTTTATGAAATTCTGACGAGTTTGTTCAGCTAAGGCTTGGAATTTATTTTTTATTATATATTCTTTTCCGAAATATTTAATTGAATCTATATTAGTAAAAGAATCGCTAATTATCCCTTTTTCTTTATCTTCAGTATCATTAGCAACAACACTCGGTTTTTGATGCGCTTTGAGGATGAGAAGACTATATGTTATAAAAACTAAAGAAGTCGCAACTACAACTATTGCAGATAATCTATCAAAATATGCAATAGAAGCTCCAACAATCACAATTTGTACTACTAAAGGCATACTATTCACAATAATTGCATCGGTGAGATTTTCCATCGCACGTCCACCCCTCATTAATCTGGAAATCATACTACCAGTTTTATGGGTGGTGTGAAATCGATGAGACAGACCAAGTATATGATTGAAGAATTTTCTTTTAAGGTCATAAATTAAACGCGCATCAAGACGATTAATAAAATGAAGCTTTAACCAATGACAAATAGTATTAACTAGGATACTGCCCAAATAAATTGCTCCAATAATCAATAAAACTCCTGTAAATGCGCTTGCGTCTATCTTTCCTGCAGTATATGATTCTCCATCATCTACAATAATCTTGAATAGAAACTTTTCAGTAACATTTACCATACTCATTAAAGTAACTAAAAATGCTACAAAAATAAAAGTCCAACTATAAGGTCTAGCTATTTTCCAATATAATTGAAAAGTTTTCCAAAATCCAATGTCTTTCTTGCTCTTTTTTGCAACCATGCCATTAATAGTAATTGCCATTACTTAAATATTTTCTATAGAAATTATCTAATTTTCTTTAGTGCATCGACGATTACTGGAGAAACATCTATTTTAGCATAATCATTAGCAATAGTATTAGTTGTAATTAGTTCGGCATATTTAGTAATAAGTTTATCCGCACCATTAACTAGAACGCCATGTATGCCAATACATATCATTCTTTTAGCGCCTTGTCTTTTTGCCATTTTAAGAGTCTCAACAAGTGTCCTCCCAGTGCTGATAATATCATCTATGATGATGATATTATCTCCAAGTGGTTTTTCTTTAATCTTTACATGTATAGAAGAAAATCTAGTTTTTTTTAAAATTACCACTTTTTTGCCTAGCATTTTAGCGATAACACTACTCCATTGCTCACTCTCCTCATCTGGACCAACAATAGAAAAATTATCTTTAAATCTTTTATGAATATATTGTGCAATTATAGTATTAGTTGTCAAAGCAGTTGCCTTAGGAAGCAGTTGTTCCATTTTCTTAATACGATGTAAATGTGGATCTATAACAAATAGTCTATCTACATGATTAAATAATTCAAGAATATGTTTTGAAGAAAAACTATCATATTTCTTAAAATGTTTATCTTGACGCATATAGGGTAAATATGTAGCGACAACAATTACTTTCTTAGCTCCATAATCTTTTGCAATACCTGCAGCAAGAATGGTTTCTATTAATTTCTCATCTGGATCTTTTGTGATTGAAGTAACAAATACAACAACTTTATGTTTAGGATTTACTTTCAATTTTAAATGATATTCAGAATCTGGAAAATCTTTCACATTAACTTCTGTATACTCTGCATTTAAAGACTTAGCAACAGCACGAGCAATCTTCTTTGTTTCTGGAAAAGCTGCAATTAACATATTCACCTCTTCCAAGTAATGTAAACTCAATTTATAAATCTATCAGTCAAAAATACAAATATTTTAATACTTAAAAAAGTAATAAATAAAATGAGTGACGACATAACTTTCAAGTTCAGTTATAAAGATCATCAAGATATATATAAGGCCAGGGAAGAAAGAGAAAATAAAGAAAGAGAAGATTTAGAAAGAATTTCCAAACCTCTTCATGAGTTAGTAGTAGAAGCTAGATTCAGAGTACAACAAGTTACTAGCCAGTGCTATTCTACCGAGTTTACTCCAAGTTCAGAGAGTAGAATCGGGGGAACTTCTCCAGTGTATTCAGGAGGATATACTATTCAGACAAATTTAGACGTAATTTCAGATGACTCCCAAGTGCCGGTTAAAAAATTAATATTTGCGGGAATAACTTCAGTTCGTAAGGGAGATAATATTTTAGCAAGAATACCTCGTTATGATAAAATTAGAAAATTTTGGATGAATGACGAAGACGAGTCTTATCATGTTCCACGAGAATATCGTGAACTAGAACAGGCAATGGAAATAGGAACTTTTGGCCCAAATACCTCCATACAGACAGATGAAATTGTACGTACAGACAGAAGTGCAATATATTCAAAGTTCTCAGTTCCACGGAGTAAATAAAATCATTTTTTCTCTTTAACTTCTTCCAAATCTTCCTCATTCATTGGCGCATACGCTATAACTTTTCCCTCATCATCAAATATCTCAACATGATATCTTCCATTTGATAAAATAACATTTACTCGTCCAGTCATGCCCTTTTTAATTGGAATTTCTTTAAAATTATCTTCACTTTCTCCATGATATTCTACATACTCAGGATCAGGATCTCTCAAAAGTCTAACTGATTGATGTTTTTTTAGTTTATTTTGCATACCCATAACAAAGTATCTAAAGATTTAAACGTTTGGATTCTTAAAAAAATTAGATTTTCCTTCTAACCAAGGATGATTGGCAGATTGACTAGCAACATATTCAATCACTTGAAAATTTCTCCAATTATATTTGAATTCAGCAAGGCAGATATTATCTAGCACACAAATATTTTCTCCATCTATATCTTTTCTACCCCATCCAATTCTTACCAGTTCATTTGTAAAACCTAAATCACTTAATCGGTTATGAATCTCGGGATATCTTTTAAATTCTTTATCTTGAACGATATAATGATAAACTATTACTGGAGGAATCATTATAATAAAAACCAAAAAGTTGCTTTTAAATAATATTGTAATGCCCAACTATATTATTGGAAATGTTAATAGGGGTCTAGATTCATGACAAAGTGACACTCGATTTTTTTTCAGAAAACAGCGACGAAAATATTTTTTTCTAAGAAACATTTAAATACTAAAACGATTTCAATAAATAAAATACAAGGTATTGTGTTAGATTAAAATAAAAACACAACATCTTGGGGTAAAAAGCAAGATATGCAATGTCCCTATTGTGTCCATGAAGAAACCAAAGTGGTAGATAAAAGGGATGTGAATAAACTTACCCGAAGAAGAAGAGAGTGTCTTAAGTGTGCAAAACGCTTTAACACTCTTGAAGAGGTCGAAAGAATCAATCTCCGAGTCATAAAGAAGGATGGAGGGATGGAAGAATTTGACCGTGAAAAAATAAAAAGAGGAATAATTAAGGCTTGTGAAAAAAGGCCAATTAGTACCGAAAAAATAGAACATATGCTAACAATCATTGAAGAAAAATTGCTCAAACAGGGTAAAGAAGTCAAATCAGGATTTATCGGAGAGTTAGTTTCTAAAGAATTAAAGAAAATAGATAAAGTCGCATACATTCGTTTTGCATCTGTTTATAGGGATTTTACCGACATTTCAGATTTCAAAAAAGAAATTAAGGAGCTTGTGAAAGGATGACTCCTGAGAGAATAGAACAACTAAATCTAGGAAAAATGCAAATCTCTAGAACATTTACTTTTGAAGGCAAGAGCCCGTACGAATTCGATATTTATGGTAATCCAATTAAATGGTTATCAGAAGATGTAAAAGTAACTGATGATATGGGCAAACCAATTTTCACTCAACCAAATGTCAAACGACCAGATTTTTGGAGTCCCCTGGCGCTTAAAGTAGTTGGAAGTAAATATTTTTGGGGAGATCAAGCCAAGGGAGAAAGAGAGGATTCGGTAGAAAAAATAATTGGCAGAGTCTCAAGATATATAGGTAGACAAGCTTTAAACCAAAAATATTTTGACGAAAATCAATCAAATATTCTCAAAGAAGAAATTGCAGCAATTTGTCTAAATCAACTTTGTGTGTTCAACTCTCCAGTATGGTTTAATGCGGGAATTTGGGAATATAACAAAGAAGCAGGAGGAGTATCTGCTTGGAAATGGGATGTAGAGTTAAATCAAGCAGTAAAAGCAATAAAATCGGATGATCGACCACAATGTTCAGCATGTTTTATCTTAGGTATTCAAGATAATATGGAATCAATTTTAAAAGTTCAAACAGCCGAAGCAGTATTATTCAAAGCAGGATCAGGCACTGGAAGTAATCGTTCAACTCTACGCAGTTCAAGAGAAAAGATAACTGGTGGAGGCAGAGCTTCTGGACCAGTATCCTTCATGAAGGGATATGATGCATATGCAAATATAATAAAATCTGGCGGAAAAACAAGAAGAGCTGCAAAAATGGAAATTCTCAATGTTGATCATCCAGATATTATGGATTTCGTCCGTGCAAAACAATCTGAAGAGAAAAAAGCCTGGGCGCTTATAGAACAAGGATACTCTGGAGGCATGAATGGTGAGGCATATAGTAGTATTTTCTTCCAAAATTGTAATATGTCTGTAAGAGTTACGGATGAATTCATGAATGCTGTGAAAGAAGACGGAGAATGGCAAACAAAAGCTGTAACAGATGGTAGACCTATAGAAACTTATAAAGCAAAAGATATAATGCGTGCAATTGCAGAAGGCACTTGGATATGTGGGGATCCCGGAGTTCAATGTGATGGAGTTATTCAAAAGTATCACACTTGTAAAAATTCAGGAAGAATAAATGCTACAAATCCCTGCAGTGAATATTTATTTTTAGATGATACGGCTTGTAATCTTGCATCTATTAATTTAATGAAGTTTCTAACTCCAGATGGAAATTTTGATATTCAAAAATTTAAGGCAGTAGTTAGACATTTTATTACTTCCATGGAGATTATTATTGATGGGGCGAGTTATCCTACTCAAGAAATTGCAGAACGCTCTCACATTTTTAGGACTCTAGGTCTAGGATATGCAAATCTAGGCGCGCTTTTAATGAGTTTAGGTCTCCCTTATGATTCTGAAGAAGGAAGAGCAGTAGCTGCCGCAATCACAGCAATAATGTCTGGAGAAGCATACAAAACATCTGGAGAATTAGCTGCTTTGATGGGACCATTTCCAGGATTCCAAGAAAATAAATCTTCAATGTTACAAGTGATGAATATGCATAAAGAACACGTTAGAGAAATTCAAGTAACAAAAATTCCTTCAAATCTCAAGTTCCTTGTCAATGAAGCTTGGGACTCATGGACTGAAGCAATAGAACTTGGGGAGAAATTTGGTTTTCGTAACGCTCAGACAACCGTATTGGCTCCAACAGGCACAATTGCATTCATGATGGATTGCGATACTACTGGAATAGAGCCAGATATCGCCCTAGTAAAATACAAAGTTCTTTCAGGAGGAGGAATGTTAAAAATGGTTAATCGTTCAGTACACATATCTCTTTCAGCTTTAGGATATACCAAAGAGCAAAATCAAGAAATAATTGCATATATTGACAAAAACGATATGATCGAAGGTGCCCCTTGGATTCGCCAAGAACATTTACCTGTATTTGATTGTGCATTTAAACCTGCAAAGGGAAAAAGAGCAATTCATTACAAGGGCCACATAAAAATGATGGCAGTAACTCAACCATTTATCTCTGGAGCAATTAGTAAAACAGTGAATTTACCAGAGCAAGCAACTGTAGATGATATTATGGATGCCTATATTTTCGCCTGGGAACAAGGCCTAAAAGCCGTAGCAATTTATAGGGAGAATAGTAAACGCAGTCAACCACTTAATACTCAAAAGACTGAAGGTGAAATGGTTAAAAAACAAACTCTAGTCCCTCAAGTAGTAAGAATTCAACAACAAGAAATGCCTCAAACGCGTAAATCTATTACTCACCGTTTTGAAATAGCAAATCATAAAGGATATCTCACAGTGGGGCTTTACGATGATGGTAAACCTGGGGAAATTTTTATCACTATGAGTAAAGAAGGCTCAACAATTAGAGGACTCATGGATGCCTGGGCAGCTTCGATCTCTCTAAATCTTCAATATGGAATTCCTGTTGAAATTCTTTTTAATAAGTTCAGACATCAAAAGTTCGAACCATCTGGATTTGTAAGAAATACTCCTCCGGGAATACTCGATCAAAATAGAATTATGATTCGTACAGCTTCATCAATTATTGACTACGTAGCGCAATTTATGATTGCAACATTCGGAAAAGCTCAAAAAGTAGAAGTTGAAATAGAACTTCCTTCCGTAACTGAAGATTTAATAGAAATTTCTCCTCAATCAGTTTCTCTTGAACAATCACAATCAACTCTGAGTCTTACAGAGGAACAAAAATCTTTAAAAGATTTTGGTAATGAGGGCCTTGTTTGTCCTCAATGCGGAAGTTCAGCAAAACGCATGGGTAACTGTGCAATTTATTGCACTTCGTGCAAGCAGACAACTAGAAGCGGTTGCGGGGAATAAATTATTTATCAAAAAAACGATGCGCCACCCATGCTAAAAGCAGAGGTTTGAATAAGCGCTCGTGCTTTGGACCTCAGAAACTCTTGGTTTCTGATGGCGTTCAAGAACTGAACGTTCTTGACGTGCTCAAGGAACCATCTCCAGCTTAAACCTCAAGGACGAAAGTCCTTGATGGCACTCAAGAATCAGCAGATTCTTGATGAGCTGGAGTTTGCGTCAAGTTCATTGACATCAAGATGAAGACGCACTAAAACCCGCAGATAATTTTCAATTACTCTTCTTAAACTACCAATCAATCACGATGAAATTTATATACTTCAACTATGATTAATTTCTATGAATATTCCATATTTTTCAAATCAAGATGAAGCAGTATTAACAAAAAGATTTGAAATTTTACTAGGTAGAGTTCTTAGTCCTTTTCCCTCAGCAAATTTAACTGATCATTTAGGAGTTCATCTTTTAAGAGAATTAAATGTAGAATACGGGATAAGTAGATTATTTGATGGCGAGAATAATGAAATTAAAAACTATCTAGATCGTGAAACTCATTTTGCTCTTAGAAGAGAAGGATTTAGATATAATCAAGAAAGAGGGTTTTTTGAAAATCTTTCTAATGAAAAATATGACTTTACACGTAATAAGATTTTAGAAAGTCTTGCAGATAGAGCTTTTGATTTTTGGATAATTAAAGATAAACGTTCACCAAATGATAATATTTCTTGCGATTTAGAAAATTATATTCAATAAAATTTTTCGTGTCAAGAAACTTGACGAAAACCCCCCCCGTCAAGGATTAGGTAATCCTCGATGTAGCAAATAACAAAACAACTACGGAAATTAAATTTATTTAATATCAAAAGCACGATGCGCTACCCCAACTTAAAAGTTGGGGTTTGAATAAGCGCTCGTGCTTTGGATGCTCAAGGAACCATCTCCAGCTTAAAAGCTGGAGTTTATTTCAAGTTCCTTGACATAACACTATTTTTTAATACATAAGATTTATTAATGTGGGTTTCTGGATAATTAAGAATAAAATGAGTGACGCAATAGAATTAACAACGCAAGATTTTGACAAATCAATAAAAAAAGGAAACTGGGTCGTAGATTTTTGGGCAAGCTGGTGCGGACCATGTAAGATGATGGCTCCGGAATTTGAAGCGGCTGCAAGAGAACTAAAAGGAAAAGTCCATTTTGGAAAAGTTAATGTAGAGGATCATTTCGAATTATCAGATAAGTTTAATGTTATGAGTATACCTACAAGCATGTTCTTTAAAGATGGAAAAATGGTCTTTGCACATAGTGGTGCAATGTCCAAAGACCAAATATTAAAATTAGTTCAAGAAAATTTCTAAAAAGACTTTGCAAAAGTTCAAAACTTCTCAAAAAAATTTATTCCTATTCTCTGGTGAAAAAATTGAGTAAAAGTTTATATAGTTTTGAGATAGAATTACATCATGACTCTTGAAGTTGTTCTTCTTGGAACAGGCATGATGGGCAAGATTGTCGCACCAATCATTCGTCAAGCAGGAGAAGAAGTTTAACGAATGGAATGAAAATCAATTATTGCCTTGGATTGGAGCACCTTTATAAAATTTAGAAAACAACTTACTTTTTTCCTACTATTTTTTCACGAGTCTACTAGAAAATATTTTTGATATCTAATCTTTGTTACATCAAAAACGTTTAAATAACCACTTTTATTCACTTCATTAAGGCCTCGTAGCTCAGCCCGGTTAGAGTACTGGACTTTTAATCCAGGTGTCGGGGGTTCAAATCCCCTCGAGGCCATCCGTATGCGAGCATAGTAGTCGCGGACAGACTTTTAGCAGATAAATAGATAATGCTTTCTCATACCTTTTAGGATATACAAGAGTTCTAGAATATGCAAGACCATCGCGTAGATAGTTTATTTCTTCATCAGGTTCATACAGCGCAATGGGTAAAAGATGATCTAAGAATTGAGCAACATTCTTTCTATGATTTCCATCAATGAGCATATAGTCCTGTTTTTTCCCAGATATTTTAGGAATTTCAAAAACAGGTACTGGTGGAATATATTTCCAACCTTTTAGTTGTACATGTTCAACAAGTAAGCGAGATACACTAGCATAGTTTTCATAGAATCCATAGACTTGGGTAGGATGAACTTCTAATTTAATCATAATATTTACCGATGAGGAGATGTTTAAAAATCTTACGAAAAGAAGAAAAGCGTAAAGGCGGTACTTGCAGACTTAGTCCGCGGTAACTCAAGCTCTTCGATTTTAAGTGAGTCAAACGACTCCCTCCTGTGTTGTCTACGACCACAAAGGAAGCGGAAGGAGGGAGTCGAACCCTCGTCCACAGCGCCACAGGCTGTTGTTCTACCGTTAAACTACATCCGCCATACAAAACACAGAAAACAAGAGTTTTTTAAGTTAACGTTCTTGAAAAATATATGAAGTTTAGAGGAATTGCGTTCTGGTTAACAGGTATTTGCATAATTTTATTTATTATCCAAAACATGGTCTCGGAATTTACAGAAATATTTCTTCTAAATAAATCTGCCCTCTTAGAGCCTTGGAGATTCATAACTGCAATTTTTCTTCATGGTAGTCTTCCCCATATTCTCTATAATGGTTTCGCACTCATATTATTTGGAAGCATTTTAGAATCATTACTAGGTTCAAAGAGGTTTCTTGCAGTCTTTTTTATAACTGGAATCGGTGCAAATATAGTGTCTCTACCTTTCTACGATGCAGCTCTAGGGGCATCAGGAGCAATTTTTGGAATTCTAGGGGCACTAATTATTCTTAGACCTAAAATGATGGTATTTGTATATGGTATTCCCATGCCCATGTTTATTGCAGGCATCATCTGGGTCGCAGGAGACGTCTTAGGGCTATTCATTCCAAGTAATGTGGCTAATTTGGCTCATCTAGCAGGAGTCTTCTTCGGATTTATTTTTGGAGCATTATACAAAAAATATCTTCCTAAAGAAGACTCTAGGCAAGAAACATTGAAATTTGATGAAAAAAGCATAAGGTCTTGGGAAGATCATTATCTAAAATAATTTATGGGTAACTAAATCTGCCTTTCATCAACAATCGATAGTTGTCTCGAGTGAATATTTTTCCAAAATCTTCAAAAAAGTTTGAATCGTCATCCGGAGGCAATCCTGCCCACCATTCATATATCCATACTCCGTCCCCCATATTCTTTATTTCATTCTCTTTTAAAGTATAAAAAAGAACACCAGAATCAAAATCAATCTCTTTTCTTGAAAATTCCCAGGAAAAAATTCTCTTCTTTTCTACTTGAAACGGTTGACCAATAACATTTATAAATTCTCTTGATAATGTCAAACAAGTATCCTCTGCAGAATATAAATTGGGATTATAAGAATATAAAAAAGTACCCTCTTTTTTATTAACTAAATTAGTTTTAGAATATATCTGCACAGGAGAAACTTCATCACTTCCTTCAATAATTTGATAACCTTGTCTTCTATAAATATTCTCAGATCTATTCTGTTCTCGCGCATATAAAGCTTCACCAAATTGAGTTAATTTTTTATCAATTGCTTTAAAAACGGAACATCCCGAAGATAAAAAAAGAATTCCAACTAATCCAAAATTTAATAAATTTTTGTGCATCATCTCTAGAATATCTCAGAGAATAAATACTTTTATGTAATGAAAAAGATATATTTACTAATAAAGAGTTCTATTCTTACTCATTTTCTTTGCAACCATCATAATTCCCAAAGTTACAAGGAAGAGCAAAATCAATTTCATAATTTCTGAAACGAGCACGTTTAAAGGACTTCGAAGAAGAATAATTTCTCCAAGAAGTTCACTCAAGATAACAAACGGATTGATTGAGACAAAAAATCCTACGAGTGGACCAACCAGTGCAGTCGGAGCCAAAAGATCAGAGAAAATTTGGAATAATAATACTATAAATATCGAAAGAAGCATTGAAAGGTTTTCCGATTTGAAAAAATATCCAAAAGCCATTCCTATGAAAATGAATATTGAAGAAGAAAGAAAGATTACTAGCAAAATCTGGGGAAGGCTAGAAATAATATCTATCTCAAAAAAGTAAATTCCGACAAGAAGAATAAATACTGCTTGAATACTCATAAAAAATAAATTAACTGCATAATCTGCAAAAAGAAAAGAAGAATCTTTTACAGGAGCAACCAAAGTTCTAATATAATTGGGTTGATTAGTTTGTCTTGACACAAAAATATTAGATAGGACTACCGAAGTAAAAGTAATAATTAAAGCGATAAGTAATGGAAAAGCTAGAGCAACAGGACTCTTTGGAGAATTTTCAAAAGCGGATTTAATCTTATAAATGATTTCTTTATCTCTTACAGAATTCTTAATAGACATTAACTGTTTTTCTCCGTTAACCGTGGAATTTTGTAATTCTAGTATTTTTTGCTTTCCTTTCTGAGTTTTGATAATAGATTCGCTCAAATTTTGGTTCATTTTCGTAAGCAAAAGTAGAGTATTAGCTGAAGAATTAGGAATAACTGCAAGAGTCCCAATTACTTCAGATTGATATTGTAATAAATTTTTCTCTTGATTATCCAGTTCTTGATAGCTTTTATCTAGTTCTTGTCTAGCACTAGAGAAAGAACTAGTGAAAACTGAAATTTTAGAATTAAAACTCTCAGCGCCTTCAGCAGATACAATGTTTTGTTTATCTAATATAGTCTCCAAAAAAAATTGTTTAGCATAAGATTCCATGACTTTTTTAGTATTATCTAGATACGCATCCATCATTGGCAGCTCATTCACAGTATAAACCCTAATACAAATCATCCTTTCTCCTTCAGCCATCATAGAAAGACAGTCACTTAAAGACGCATGAGGAAAGATATTTTGAACTTTTCCAGAAAAATCGAGTGAGACAGTTTCTCCTTCATTAACAAGCCCAACTCGTATGTTATTTAAATTAGCAGAATTAAGCATTGTTCCGGCAAGTAAAATTAAAATAATTGGAAAAATAACTAAAACAAGAAAATAGTTCCAATTACGAGATATTGTTTTAATGTTATTATTAAAAATTGTTCCAATCATTCTATCGGCTCCTGTTTTAGAACAGCTTCAAAAACATCATTCAAAGATGTAGCTTTAGGATAACTAGTCTTATATTGCTCAATAGTACCTACTGTAGCCATTTCTCCTTTATTTAGTATACCTATACGATTACAATTATTTTCAATTTCTTCGAGTATATGAGATGTAACAAGAATTGTAGTTCCAGACTGATTAATTTTATGAATATATTCCCAGATGTTTTTTCTTATAAGTGGGTCTAGACCAACAGTGGGTTCATCTAAAACAAGTAACTTCGGCTTATGAATAAGAGAAACAAGAAGGTTAGCTCGTTTTTTCATACCTCCAGAAAGGTTTTTCACAAGAAGATTTTCAAATTCCTTAAGTTCAAGAAGAATTAATAATTCTTGCAAACTCGCTTTAATATCTTTTTTAGACAATCCATAAAGAGTTCCAAAATAATAACTATTTTCAGCAATAGTCAATTCCTCAAACAAAGTATTTTCTTGTGTTGCAAAACCAGTTTTTCTTCTCAAATACAAAGGATCTGAGGGCAATAATGTTTTTTCAAAATAAACTTTTCCTTTATCTGCGCGAGTCATTCCAATTAAAACTTTTAATAGCGTTGTCTTTCCTTCTCCGCTTCTTCCAATTAATCCAAAAATCTCTCCTTCTTTTATTTTCAAAGAAAGATTTTTCAAAATTTCTTTTTTTCCATACCTCTTTTCAATCCCGTTAAACTCGAGAAGATACATCTCACTTTAAGGAGATTGACGTTTAAAAAGGTTGTTTTTAAGCATAATTATTTAATCTATGGGTAGTATATTATCAGATGCTCACATTTAACGAAAGATGCTATTCTTTGTTACGTAAAGTTCCAAAAGGAAAAGTCACAACCTACAAAGCATTGGCAGAAGCACTGGGGACAAAAGCATATCGCGCTGTCGGAAATGCTATGAACAAAAACCCTTACGCTCCAGAAGTGCCTTGCCATCGTGTCGTAGGAAGTACAGGTGCGCTCACAGGTTATGCACTAGGTTTACCTAAGAAGGCGGCTTTGCTTAAACAAGAGAGCGTGAATGTGGAGAATGGGAAAGTAGATCTTGAAACTTATGAACATCGTCTTAGAAGATAAGCGAGCTATAAAATTATATTGAGTACTAAATTGCACTATCTATTTTTTTCTAAGAGATTTACCTAGAATGTCAAAACGCACAATTCCAATAACTATTGAAATGAAAATAAATATCTCTGTAACCATGCCCGCATAAGAACCAACAATTAAGTTATAGAAGAACCACAAAGGTCTTGGAACAAGCATAATGAATCTAATGACTCTCAGATTTTTCTGCCAAACTGCCATAGTTCCAAAGATTTGAGCCAAAATCGGTAAAAAATCTATTGAGGTCTTGAAGGTAAGAAGTCCTGCAGCAATAAAAATAATTATAAAAATATATGGCCAGAACTTTTGCTTTGCCCAGGATTCGGTCTCCTTTTTATAAGCCACAAAAACTACCCATGCCTCAATAAAGTTCATCAATGCCCCAGTCCAAGCACCCAGCAAACTGTAATGAACTACAAATAATAATAGTCCAACAAGCATAATTGTCAAAAGAGCAAATCTCTTATTTTTTTGGAATGAAAAGATTACAAAAAGAAGAGCTATAAAACCTATTGCTTGAATGATTACTTGGTTCACAAATAAGGATATTTCTTAGGTATAAAAAGCTTTAATTGTTAATGTGTTGATCCTATTTCTTAATCTCACTATGTATGAACAGTAAGCTATAAGTTTTGCTCAAAATAAGGTATATTTATAATCTTCGGTTACATCATCTTTTCATGAGTCATGATGAGTCTTTCTTCCTACAATGTCTCTTCAACATTAAAAAAGTAGGCGCCGTAGCTCCTAGTTCAAAAAGCCTTGCGAGAAAGATGATTAAGCAGGCGCGAGTGGAGGATGCACGGTTTATTGCAGAGTTTGGAGCAGGAACTGGCAGCATCACGAGGCAGATACTAGCTGCAATGCATCCACAAGCGCAACTTCTCGTCTTTGAACCCCACACCCCATTTTATAAGAAATTAGAGCAGATACATGATGATCGCATCCATCTCTTTCAAGCGCCAGCTCAAGAACTCTCACACCATCTCGCTAAAAAAGGTTTTCCCAACTTAGACTGCGTATTTTCAGGAATACCTCTAACAAACCTTTCAAAGAAAATACAACAAGAGATTATTGGTGCAGCATACTCTGAGCTTAAAGCACAAGGAAGGTTTGTTCAGTTTCAATATTCTCTTTTATCACGTAAGCATATTAAAAACATCTTTGGAAATGTTACAACTTCTTTTGTTCCCTGGAACTTGCCTCCAGCAGCAGTCTATACATCCATCAAGAATTAGTAATTTACGCGAAGTAATAGTAGATAATACTTAAATCCAAAGCGTCAAAATAACTGCCATCACAGAAATAGAAACAAGTTGATAAACTATTCCAACTAAATATGCTCCCCAAGACTTTCCACCCCATAGCGTGTCTCCAACTAAAAGGGGAACAACGAATCCTAACCAAGTCCAAAGGGCAAGTTGAAGAGCTCCTGCAAAATCAACTATTGAAAGATACAAAACAAAATGAGCTAATACACAAGCAAAAAGCAGCGATCCAAGAAAAGCAATAAAATAAGACTTACCCATTCCTTTCTTTTTTGCCTTAGCAAGTTGTTGAGTTGTCATACCCGACCCCTTCATCCAAATTTTTCCAAAAACGGAAGGAGAATACCAAATAGCACCAATAATCATACTTGCAACTGCTGCAACAAGAACTGCAAGA
This sequence comes from Candidatus Pacearchaeota archaeon, assembly GCA_964202455.1. Lineage (GTDB taxonomy): Archaea > Nanobdellota > Nanobdellia > Pacearchaeales > GW2011-AR1 > VGKP01. Next base: position 29,038 of record CAXNIJ010000006.1, on the reverse strand, counting down.
TAATTAACACTCACATCTGGAAATACCATAATATATTAATGTAAAATATCTATTTAAACAAGCAGATTAACTAAGAAAAGACAACATCATAAAATATTTTTGAGGATTTTAAGCTTTTATAAAATCTCATAAGTTACGACTCATTACCAATTAAAAAACAAGAGTGTGTAAGACCATGACATATGTCACTAGCAACCGAAAATTAGTTCTGCAATGATTTATTTCATATTTAATGAAGAAAGAAGAGATTAGAAAAGAATTCTTTAAGCTAAGAATTCAAGGTAATTCATATAATCCATGTAGGAAGATTATTCTTGTAAAGTTTAGTTATGAAGTTACAATAAGAACTTTAAAAAGATGGAGTAAAAGATTAGAAACTAATGAATGGGACTTGAGAGATAAATCAAAAAGACCAAAAACTATCCATTATAAGATAAATCAAGAAGTTGAAGATAAAATTATCTCAATCAGAAATAGAACTGGATGGAGTGCTGATAAAATTAAATCAAGAATAGAAGAAGTTTCTATTTCTACTATTAAGCGAGTTATATCTAATAACAACCTATGTAGGCCATCAACAAGAAGGAGAAAACGCATAAAATATATTCGTTGGCAGAGAGAACATCCTAACTCTCTATGGCAAATAGACCATACAGACGAACAAGAAAAGGGATACTGCTATACTCTATCGATCATAGATGATTGCTCCAGATATTCTTTAGCACTGATTCAACTAAAGAATATTACAACTGATGATGTGATAATTGCCTTAGATGAACTGATTAAGTCTCATGGAAAACCAAGAGAAATTTTAACTGATAATGGAAGTGTATATGGATTGACGAGTGAGAAAAGTAAGTTTGATACTTGGTGTAGAAGAAGAGGGATTAAACATATTCGTTCAGCAATTCATAGTCCAACAACAACTGGAAAAGTAGAAAGATTGTTTCAAACAATGGATATGGAAATGCCCTTTTGTAATAATGATTTACAAACATTTAGAATGAGATATAATCATTTCAGACCTCATACAAGTCTGTATGGGAAAGTCCCAGCAGACATTTATTTTGCATTCGATAAGCTATTTTAGGGTGGTAGGACATATGTCCGTTGGGAGCACAAAAAATCTGCAAAACATATCTTTATATACTGTCTTTCATCAAAAAATATATCAAGAAATAAACATCTTGATGACAGAATTGTAAGGAGAATAAGAACATGAGTAAGAAACTGTATGTAGGGAATCTACCGTATAGCATAAACGGCGAAAGTCTTAAAGGGCTTTTTGCAGCTTATGGCGAAGTGGTTGAAGCAACTATTATCTCGTTTAGAGATACTGGAAAATCAAAAGGTTTCGGATTTGTCACACTTGCAGATGACGCGCAAGCAGACAAAGCAGTACAAGAAATGAACGGCAAAGAAATGGAAGGCCGCGCAATTGTTGTAAACGAAGCTAGACCTATGGAAGAGAACGCACCCCGCGGACCTCGAAGAGATTTCGGAGATAGAGGCGGCGGCGGAGAAAGACGATCTTTTAACCGTAGATTTTAATTTTCTATAAATCCCAATAAATTTTTATTTTTTATTATTTACCAAGAACTTTGGTTCTTGAAGCATTCAAGAATTCTATGAAATGAATTCTTGACTTATCTTTTTGAATATTGCTTTTTTGCAATGATTAATTTTACATTCCATAAACCTACTTATTACAAAACCTCAACACTTTTAAAAGTTCGAGGTACTGTAATGAATACAGCATTTATATGCCGTACACGTATTCATTACAGAACTCGCAATTCTTCTCAATACTGCAAGCCTTAAATCCTTCCTTATAGGCCTTCTGGATCGCCTCAGCAGCTTCAATCAATTGCTTTTTAACCTCTTGCAGACTAAATCCATCAATCCACTTTGAACTGGTGCAAGTAGCATTTCCTTTTTCATCAAATTCAAATTCAAGAGGCTTCTCTTGCTTTAACATATCCAAAACAACTTTCTTAACTCGACCATATTTCTCTCCAGCAGCAAGTGCATAAAATCCTAACTGCCAATCTCTATCTTTGGGAGAGATAGGCGTTTTCCCAGTCTTATAATCAATAATAGAAATACTTCCATCTGAAAGAAAATCAATTCTATCTGCAAAACCCATAAACTGAACGTCTCCCAGTTTCAAAGGCAAATATTGTTCAGTCTTTGTCTTCTCATCATATTTGCCCTTATTCCTCTCAAAAAACACTCGAATTAAAGTCTCTGCTTCTTCAAAAACAACTCCAGACCATTCATCATTCATGCTTAGTTGTCTAGCCATAAACAAGAAGTCTTCAATATTTTGTAGTCTCAAAGCCACCCCTTTTTCAAGAGCAAGATGAACAAAACTTCCTAGTTGCATTGCTTCCCAAGAGAAAGTCTTCCTTTCAGGCATTCGATAAATATACTTATATTCAAACTCTTTTTGACAATCATCAAAGAGTAATAGGGCAGAAGGGGAAAGTCTTTGCACTTTCTCTTCTTCTTTATTCTTTCCATTCTCTTGCGCAAGAGTATTAAGAACATTATCAAAATTCTGGGATTCTAAAGAATTTGCAAATTGAAATCCGGTCTTTATTTCCGCTTCAGGTTCAACATAAAGCTGATTTTCATCTTTTACAAAAGAAACATCGGGATTTTGCAAATAATTAAATTCACTAAGAAATACTGAAGGTGAGGTCTTCTTCCCACCATATTCTTTAGCAAGAGTAAGAATAAGTTTTTCTTTAGCGCGAGTAAATGAAACATATGCAAGTCTCCTCTCTTCTAGAAGCTGATGGTGTCTTTCATAATTTATCACAAAATCTTCTTTCTCATCAACAGAAATGTTCTTCAATTCTTCTCTTACTTCTGGAAGCAGTTCAGTAGGTATAAGTGAATTTCCGATATATCTTTCAATTGGAAATCTTCCTTGAGCAAAATTAGTCAAAATAATGGTTTGATATTCCAAACCTTTAGTAGCATGACAAGTCATTAGTCTAACTCCTGCCTCTTCAAGTTTAGCTGCTTCAATTTCAATTCCTAAATTCTGCAATACCTCTAAATAATAAAGAAAATTAGAAACATCAGAATCGTAGATGTCTTCATGCATTTTAGCAACGTCATAAAATTTCTGTAAATTCATCATCACTTCTTTTTCTTCAAGAGTTCTCTGTTCATTTAATAATCCTGAAAGTTTATACATTTCTTGTAATGCCTCAGAGAGAGGTTTATCAAGTAAGGGCATCATAAGTTGTATCTTCTCAAGAAGAATCTTTATAGCGAGCATTCCAGAATCACTTAATTTAACTCTTCTCAAACTATCCATAAATAAAGAGGAAAACGCACCGCCTTCTTCTTTCTCAATAATTTTCACTGTTTCTCCCTCAACTCTTCTATTCTTCTTAGACAATTTCTGAATATTCTTTCCAAGTACCATCAAATCTTCACTAGAAAAATTCATCAAATATAATAAATCCCACCAAGCTTGTTCTCCTCCATTAGATCCTTTTTTCAACTTATCCAAAATAATTAAATAATCATAAATAGTTTTTACAGATTTTTGCTTTATTAATGAAGCACGAGAAACTGCATAATATGGAATTCCCGCATACTCTAGTGAACGTTTAATCATTCTCCCGTATTGATGTGTTCTAAAAATAACACAAATCTCTTCCAGTTGAACCCCCTTATCTCTTTCTCTCTGGACTAATTCAATCACCTTTCTAGTTTCTTCTTTCATATCTTTCAATTCAAAAATTTCTACCTTCTCTCCTTCTCTTTGATGTGCGTTCTCAACAAAAAAACATTCATCAATTGAATTATAATTTTTTGATATCAATTGATGTGCAATTCGTAAAACACTATTTGGAGAGCGATATGAGTGTGAAAGAGTAAATACTTCACTATCTAAAACATTAAACTCTTTCTTAAAAAAATCTAAATTTTTGCTATATGCTCCACGAAATCGATAAATACTCTGATTCATATCTCCCACGATAGTAATATTTTTATGGGGTGCAAGTTTAACAAGGAAATCAAGCTGCAATTTATTTGTATCCTGAAATTCATCAACAATAACATATGAGTAATCTTGAGAAATCTCAGGAAATTTCTCAAGTAATCTTAGAGCATTAGCATTGAGATCGGAATAATCTTGATAATTTCCTTTTATTTTCATTTTTTCATAGGCATTCCATGAAGACACAAATTTCTTTATCTCGAGTATCTGCCTAATTACTTTAATTTCTTCAACCAGAAATTTCTTCTTATTTGTAGTTTGTCTTAAATGAAGAGTTTGAAGTTCGAAATTCAAACTTTCAATCCTTTTCTGTAAATCTATTCCATCATATTCTTTCATTTTTCTATCTAGATATTCTCTAAAATTATCTAAACTAATTCCCAGATCTTTTGCTGTTCCAATAGTCCCAATATATTTCTGGCAATAATTTACATGCACTTTCAGATTTCTATGTAAAACTACCATCGCCTGATCAGGATCAAGAATTTTAAATTTTTCACTAATTCCAATATTCTCTCCATGCTTTCTTAAAATATCAGCAGAGAAAGCATGAAATGTCTTTATAATTGGCTCTTTTCCAGCTTGTAAATGTAAACTCTTCTGCACTCTTAAAAGTAAATTATTAGCTGCCTCATTAGAAAAAGTAATACATACAATCTTTTCAGGTTCATAGAGATTATGTTCAATTAAATATTTTATCTTTTCTACAATTGCATGTGTCTTTCCGGTCCCAGCACCAGCAAGAATAACACATGGTCCTACTTTTTTCTGTATTGCTACATTAAATTCATTCATAAAAAATAAAAATAACCTTCCTTAATAAGGTTTTATGCTAAAGTAGCACTCAAAATCTTAACTTCTTGCATCGGCTTATCATTTCTATCCTTCTGCACTTTAGCAATTTTATCAACAACATCAATTCCTTTAGTAACTTTCCCAAACACTGGATGCTTACCATCTAAGAAAGTGTTATCAGCCACATTAATAAAAAATTGACTTCCTCCAGTATCTGGTCCAGAATTAGCCATTGAAATAGTCCCTCGCACATTAGTATTTCCCTTCGTGAATTCATCTTTAATAGTATATCCAGGCCCGCCTCTTCCAGTACCCGTAGGGTCTCCACCCTGAATCATAAATCCATCAATAACTCTATGAAATATAGTCCCATCATAAAATTTCTCTCCAACAAGTTTCTTGAAATTACCTGCAGTAACAGGCATATTCTTATCTAGTTCAATTACAATGTCCCCCATATTTGTCTTTATAGTCGCAATGTTTCCATTTCCAGATTTACTTTGTTCTGTCATATTATTATAATACCAAACTCCTAAAATCACAACAATAAGGAGTATTATAAACATTCCTAATGTCTTTTTTTTAATTTGCATTCTTCCTAAAGAGAAAAGAGGTTTAAAAAACTAACGTCCATTACAACAATTATTATATAATGTCTAAAGTAAAAAAGAATATGAAAGCCTACTGCATTATTTTAGATTGGGATGGAGTAATTGCGAATTCTCTTCATGCACAGTTTGATTGGTTTAGACATATCTGTACTCAATTCAAAAAAAACTTTCCCTATAAAAACCAAGAAGATTTTCGTGCAGATTCTAGAAGAACAAGCATTATACAAACATATATTGCACTCAGATTTGACTGGGAAAAGGATAAATGCGCTATCTGGGAAGAATATAAAAAATATCCACATTCTCAGCCCATACTTTTTGATAATATAGAAACGACACTTCACTCATTACATCAAGAGTTTTCTCTCTCAATAGCTTCTTCAAGTAAGCCAGAAAAAATCCTCTCGAAATTAGATGAATTGAGGCTAACTTCACTTTTTGATAGTATTATCACTTGCTATGATGTTCCAGAGATAGATGGCCATCCTCCTTTAAAGCCAGATCCTTCAATTCTTATTCATACTCTTCAAAAAATAAGGTGTTCTCCAAGAAATGCCGCGTATATTGGAGACGAACCCGGAGATATTGAAGCATCAAGACGTGTTGCAGAAGTCTTAGAACATCGTATGTATTCATTAGCATCAACATATGGTTATACAACTCGTGAAATACTCGCACATGCACGTCCAGATGGCTTTGTTGACCATCACACTCAGATTGCAAGAGAAGTGAGGAGAGTATTCTCCATATAATTTATCATCTAATTAAATAAACATCAAAACAAGAGTCAATATGGCAATTACGAGACTTATAACAGGATACCAATTTCTAACTTGTTTTATATTAGACGATTTCTTTCTAAGGGGAAGCATTGGTTCAAATGTGTCTAACCCTTAATTAAACTTCATGGGCAGAATGACTTCTTTAACGTTCTGTCTTTTCATGATTTAACCTGTTAAAATGTGTTTAAAAAACTCACTCCTCAATTCGAAAGATTTGTCACTAGCTGGAGACGAAAGATTTATATACCTTAATTTTTCTAAACCTTTATGAATTCAGAACCAATTAGATTAAAGACTTCAGAAGGAATGGTAATCACAAGATCAGCCGAAAAAGTGAAAAAAATGGATGACGCTGCAAAAGTGCTTTTAGGAGATTCTAATCATTATTTGTATGCAACAGACAGAAACAGATTGCACGCTTATCTTTCCGAAAGAACATTCGATTTTAAACCAGAATATGAACCGGAAGACCTTGAGCATAAAGTTGCGGCTCTGAAAAACGCAAGCATTCCTGCATTATGGGAAGAGCGTTTTGTTGCTTATTTAGCTGATGGAAATCCTTTTCCAGTAATAGATGACCTTATTCTTCAAGGAAGTGGCGGAGCAAAGGAAATAGTGTCCAACCATGGAGCGAATATTGCCATTCGTGTAAAACAGGGCCTTATGATAAAAGCAGACCGCTCTAACTTGGCACTATGCATTCGTTCCACTCCTCAAATGGTCAAAGATTTTGCAAATACTGCTTTTGATAATGGAGATTACAATCCACAATTATTAAATTATCTAAAACACAGATTAGAAACCTCGCAAGTTGCTCATCAGAATTTATCAAGATATAGGGAAGTTCAGGATGAAGCTCTTACTTTCTTAAAAGCCAAGCTTTCCACAGCTAATTTTATCCCAGAAAATACTACTTACTCTAAAATATTTAGCCCAGGACAGAAGCTATCATTTGTTGAAGCTAAATGGCCTTGGTTTCTAGGATACAATCCAGAAGACAGAGAATCGATAGCTAAAACATTTAAAGAAGCGCTTCGCACAGATAAAAAGCTGAGAGATCTTGGGGCAATAGAAAGAATAAAGGCAATTTTTCCTCAGATAGAATTTCCAAATTCTGACGAACTAAGAATCTACGATGTAAAACAAAAGTATGACCAAGCACTCTCCGAAGGCAGACTCAACGCTGTGCCTGCAGTTATTTTTAAGGAGGATAGATATGCTGATTTGCGTAAAGATTATGCCTCCAGAGTTCAGACTCATCTCAATTCTCTTCAAGATAAAGATGCAATTTTAAAGCCTATAGCTAGTGGAGTGCTAGCGAGAGCAGTCAGCATACCTCCAGATTCATTTTCCTGTCTTGAAGTAAGAGAAACAATCGCAGCCGCCCGCAATAGGAGGATGAGAGAAATGACTGATGAGGAATTCAGGCAAAGATTTTCAAATCCAAAAGCATTAGCAAATTTTGGTACGGGTGACGATAGCGTGCACAAATATGCCTGTGAGAGATACCATCAATTATTTGGTTAGATTCAATTTTTTTTACTTTTCATATTTACCCTCTCAACTTCTTCGCTAGTCCCCTAATCTTCTCTTCGTCAGCCTGAGGACCGTCATTAGAACAAATATATCCTTTATACTTTTCAAAATAAGTATTGACCCCACTATGAACTTGTCTCCATTCCCCTTTCTTCATATAACCCGTCCCATGTAAGGGAACTAGTTTTATATGTGCATGATCAATTCCTGTTCCTTCCATAATCAATCCAACTCTTCCAACATCATCAAGTTTATCAACTAAAAGTCCAGCGACCTTCTTTGCTTCTACAATAAACTCCTTCAATTCTTCATCAGGCATCTGTAAAACATCACTTCCAAAATGTTTCTTGGGAATAACTACCGTAAATCCATCCGTATTTGGAAAAGGAGATAGCCACGCAACATATTTATCATTCTCCCAGAACTTACCTCCTGCTCGTGGTTCAATCTTGCCACTAGCTATTTCACAGAAAATACATTTTCCTTCTTTAGTCTTTGAATCATATTCAGCCATACTATTAATTACTCATGGAGGTTTTTAATTATTTCTATCAGAATCTTCTCTTAGAAAATCTTGACTTTCCACCACTTCGACCACCGCCTCTCCCACCATCTCGACCTCTTGAAGGAAATCTTCTTCCACTATCACGAGAACCGCCACGACCTCCAGATGAAAATCTTCTACCTTCATCTCTTCTTCCATCGTGTCTTCCAGCACCTTGAGAACGTCCATGTCTAGTTCTCATTCCGCCCTTATTCCTTCTAGCCAATTTTCTATCATCATTAGAACCAAAATTAATTGCTTCTAGAGGTTTCATAAAAGGTAAGGGAAGTTTCTCTATAGGTAGCTCGCGACTAATTTGTCTAAATTCTCCATGATCTCCCGAGCAAACAAAACTTACGGCAATTCCATTTTTACCTGCGCGAGCAGTACGGCCTATTCTGTGAATATATTCAGTTGGAGTAGCGGGAATGTCAAAGTTATACACATGAGTAACTCCTTTTACATCGAGTCCTCGAGCAGCAACATCTGTACAAACTAATGTAAAAGTATCTCTCTGATGAAATGCGCGAAGTGTATCGCTTCTATTATTCTGAGATAGTCCACCATGAATTGCAAGAGCATGTATTCCTTCTTGATTGAGTCCACTAGTCAAACGATCTACATTTCTGCGAGTATTACAAAATACCATTGCAACTCCATTTTTTTGCAATTTTAATAAATGAACAAGCAAAGAGAATTTAGATTCGGTAGGCATATCGTAATAAGTCTGATAAAGTTGTGAAGGATCAACTTGATTCTCAACAGAAACTTTTACAGGACTCTTCATATGTCTTCTAGAAATATGATCTATTTCAGAAGAAATTGTTGCAGAAAACAAAAGAGTTTGTCTGTCTAATGGACACAAACGAATAATGGATTCTACATCTTTAATAAAACCCATATCGAGCATTCTATCTGCTTCATCTAAAACCAAGAATTTTACTCTGCTTAAATTAAGGGTCTTATGCTGAAGATGGTCAAGTAATCTTCCAGGTGTACCGACAACAATCTCAGAATATCTTAGTTCTCTTATCTGCCCACCCATTCCAACTCCCCCATATACTTCTTTTACATGTAATCCTTTATGTTGCGAAAATGTCCTTAAAGTCATAGCTACTTGTTCTGCAAGTTCACGAGTAGGAGTCATAACAAGAGCCTGAACACCCATTCCTTTCTTCACTTTATCAATAATCCCTGCTCCAAAAGCAAGAGTCTTTCCGCTTCCAGTAGCAGAACTTCCAATTACATCTTTCCCATCGACAACAAGAGGAATAGTCTTACTCTGGATCTCACTAGGTTCAGTAAAACCTGCTTTCTTCATTACCTGAAGAATACCTTCACTTAATTTAAGTCCCTTAAATTTTTCCATATTATTTGTATTTTCAAGAACGAGAGAGGGCATTTAAAGGTATGCAATTGGTAAAAGAAAAAATCCCCCCACCCAGAATTGAACTGGGGTAACCCGGGTACTGCCTTTGTTCTAACGAACAAAATCTGATCACGCTTCATTCTGCGTCGCGAATTCCGTTAAAGAAATTCGCGATCGTCCCAAGCACGATTCTTTTATCGTGCTTGTGATTTCCGATATGGAAAGTCTGCGCTAGTCACAGGGAACAAAGTTCCCCACATGTCGACTACAGCCAGGTGCTCTACCGTTGAGCTATAGGGGGACAACGAGAAAACTCAAGAAGTGTATTTAAAAGTTGCTACGACAACTTTTAAGCTTCAAAAATAAAATTTCTAACTAAATCTCAAAAAGAAGATTAATATGTTTGAACATTTCTATTCTGCTCAGCTATTCGATCAATAAGGGCATCACTTTTTTTCTTAGCTTCATCAAGTCTAGAAGCAAAAAACTCTTTTACCATTGAAAAAGTATGATCATATTCTTTCGTATCTCTTTTTTGAATAATATCTGCCCAAGTATTCGCCGCATCACAAAATTCAGAATCATCTTTTTCTATCGCACTACTATTGAGAAATGCAGCTATAGAATTTTTATATAGCTCCGAATGATTATGCAAATACTCTACAATTCCAACGCGTAAACGATAAAGTGGAGTTTGACAGATTAAATTTCGTCTTGGTTGAATAGAAAGAAATCTCCAACTATCCATCATTGCATGTAAACTTAAATGGGTATTTGGAATAGACAAGTTAGTGCTAACCCCTAAAGCGTATTCCTTCATTATCTTATCATTTAAAGCAATATCTTCGATACCATCATCAAAACTGTATTTTCCGGCAGAAACTGTACGTTCACAAAGTTCACTTTCTTTTCTCTCTTTTCCCAAATTAAATAACTCTCGTGCAGAACGAGCATATTCCTTGATGGGGACGAGAGCAAAGGGATTTTCAAATGCAAGAGTCCTATATAGGTGACTATTTCCCGAAAAAATTCGCATAGTCATTAGCATTTTAACAATATCCATTCCGCTAGTATATTCTCCTTGATCCCATGGATAGTTGCCTCTACGCGCCCATCCAAGACCCATACTCATAAATCCTGCATGTGTCGCGGCTTGTGTCTCCGCAGTCATCTTATCATGTACAAGAAAATTGTCTAAATAAAGAGTAGTGGTTCCCAAATCCACTATAATTGGCTCAACTTTGTTAAAAAGATCTTCTTGTGAGATATTGCCGGGAATTATAACATCGGTCTGCCCTAATGGTTTTACAGAGGGGCCATAAAGGGAATGAAAAAAGAAAGTAGGATTTTCTCTGGGTACAAAATATTGAAATGCGACATGTTCAGGCATTTTAACAGAACATGAACCTCCAACAATAGTTCCAGGACATATGTATGGTCTGCATTCTCTAAAAACATTAGCAATCTGATCTCCTGGGACTGCGTGAATCAAAAGTTCACTAAATTTTGCAACATCTTTCATATTATGATAAACATTTATTCCACACCTTCCCAGAGTATTTTCAAGTCCTGAAATTTTATCGGGAACATCGTTAATAGCGACATCGTGTCCAGCTTTACTCCAAAGTTCAGCATATCTCTTGCCCATTGCTCCTGCGCCAATAATTCCTATTCTCATGAAAATGCACAAAAATACCTATTTATAAGATTATAGGTAGTCTGCCTATTCTGCTTTATTCATAGTATCAGAAACAAAGAAGGTTCTGTTGGACGTAACTTCTTGAGTTTTTCCATCTCTCTCAAAAATTGCCACAGCAGAAGGCAACTCAAATCTTCCCATAACTTTGATTTTAGAATATACTATATATGAAAATACCCTCTCTTCGCCAGCATTCAAACGTTGAACTTTCCAAATGAGTCTTCGCGTTGCAGCATCAATTTTATCCGGCTTAATTCCAAATTGGTCATATAATACTGTCATTCCGGGAAGTCTATCAATTATCTGAATATTTTCAACATATTTATTTGCTTTCAAGTGTAGTCTAATCTTAAGTGCAAATTCTCCTCCGCGAGTCTTAACAAATGAAACTCTCTTATTTACGGTAACATTAGTTCGCAAAACCATGCTGACAAAAACGGCTATAGAAATAACTAAAATCAGAAACACTAAAGGAAGTGTATAATTAGTAGTTGCAGTAACGGTCAATGAAGAAGAAGGGTCAAGTTGTTTGTCCCAAGTATATGTCACAAAAAATCCATCTCTCTGTGAAGTCTGGGGTTCTATAGAAAATAAAGTAAACAGTCTAGAAATGATATCTTTCTTAATCTCAATTCTTACACTCTCAGGTACATTTCCCTCATTAGTTCGAGCAACACTTATTTTGCGAATAACAAATCCTTCGCTAGAAGTAGATTCCAATATATCTTTCTTCTCTACATAATTTAAAACTCCTTCCCAATGTTGTTTAACTCCTTGTAATTCAACATCTGCATTAAGGACATATGCTCCTGCAGAAAGACTTTTGACAATTTCTCGATCAAATTGTACACGAACTTTAATTACTTCATAGGGTTTTAGAGAAACTTTTTGAGAACTATCAAATAATGGAGAACTGAGTTTTAAAGAAAGGTCTTGAATATATGTATTTTCCTTATTTCTTACAAGAATAACTGCATCTTTATCTGCAGGGCTTAGTCTCTCAGAACTAACTTCTAGAACTTCTTTTAAAGGCACAACTTTGACTCTAAGAGTATCTGAAAATATGCCAGAATCATCACCTTTAATTTGATATTCAAAATTCAAATATCCTGAATTTTTTCTAAACTCTTTTGGAGGATAAGCGCGCACTTCAAATGAAGTATCTCCTTTCTTTAACTCGAATGTTTCTTCTGGAGTCATAGGTATGCCTAGTAAATTATAAATTTGAGCTTTTTCAGCCTTCTCAAGATTAGTTACTGTAAAATCAAATACTGCTGGGTTGTCTAGTTCTGCAATAAGTACAGAACCCTTATCTATTTTAGAAACTTCTATAGCACCGACGCTAAAAAAAGTAACAAATAACATACATATACTAAACATTACCACTACACTTCTTTTCATGTTTTGAAAAACACTATCTGATTATATAAATATTTGTATAAACTAAACACTATCTCTTACCCGTGAGCTCTAAAAATGATTTCAATTCTTCTTTAAAATCTTGAACATCTGAAATTACTCTTCCTTGGACATCATCTAAACGCTTTGGAATAATATATTTATTATAAATATCTCTAAGAATACGATTAAAAGGTGAAGATTCCCACTTGCTTTCAGGGTCTTTAAGTAGCGCGGCTTTTATACCCACAGTTATCTTCCCCTTATTCATTTTCTTCTTTTTACCATCAATTTCTACTTCAACATCAACAAGGCCTTCAACTTCAAATTCAACTTTAATACTTGTTTTAAAATAATCTGACAGAGATTTAGAAGCTTTCCATTCAATAGTTATGTCTCTACTATTGCCAGTCACTTTCTCGCTATACTTTTCTTCAGCCACACCATAATCTTCTTCTTTAAGCCAACTATGTGCATAACTATAAAAATCTGAGAAATTAAAGACTCCAGAATGACTTATTTTTTCCTTTATAACTTCCTCTTTCTCAACCATGGTATTGGATAAATAAGAAAAAGTTCTATTTAAAAGTTCCTATTGTATGGATTATTTAACATTCTTTTCCAAAACTACTTCCATACGATTGTTATCTACTCTGATTTCACTTCTCGGATTATAAGATTCAACAAAAAACTCGAAATTAGTAGAATCCTTACTGACTTTTAAATTTTTCACACTTAAAATTTTAGTAGAACCAATCGGTAATGGATAATCTGTCAGACTAAAACTCTTTATGAATTTTCCATTTTCATAGACGGAAACATTAGCTTCATAAACTGGATAAAATCCCACATTACTCACATTTATTTGAAACATAAGATAAGAACCTACACGATTAACATTTACAGAATCAATAGTTAAATCGGGATATGATGGAACGCTATAAAGTCGATTAATTTCTTGAATTATAGATTCGTCTAGTTGTTGATTACAAAAACTAATCGGGTACATTATACTCTGTGAATCTGATGTATGATTAAATCCTAGTGCATGCAAAATTTCATGAAGGGCTACTTTTGGCTCTGAACAACTATCTGTTCGATAAAGCGAGATTTTACTTTCTAGAATAACATAGTATTCACTAACATTTACTAGTTCACTTGGTCCTCCTTCTCCTGCAACAAAATGCCCTCTCTTATCAGAATTAGGAGAAATGTCGGAGCATAAAACGCGAATACGTGGTTCTTTCTTCCCCATCTCTGGAATAAATTTTAAAACTGTCTTAGCAGAGAGAATTGAAAAAGCAGTAATAATATTTTCTTCTTTTTTAGTATCACATGCAGGATCAAGTGCATAAGTTATTTCCTTTTCTGGAAACCTTATATTGGGATAAAATTGTTGAACACTTCCAAAAACTCTCTCTGATAATTTTAACGATTCATCTTTAAAATTTTGCTCACTATTCTTATTTGCTTCATAAACAGTAGTATCTGGAATAAAAACAAGAAATACTAGAAAAATACCTAAACCAAATACTACAAAAAATAAGAGAATTATAATAAAATCTATTGACTCCATTAACTAATCATCATAAGGTAATTTATAAAGCTAATCTCCTTTATTTCAACATGCCTCAGCAACTACCCTTCAATTTCCTCGACCATACTGCAGATATAAAAATTCAAATAAACGGTTCAACACTAAATGAAATATTTGAAAATACTGTCAGAGCAGTAGCGCATTACATCAACTCAGGTTCACCTATTACAAGCAAAAAAGGGAAAGTTATCGAAGTTCAAGGAACAGACACCCATTCATTATTGGCAAATTTCATAGATGAACTCCTCTATCTCATAGATGCCGAGCATTTTGTTCCCGCAAAAGCATCAGTTCTCCTAAGGGGAAATAATCTCAAAGCTGAAGTCTTCGGAGATGATACGAAAAACTATCATCTCACACATATTAAAGCTGCAACTTTTGCAGAGATGGAAATAGTAAAGAAAAAATCTGGTTGGGAAGCGATTGTAGTGCTAGATGTCTAATTTAATCTCTTCTTCTCATTGAAACACAAACTGAAGAAAAGTAAAATATAAATCGGCAAACCGCTATCTTCTTAAACTTCTTCTTCTTCAAAAAAGAATGGTCAAGAAGATCGCAGAAAATATCTGGCAAATAGAGAAAGAAGGAAAAATGTTAGTTCCGGGTAAAATATTTGCTTCAGATACTTTAATGAAAAATATTCAAAAAGAAAATAAAACTCTAGAACAAGTTAGAAACGTTGCACAATTAAAAGGGATTGTGGGAGAATCAATTGCGATGCCCGACGCTCACCAAGGCTACGGCTTCCCCATTGGAGGCGTTGCTGCATTTGACCTAGAAAAAGGCATTATCTCTCCAGGGGGCGTAGGATACGACATAAATTGTGGAGTCCGTCTCCTTATTACTTCCCTACAAAGAGAAGAATTTCTTGCTAAACGTAATGAAATAATTTCTCAGATTGCACGAGATGTTCCATCTGGCGTCGGCAAGGAAAGCGAATTCTCATTCGATGACAAAGAATTAAATCGTGTCTTAGAGAAAGGAGTTGCTTGGGCAGTCGAGAAAAAATATGCTACTCTAGAAGATCAGAAAAGAATAGAAGATGATGGTTGCATTGTAGGAGCAGAAGCCTCTAAAGTGAGCCCACGCGCAAAAGCGCGCGGACGTTCACAACTAGGAAGTTTAGGTTCAGGAAATCATTTTCTAGAAATCCAAGAAGTAGAAAGCATTATAGATAAAGAAATAGCGAAAGCTTTCGGTCTAAAAATGGGTCAAATAGTAATAATGGTTCACTCAGGTAGTAGGGGATTGGGTCATCAAGTCGCATCAGACTACATAATAAAAATGGAAAAGCAATATGGTTTTAAAGATCTTCCAGATAGAGAATTAATATGTGCGCCAATCAATTCTCCTTTAGGAAAAGATTATCGTGCAGCGATGGCTGCCGCAGCAAATTTTGCGTTTGTTAATCGCCAGCTCATAACTTATCAAATTAGAAAAAGTTTTGCAAAATTCTTTCCAAAAATAAAAGTAGATTTGCTTTATGACATCGCTCATAATATCGCAAAATTCGAAGAACACCAAATTGAAGGGAAGACATGCACACTTTGTGTTCATAGAAAAGGCGCAACACGCTCCTTTGGTCCAGGAAGAAAAGAAATTCCGTCAATTTATCGTTCAATAGGTTGCCCAATATTTATTCCAGGAAGTATGGGAACATTTTCTTTCGTTTTAGTCGGCACAAAAAAAGCAGAAGAACTTTCTTTAGGTAGTACTGCGCATGGAGCAGGTCGTGTTCTTTCTCGCTCTTACGCCATCAAAAACTTCACTCCGGAACAAATAGAAAAAGAACTAGCCATAAAGAACGTAATAATTAAAGCAGGAAGCAGAAAAGGAATAGTTGAAGAGGCTCCAGAAGCATATAAAGATGTTAATGAAGTAGTCCGAGTATCTGACGCTTTAGGTATTGGAAAAATAGTTGCTCGTCTAAAACCTCTAGCGGTTATAAAAGGATAATATTTTGTTACCCTTTATAAGTAATTACAATAGAAAGATTTAAATAGTTCCATTGTATAAGTAAATTATGAGAAAACAAATTTATTCAACAATAGCAGGACTAGGTTTACTAGGTGGAACTGCTTTTTCCCATTTAGAAAGCAATACAGAGGCTCTGGAAGAACAATTAATTCGTCATGAAGGATACAAAACTAACAGATACTATGATACAAAGGGAATTCCTACAATCGGCGTAGGGTTTAATCTTACTCGCCCAGATGCATCAAATCTTGTTCAAAAAGTTGGGGCAGATTATACTAAAGTATTAGATGGAAAACAAGCTCTAAATGATGTTCAAATAAAGTACATCTTAAGTCAGGATATTGCAAATGCTGTAAAAGATGCAAAAAAAATTGTTAAAAGTTATGATAATCAACCAACACAAGTACAAGAAATAATCGTAAATATGACTTTCAATCTAGGGTCAGCAGGATTTAGAAAATTCAAGAAAACCATTTCAGCTATCGAAGCAAGAGATTACGAAACTGCCTCTAAAGAAATGGAAAATTCTAATTGGTATAATCAAGTGGGAAACAGAAGTAAAGAACTTGTAAATAAAATGCGTACAGTACAAAAAAATCAGAACTAAATTTTGTAAATAAATTTAGGCAAATCTTTCTTAGCATTCTCTCTTTTTTTCTGATGTTTTTTTAGAAAAGCGTTAATCTTCTCGATAGCAATTGCCTTCAATTCTCCTGAAAGAAGTTTGCCTGAACGATAGTCTGATTCAATCTTCGCCAATTTTTTATCATCTTCTTCAAAAAGATATTTCAAATATTGAAAAGATACGTCAATATCCGGATTTCCTCCAAGCTTACGATGTTCTTCTAAAGTATCTTTTCCACCAGAAAAAGCATATTTGTTTATCTTTTTCTTGACTGCTTCAGGAGTATCGCTAAGAAGAATAGCTTGATCACTTGTGGAAGAAGACATCTTACCTTCAGCACCAGTTAGAGGTGGGAGGAAAGAGCATTGAATCGAAGCAGGTTTATAATGTCCTAGTTTAGGCAAGATATCTCGCGTCAAACGAAAATGAGGATCTTGATCAATAGCATGTGGAATGAGGCACGGAATTTCTTTTTTGGCGATAACTGAGGGGAGGAATGCAGGAACGGCTTGCATAGAAGTATAAAACAACGAGCCGACATTCGTTTGTTCCGTAAATCCAAACGAAGAACGAACCATAGAAAACGTCAATTTCTTGGCAACTTTACATGCTTCTTTATACATTAGGCCTGCGTGTCGCGTATCAATCAAAATATGTGTTTTTTTAGGGTTAAATCCGAGAGCAACAATATCTAAGAGATTATCTTCCAAAAATTCCTGGGACTGTTCAAACGTCATTTCTAGTTTAAAAAGGAATTTTTCTTCGTCATCTATCTGAAGCCAAAGTTCACAATCGAAAACATCCTGAAGCCATTTAGTAAACAGCATAGGTAACGCATGACCAATATGCATAGATCCGCTAGGTGCTCGTCCAGTATAGAGAAAGAACTTATTTCCCTTTTCATATTCATCAAGAATCCAGGAGAGATCGCGGTGAGCAAAAAAGACCTTACGCCGTAGCATCGGATGCAACACTTTAGTATGTTTCTGCAGACGTTTAAGCAAATCAGAAGAAATCTTTTCCACACCAAACTGCGCAATCAATCTATCGTAATCAATAGTTCCCTTAACTTCATAAGGATTAACTTTAAACTCATCACCCATTCATAAAAAAGAGAAAACAACTATTTAAACACTTTGTACAAAAAAAGTTAAAGCGATATAAATGAGCTATATTCGAAAGCAATAACATTTATATACAAAAAATTGCTCAATAAAGCATGTCAAAAGAGGCAATTGGAGTAGCTATATGCATATTATTTATTTTAAGCTTACAATCTGTATCAGCAGAAGTATTCACAGGCCAATTAGAATCATTATATAATCTTGGAGATAATTTGATTACAAATATAACTCTATTTTCAAGTTCAGCAAAAACAAGTTTTCTTTCAATAAATATAATCTGTGATACGGGCAAAGTAGAAATATACAAAAACCCATTAAATATTAAAGCAGGTGAACAAAAGAAAATACCTTTTTCAACGCATTTAGATTCGAGTATTTTAGGAAATGTAACTGGAACTTGTTCGTTACAAGCAGATTATGGAAATGAAAAAGGTGAAAGTGGAATATTTGAAATTACAAAAGAACTTATAACTACATTGAAGTTAGATAAAGCAGTATATCTTCCTGGTTCACAAGTACAAGTTTCAGGAACTTCGACAAGAAAAAATGGCTCTCCTCTAAAAGGTTTTATAGACCTTTCCATAACTGGTCTGTCAACTAGTGTTTCTAGTCAAGTAAATAAGGGCGCATTCAATTTAACATTAAATATTCCAGATTTAACTCCTTCAAGAAATTATATTGTTCAAGCAAGAGTATATGAAAAAGATGATTCAGACTTATTAATGAATGAGGGAACAAGCCAAAGCATAATAAAAATTTCTCAAGTAGCAAAAAATATAGACGTCGCTCTTAACTCTCCAATTTTACAACCTGGAAAAAATCTAGTCTATATGGTGCTTCTTACAGATCAGGCAAATGAAGATGTAAGACAAGATGCTAGCATTTCAATAATTCATCCTTCGGGAAAAATCTTAGAAAAGAAATTAGTAAAGGCAGGAGAGACACTTTCATATACGTTAGCAAATAATGCAACTCCAGGTCTTTGGAAAATTGAAGCTAAAACTCAAACCCTTCAAGCAGAACGTACTTGGAATACAGAAGAAGTTGTAAATGTTTCATTTTCTCTAGAAAATAATACTTTGATTCTAACTAACACTGGAAACACAGAATTCAAAAAAGCCGTAGAGGTTTCACTCAATGGCATAAATGAGATAAAAAACATCGAACTTGGATTAGGGGAAAAGAAAGTCTATAAACTAATAGCGCCAGATGGAACTTATTCAATTAAAGTTTCAGAAGGTATAGAACAAAAAGATTTAGGAAGTTCTTTTCTTACAGGAAAATCGATAGAAATAAGAGATATTAATGAATTAGTTAAAGGAAAAGGATGGAATATATTATACTTTATTTTATTTTTCGGACTAATATTTATGGCAGTTGCAGCATATAAAGTAGCAGTTAAAAGAAATTATACTGGAAAAATGCCTCTGATGAGTTCAAAATGGGATCAACCTCGTCTTAAACCCATAATGTCTCAATCTTCAGAACCTATTTCTTTTCCAAAAAATTCTTCTTTCCAGCATCCTGAAGTAAAAAAAAGTCTTGGATACTCTTCAGCTACCGGAAGAAAGGAAGAATGTGCAATTATGGCATTAACAATTCATAATATTCACGAACTAATTGAAGACGATCAGGCATCAGATTTAATCAGTAAAGTTGCATATCATGCTTCTTCAGCAAAGGCGACAGTAAGAGAAGATCGCAATACTCATCTAATGATTTTTTCTCCTCAAAAAACAAAAAATGAGAACCCTTCTCTTCTTGCAGTAAAAATTGGTAGAGATATAGAGAAGTTATTGCTAGAGTATAACCAAAAACATGCACTAAAAATTAATTTTGGAATAGGTATTCATTTAGGAGAAATGATAGTAGAATCAATGCAAGGAGCCCAAGCATATCATGCTGTAGGAAACACGGTAATCGCTGCAAAACGTGCTGCAGAAAAAAGTAAACATCAGCTTCTCCTAACTGGTCCAGTTCATCGCAAAGTTAGCGGAGTCGTAAAGACTCAACAAATAGCTGCAGAAAGTCTTTGGACAGTTACAAATATAGTCGAGCGCGAAGATTACAGTGACTTCATAAATAAATTTATGAATAGACAAGATAAAGATCGAAGATTCTAAAGAAACATTTTTAAACTACCTTCTATTAAACAAATAATGACACGAAGAAATTTAAAAAATAATGAGGGAGAAACACAAAGATTTTTCCAGAAAGTCTATGCCTGGATGTTCTTTGGCCTTTTAATTTCTGCACTTGCAGCTTACTTAACAATATCAACACCCTCTCTATTAGCATTAATCTTTGGCAGTAGATGGATATTCTTCGGCCTCATTATTCTTGAACTAGGATTGGTAATTTATTTATCTGCCTGGATTAAAAGTATGTCTGCAGGAATTGCCAAGTTATGTTTCATATTATACTCATTTATTACCGGACTCACATTATCTGTAATTTTCATAGTTTATGAAATTTCTTCAATTGCTTTTGTTTTCTTCTTAACTGCGGGACTTTTCGGATTATTGAGTTTATATGGCTACGTCACAAAAAGAGACCTTACTTCGTTAGGCACTTTTCTATTCATTGGACTTATTGGGATAATTTTAGCTAGTCTTTTCAATTTATTCCTTCAAAGTTCTCAATTCAACTTTATAATTTCCATTCTAGGAGTCATTATCTTTATGGGTCTTACCGCTTATGATGTTCAGAAAATCAAAGAACATAATGTTCTTGGAAATGAAGGCACAGATGAGGATACAAAGGAATCAATTTTAGGTGCACTCACACTCTATCTTGACTTCATTAACCTATTCCTTCATCTTCTGCAATTAATGGGAAAAAGAAAGTAATTTTAGGATAATCTCAAATCTTCAATAATTCCTTTGATCAACAACTCTGCTCCATTTATATAAGAATGTTCAATAATCGGAGGCCTATGAAGATTGTATGGATGATCCATAAAGGATGTAAGAGTATCTCTCTGCGCAGCAATAATGAATTCCCTATCTAAATCTTCTACAGAAACTTCATTAAATTCTTGAAATATAATTATATTCGAAACATCGGAAATATTTGGATCTAATTCACTTAATTTATCGGGCCTGAGGGCATACCAAGATGGATAAACAAAAACGCTTGCTTGTTTAGCACCATTATACTTCAAAGTGTATAGATCAATTCGAGAATCTCTATGTGCCCCTATTGCAACTAAAGGGGCAGTCTTGGTTTTCGTAAGCAAACTCTCATCCAAAGTAATTACTCCACTTTCGTGTAAAACTTCCAATCCGGCGCTCATAAAAAACTTTAGAAGGTGTAGTTTTTAAATCTTCCTTAGTTCTTCACCATCCAAATAATATCCTTCGTGTCCAATTTCATCTCGTAAAACTCTATTTACAACCAAAATCAATTCTTTTGAATTTTTTTCTTTAATTTTCTCAAGTATAAATGCCTTTAGACATCTACTGCAACATTCTTTTTCAGCAAGAATATTTCTTCTAGCAAATTCTAGGGTACTTTCTAAAATATTTCTAGAAGCCCCTTCTTCAAGAAGTAGAGTGTGAATTATACGCACATTCTCCGCTACAGAAAAAGACGATGCAAGAAGCGGAGTTTGTTTTTTTATTGTCATGGTAGAATTTGCAAGAACCAGAAACATGAAGTTTAGGTTTACTCGCAGAGAAGAATAAAGTCAGACACGCAAGTAAAACTAATTGTATCTCTTTTCCAAGAATAACCTATCATCCCACTTTGCATATAATAAATAAGATGGAGAAGTTTATATAGTTTACGGTCATAACAATTAAAATGAGGTCTAAATATATAATTACAATTATAATTTTTCTCTGTGTTTTATTTATAGTCCTATTTTTTTCATTAAAAAATTTAGAAATAGAAAAAATAGAATCTCCTTCTTTTTCTAAATTAAACAATACCAGCTCAACTTCAGAAAAAAATATTCAAACAAAAGAAACCATTATATTAAAAAATCTTTATTGGAATGTTCCTTGCATAAATAATTCAGATATTAAATTCACACACGATTTTACAGAAATAGATAAAATCTCAAGTGTAGAACCAACAATAATCACTCCAGGTAATTCTAGGCATCGAGCTTGGTTAAATATTAAAAGTGGACAAAAAGTAGCAGTATATGCTCCTGTAGATTCTGAACTAATTTCTGGAGTATATAAATCCGCAAGAGGTGCAACAGATTATGACTTACATTTTCAAGTTTCTTGTGAAATTTGGTATCTCATTAATCATATTACCGAACCAATAGAAAAAATAAAAAACGTCTTTCCCAGTACTCCTCAAACAGATACTAGAGATTCGCCAAAATTAAGTGAATTTATTCGATTCAAAGCAGGAGAGCTTTTAGGATACACCACGGGCACCCCATTAGCAAATAATTTTGACTTTGGAGTTTTCGACTTAAATCATATTAACGATCAATTACCTGCAGAGGGAAACTTATTATATGGAAAAGAAAAGAATTTTATTTGTCCTTTTGATGTTTTACCTCTAGAATTAAAAAATAAGTATTATTCTAAACTAAATCCTTCCGAAATTAAAGAATCTAATTGTAAAGAAATATGAAAAAGATAGCTAAAAGAGAATTCAACAAAACCGTAGTAATTCAATCAATTCTAGCACTTATCAGTTTCGCACTTTCTTTTATCTTGCACTGGCTATTTATCGTTCCAGTAGCATATTTAATATGGTCGAATCAAAAAGAACTTTATCAAAAAAATAACTATCGATAGTATATTATGAAGACAAATTTTCTATAATTATTAGTATATAATCTATAAGCAAATTATTATTTCCTATATTGAACAGAGTACTCTGTCCAATATAGCCATTAAAGTAGTGAGCAAAGCGAACTAACTTTTACTGATTCTCTGCCAAGCCTTTTCTTTCTCTAATCTTTCTAATAACATTGGTTTGTAATTCTCCAGGCATCTTCTGGAATTCCTGATCCATCAAACTACTTACGCCTCGTCCTTCAGTAGAACTTCGTAAGTCATTACTCCATCCAATCATCTCAGAAACAGGTATCCTAGATTTAATGAACGTATCGTTTCCTTCTTGTGCAACATCTATAAGCACGCCCCTCTTACTTCCTACAAGTGTAGTCACAGCACCCATAAATTCAACTGGAACTTCAATCAAGTGAGTTTGAATAGGTTCAAGAATTACGGCGCCACCTTTCTTCATACAATCAAACATTCCTAAACGCACGGCTGGATAAATCTGTGCAGGACCGCGATGCATATGATCAACGTGAATCTTAGCGTCATGTAAAATAAACTTTGCTTTCATCAAAGGCTCTTTAGCCATGGGACCGCCATCAACAACAAGTTTCCATCCATCAATAAGTGACTCTATAATCTCCGGCAATGTTACAATACCTCGAGTTCGCTCTTCAAAAACATTCCCTTTATAGATTTCCTGATATTGACGAGCCTCTTCATTAGAAATACCTAGAGCCTGTAATTTCTTCCACATGTCTTCAGACTTCTTCTTAAGTCTTCCTTCGGGAAGATCTCCTTTTTCAATAGAATCATACACTTCTTTCTCTAGCGGTTCCATACTTATTGTAAATATATTGTGCCCATTAGGAGTTCTTACTTCGAGTTCTCCGCTGTTTTTTCCAATACTTTCTCTATAAACTACAATTGGAGACCCCATTTTTACATCGAGTCCTTTCTCATTTTTTATTCTTCCTTC
Source organism: Candidatus Pacearchaeota archaeon (assembly GCA_964202455.1). Taxonomy (GTDB): domain Archaea; phylum Nanobdellota; class Nanobdellia; order Pacearchaeales; family GW2011-AR1; genus VGKP01. The sequence continues at coordinate 5,227 of CAXNIJ010000006.1, read as the reverse complement.
AATAATTTCTAAGTGTAATTCTCCCATTCCAGACATCAAATTTTCTCCAGTTTCTTCATTAATTTCAATCTTTATGCTAGGATCTTCTTTCCCAACTCTACGTAATACCTCAATAAGTTTTGGAAGATCTGAAGATTTTACAACTTCAATGGACTTTGTAATAACTGGTTGGAAAATATGCCTAATTTCTTCAAATGGAGTCTGAGGATTTACAGTAATGGTATCTCCCACATCAACATTTAATCCAGAGATTGCAAGTACATTTCCAGCAGGAACTTGTTCAAGTTGTTCAGGTTTAATACCATTATAAACTAATACTTGCTGAATACGATAATTTTTCTTCGCATTATTTGCATAAACTTCCATTCCATTTTTAATCGTTCCAGAATATAATCTGCCTGCTGCAATTTCTTTTCCAGATTTCTTATCAATGACGATATTTGTAATAACGTATGCCACTTCTCCATCTCTGTTACATGAAACAAGATCTTGTCCAAACTTACTTGTAGGATCTCCTCTCCATATTTTAGGAATACGGTATTTCTGAGCTTCAACTGGATTTGGCAAGTGCTTAACTGCCATATCAAGTACAACCTCATGTAAAGGTGCTTTCTCCCACACCCATTTCTTTCTCTCTTCTCCTTCAAGTTCATAAATTCTATAAATATCTTTAAAAGAAACTCCTCTCTTCTTCATAAAAGGAATAGAAACTGCCCAATTCTCACGAGCCGAACCAAAAGCAACACTTCCATCATTTACACTAACTTTCCATTTTTCTTTATATTCATCTTCAGCAATCTGCATAATTAAATTATTAAATTCTGCAATGAGCTTCATAAACCTCTCTTGCATCTGCTCAGGCGTTAATTTCAGTTCTTTAATTAATCTGTCAACTTTATTAATAAAAAGTACTGGCTTTACTCTTTCCCTTAGAGCTTGCTTTAGAACCGTTTCAGTTTGAGGCATTATTCCTTCGACAGCACAAATCAAAGCGAAAGTTCCATCAATGGCCCTCATAGCTCTTGTAACATTTCCTCCAAAGTCAACGTGTCCAGGAGTATCAATTAAATTAATTAGATATTCTTTTCCTCCAAATTCGTGCGCCATACTTACATTTGCAGCGTCAACAGTCATCAATCTTTCTTGTTCATCTGCATGTTGCCAAGTAGTCATTCCTTCATCAAGGTTTCCTGCATTTTTTACAGCCATCATTCCAGCAGCAGCTAAAAGATTATCTGTAAATGCAGTCTTACCATGGTGAATATGTGCACTCGTCGCTACATTTCTTATGTCAATCTGCGTATTTGTAAGTCTTTCAATCTTGCTTAAACTTGATTCTTTATCGGCCATATTATTAAATTGTGTGCTAATTGAAATACAAAAAAAGGTTTTTAAACCTGTCGAAAATTAAATAATTTTCGAGCACACTCAAGAATGCCGAAAAAGCATTCTCGATGTTTAGATTCGATGAAGCTAAATGGTCTTAAGGCGAAGAAGAGCCTTTAAACCTGTCGAAAACTTTCAGTCGTCAAAAGTCTTTGACTTTTGATCGCACTCAAGAATACTTTTTGGTATTCTTGATATTTATCAACTTCTAAGATATAATTCTTGACACATCTTTCAAAAACTTCTCAGGGTCATTATTATGTGCAATAGCCGAAGAAACTAAAACTCCTTTGCATCCGATAGATAAAGCTTCTTTCACATCATCTGCAGTACTAATGCCTGCTCCACACAATGGAATAATTGAAGAGCCATTCATGAGTCCAATAAATTCATGCATAGTGTGGGCTTTATGAGAAGTAATCGATTTGCCCGTAGCAATTAGTTGAGGATCTTCAAAGGCAATTGCATAGGGATTAAGAGGAATAAATTTCTTAACTTGTGCAAGAGTAGAAGCACATAAGATAATCTTGAGTCCAGCATCATGACATCTATCAAGAGCGCGCTTTATATCTGCAAGTTTAGCTGGATGTTCAGAGTGATTTAATAGACTTCCCTTAGCCCCTGCACTTACAAGTGCCTCAGGAATAACAAACCCTGTTGCTCTTCCCTCTTCATAAGCATCTATATGTTGAGTATAAACTGGCAAAGTTGTGTTCTTAACTATCTCTATCAAATCTACAAATGAAACTGCGACAATGGATTTAGGTAAATAAATATCAACTTTCCTAACTAAATCCAAGACTTTAGCACCAAATACATAATTTTTAAAATTAATTACAATCATCACTTTGCCCCCTATTTTAATAGAAAGGAGAACTTATAAACATTCCCTAGAAAGTTTTTAAAGGCAATTTATTATGCAAATGTATGATCGAACTCTCAAAAAACCAAGTAAAAACTCTTTATATTTGTGTGCACCCTGAAATGTACAGTGGTGGAGAGCATCATGCTAGTCATTGTGCTAAGATTATAGGGCAAGCAGTTGATGACAAAAGTATAGCTTTAGTCATGATTCCACAATTAGAAATTCCTAGAACAATAGAAAGTGTTCGAAGGCAAATGTGTTCACCGAATTTAACTCTAGAAAGTTCTCCTTGGCTTTCTGCTTCCGCTTTAAATGATATAGAAAAGGCGGCACAAAATTTAATGGGACAAAGATTTTGGTATGGAAATCAACTTTTTGATTTTGCAGTACGTAATTCTGATTTTGAAGAAAAAAAAGCAAAAGCATTTGCAGAGATACAAAAAAGATTCAATGTTCGATTTCGATCTCTCAACGAGTATCGGCCTAAAGAATTATATTTATTCGAGCGAACTATCTGTTTTGGAGAAGATATGAGTTCTTGTGTTCCTGTTCTTGCTCGCGCGTTAGCCGAGTATAATGTATCGCTCGAGTCTCATACAAGCTCTTAGAGAACAATTATACTTCTTTCCCCTGTTTCCACATCACATCAAAATACGATTTATACGCCTTCGCAGCCGCAGCATTCTCAATAATAATTCCTTCAGGTTCATCAGTCCAAATAATGATTGCGACTTTATCCCCATAAATATTAGTTACGGCAGGACTTTCAGCAAGATTTGGTAAATATCTGTGGTCTGAAGTCTTTGAATCCAACTCTGTACGCCCCTTTCGTAAAATCAATTGTGTCTTGATATTTTTTTCCTTCTTCATTCTATCGAACTGGTACGCAAATTCAGGCATACGAGCAGAAAACTGTCCTTCACTTCCAAACACATAATTGTTCTTTCCTGTGCGAATAATATCCAAGAACACGGATTTGACGCCTTTAATACCTTTGAACAATCGTACTTGCCCTTCAATCTTTTTACGCTTATGCCGTTCTTGCAATTCTGGCAAGACAGCCATCACATCATCTTGTTGCTCTTTAAGATATTCGAGAATTCTCTGTGGCCCCGTAGCTTGAAACCATTTAACTTTTCCAATTAAAACATAACTTACAAGCCCTTTATCAAGAAGCATCTGAATTGCATTGTATGCACTGCTTCTATCCATGTGGGCCAACTTTGCAATCTTTCCAGCTTTCATAGACCCTTGGTCATTCAAAATCAAATAGACTTTGATCTCGTTTTGTGCGAGACCTATTTTTTCAAGAGTTTTTTCTATACTTGTCATCTCAGCTTTTAGCAAGGCGCCTTGCTATTTAAGCTTTTCTAGCTGTTGTAGATTTTTAATCTACAAATTATCCAAATTCTCAACTGCAATATACTGGTCATTGAAACCGCTTATCATCTTTTCCAGCATCTGATTCTTTAGATCTCTTCCAAGAAAATTCTTGCCGAAATCGAGACTCACTACCTTAACTGGAGCAAGTTGATTATATCTCTCAAGAATTAAAGGTGCTAGTTTAAGCAAATGCGCTTCAGAAGGCCGCCCATAATTTCCTGATTTGCCCTTGACTTCTAAGATTTCCTTTTCAGGATTGTATGAAAGGAATCCCCCACTTACATTTACAATTCCTGTTATTGTAGCCTTAAATTCTTTATATTCTTGATTATCTTCAAAAGTATCCCAAAACTCTTTATCTTCATATGGAATCTTTCCTTTTTTCTCCCATTCCTCTGCAAATTTCTGAAGAAGTTTACTAGTTTGCTGTCTTTGTACATCATACTTTTGACTAGAGCCTGGATATAAAGTTTCTAAGATTTGAGGATGTGAATCTACTCTGGTGTAAGTATTTCTTTCAGGCAATAATCTAGTGTAATTATTCAAAATCATCGAATCAAACCTCACTATAGAATGTCTATTTTCAATAGATTCTGTGACAATATATTTTGCACTTTTATTTTCATGAATATGCTCGTATTCAGATCCATATGCTCTGAAAAAATCTTTGCGCTTACCTGAATCTTCTTGCTTTCCTACAAATTCTAGATGATTGATTTCAAATCTTGTGTTTTCTTTGTTCATGTTCTTCCTCCTCTTGTTTCTGTTTCCAGTTGCTTCATTGCGTCGTGCTCAAAGAGGGAGTTTATAATCTGACGAGAAATTTCTTCAGAACTATGAAATTCAGATGAAAAAGTAGGAATAAGAGTTTTTTTATTTTTGCAATATAATTCATATCTCCTTTTCATCTCATATTCTGTGACAATCGTAGGTCTTGTGCCTGTTGCTTCAATAATTCCTTTCTTAACTCTCTCATTAAACCTCATTAAAAGAACATTATATGGTGCCTCAATGTTTACTTCATAAATAGGCACCGAATATCTCTCGGCTAAAGACTTGTAATCGCTAGACATCTCAGCCAATATGTGGGAATTGCCATCAATCATTGCCGATAAACCGTGTTCTAAGGCTACTTCGGTAAGTTTGAGTGTCATGGTATTATTGAGAATCTTATATTTGTTGAGTCCACAATTTGATATTAGCCATTTTATGTAATCATTAGAACCTTTGAAAATTCCGTCGTAACTTTCAAAAAGCTTATTTATCAGAGTAGTCTTTCCTGCACACATGGGGCCATAAACCATGAGAAGAAATCTCTTAGGCAATTGTCTGCCGTTTGCTAGTGTATTTGCTGAAGTCATATTCTTTCCTCGCAAAATCCTTATTTAGTAATATGTTGTAGAATTATCTTCAACAGAGTATTAAGTACTCTTTTTTCTCGCTATTTATACAATGGAGGACCACAAAGCATGAGAACATACACAGAAAGCGCTGAAAGAAAGGAACTAGCGAGAGAACTTGCGACCTACAAGAAAGCTTATCGCAGAAACCACTTACCTAAGGACACAGCTCACTACATCGCAAGAGAAATCA
>CAXNIJ010000005.1:0-110318 GCA_964202455.1 Candidatus Pacearchaeota archaeon | reverse complement strand
TGAGTATAATTTGATAAAAATTATAGAAAAATCACCAAGTGTCAAACTAATCTAAATTTTTTTGAGATTGATCTTTATCGAAATTTACTTGCGATAAAGATACTATTTGTGCAGAACACATCTGAGTTTGCTTCTGGCGAACTCAAGTTACTAATATTTGGCCAATTAGCACGGAGAATTTCCATGTTAATTATATAATTTTTATAAAGTATTTAAAGATATATCCCCTCTTGCCTAAAACCTTATAAACCCTTATTTCTTTAACAGATAATTGAGGAAAAAGAGTATGAAAATACAACCGTATATTACAAAATTAAGTGCTTCTACTGAATACAAAGATTTTACAAAAAAGAACAACGATGCATTTATGATTGCAGCATTTTTTGTTTTAGATTTAGAAAATGGAAAAAATAGCCACGTTATTGATTATTACGTTCCTTCAAAAAAGAAGGTGGCCGCTTTTACTCTTGACAATAGAATAACTCTGCAAATGATGGATCTTATGACTAAAAAAGTTCCTGAAAAACTAGAATTAAAAACAAATATTGACTTAGATGCACTTGCAGGAATCTTACAAGATGAAATGAAAAATAGAAATATTACTGATGAGGTTAAAAAAATTATCGCAGTAGTTCAAACAATGGAAGGGAAAAAAATCTGGAATCTTAACTGCATGCTTTCAGGGATGGGAATTCTCAACGCCCATATAGAGGATTCAACAAGAAGTGTTCTTCGCATGGAAAAGAAATCTTTTATGGACATAGTACGTAAGCTCCCTATAGAAGAAATAAAGAAACAAATGGGCACTGCCGCAGCAGATCAGTTAACAGGAAAAGCTAGTCCAGCACAACAAGAGCCTTCTCCAGAAGAAAGTGAGCCTGCTCTAGATGACTCAGCAGATCAAATGAAACAAGTAGAAAAAGCAATAGCTGCTATTGAAAAGGAAAAAAATTCTTTCAAGAAATCTTCACCAAAGAAGAGTAAGAAAAAGTAGAAAACCTGCAATCTAAATATTTATAATATCTAGTAACTTAACAAATAAGTGAAAGATTCTGCCTCTAAGAAGAGTAACCCGATATTCTATGTTATAGAAATAGTTCCCGAAGAGTACGATTCAATAAGAACTAAAAACAGATTTGAAGTTACGCTTGCAGATATAATTCTCAAGAACTTAGAAGATATAACTGCAGGAGATAGCTTAGTTTTTCACTGCACAAGCCCAAGAGGAGAATACTGTGAAGATATAGAAAGACAGATATCAAGTATTGAAACTGACTCTTCGGAAAATATTCAATATTTTTATTTTAAAAAAGAGCAACTCACTTCGTGGAAAAAAAGAAGATCTTAAGTTTAAGGCAAAACGCCAGTGCCTAATTTAGGAGTATTCAAAGATCCTGCTTCTGCCTTATAATAATCTTTCCCGCTAAATCCGAACATTCCAGCAAGTAAATTACTTGGAAATTTCTTAGTGGCAGTATTATATTCTTGTATCACTTCAATATATCGACCACGTGCAACGGTGATTCTATTCTGTGTACCCACCATCTCATCTCTTAATGCAGTATAGCCTTCGCTTGCTTGCAAGGTAGGATAATTTTCAGAAACAGCATTTACGAATGCATTTATACCACTATTCAATTTTTGACCAGAAGCATCTTTTGCAAGTTGACTTGCTCCTGCAGAATTTACCCAAGCAGTTCTAGCAGCAATAACTTCTTTAACAAATGTTGTTTCAACACCAACTTGACTCTTAACTGTATCTATCATTCTTCCAATAATATCGTTCTGTCTCTGATATTGATTCTCGACTTCGCTCCACTTCCCATTTATAGATTGATCTAGTGTAACAAATCGATTATAACCTGAAATTAAATATATAACCAGAAATAAAACAATTACTCCAACGACAATTCCTGCAATTGCAAGACCAGACAATCCTTTTTTACTGTTCATATTATATTAAGAAAAATATTCTTTAAAAACCTATCTACCTGCGCCCCCGCCTCCACTTCCTCCTCCACCTCCAAATCCTCCGCTAAATCCTCCGCCACCGCTTCCTCCTCCACCTCTTCCACCAGAACTTGCAAGAATTGCCCATAATATCCACCAAAAGCCAGATTCTCTCTGTTTACCTTTAAAAGAACGTGTTTGAGACGCAGCATTCATAATAATTATAATGACGACAATAAAAATAACAAAAAAAACAATGTAAGCAATAGGCTCGGTTTTAGGAGAAGTTTTACCTGCGCGAACTTCATCCGCATTTTCCATAATAATTTTAACTATCGCCTCACTAAAAGAAAAAATTCCCTCTTCAACTTTTCCTTTATCTCTTAAGGGAACATATATTTCATCAAGCATTCTTCCCACTTTAGAATCTGGCAAGATACCTTCAAGTCCATATCCAACTTCAACTTCAATTCTTTTTTCACTAACTGCATAAACAATTAGTAATCCATTGTCTTTTTCTTTCTGTCCAACGCTCCACGCCTTGAATAATTTAGTCCTGTATTCTGAAGGTACATCTGGAGCAGTAGTATTAACGGTCACTACAAAGACTTGTGCAGTTGTGGATTGTTCAAGCGATTGCAAGGCGCCCCTCAATCCTTCAACTCCACTAATATTAAGTATTCCTGCAAAATCATTAACATATGGATATTTCTGTAAAGGTAATTCTTCTGCATGAATAAAAGTTAAAGAAACAAAGATTATGACTAATATTGATAAAATTAATTTCCTCATATCCCTATAAAGATAAGCATATTTTAAACCTTCCTCTGTTTATCCCACAATAGTTTCGTATATCCTTCTTTAATAAAATCTTTCTCTTTATAACCCAATGACTTCAGAACATCGAGTACTCTTTTCTCTGCATATTTGACTTCGTTGGGCTTAGCAAGATATTCCACTTCTACAAACCATCCAAGATCTTTAACATTATTTAGCTCTATATGAAAGTTTTCAGAAATTCTATAAACTTCGCTCTTTTTCTCCTTTCTTAACCATTTTTTAAAACCAAATTCTTTCAAAAGAGCAAGAAAATCTTCTATATTACTAGCCGTAAATTCTGTTTCTTTCTTTGCATGAATATGATTCTCAAATGACAAACTTTGTTTAAAATTTATTTGATAAATTTTTCCCATTTTCCTAACTCGCAAGCTTTTATGTGGATAGTTTTTCAGATTCTCTAAAGTATAATAATCATCTACTTTAATAATCGTCTTATGATATTTAGTTATCGAAAGTATCTTTTTTCTAATAAGAGATAAATCCTTAACCCTTATCTTTGCTTCAACCTCAATCATAGGTTATAAAAGAAAAAGAAGTTTTTAAATGATTTGGATTTAAGGGCTTTGCACATAATCTAAATTCTACAATTAAAGAAAGCGTTTTTCACATAAATGGAAACCTATTAAAAAGGCTTTGTTGAAAGTCTCTAATTTTCCAGACATTCAACTTCTTCTGAAGGATTACATGCAACATTATTTTTCCCATTTTCCAAAAAAATACTATGTGCTAAAGAAACTCCAGAATATTTTTTAGTAGATAACTTATTTTCAAAATAAACTCCAGAAGTTTCAAAGAGTTTTGGAATACTGGTCGCAGACTTTCTAACAACATCTTTAGTGCTAGAATAAGTCAATAAGACATTTATTTCTTTTACAGGTATTGAAGTTCCACTATGAGCTCCTTTAACAATTAAATCAAAAGTACCATCGACCTTCTTCGTATAAACACAAGAAACAGGAGTTATTTGAACAAACGAACAAGACGCGGCTCCGCTAATTCCTCCGCCCCCTTGGTCTAATGCTCTTAAAACCTGTGTTCCAATAACTCCCAGATATAAAAGAAACAACAAAAATAGAATAGAGAAAATCATAATTCCAGTCATTCCTCTTTTATACATTTCATAAAATAGTTTCATACATTTTTAAACATTTCTCAAATTATTATATTTTGAGCAATAATCTAATAGCAAAACTATCGAACTTTAAAGAATAGATGATAGTAGATTTAGACAACAGATAATTAATTATCCTAAGAGAATTTTGAATAATAAAAAATCATTCATACGACTCTCAGGCAGTTAAAAAAAATAAAAAAATAAGAATAAGTAAAACCTAAAATTATTCAACACCAATAGTAGTACCTGTTGTTTCAATACAATCAACAATCTTTGACGGATTGCATGTTGCGCTAGCCGTTCCGCCCTCTGGAACAACCGTTACTGCTAAGCCTGCACTTGAATATTTTCCAGCCGTATAAGCGACCTGAGTTATTGCTAACTCTTGATATATTGTAGATGTTTCCAAGAATTTAAGAGGTAAAATCTTAACTCCATCGACATCATTTTGCTTTCTCTTTATATCTCCACTAGCTTTATCAGTTAAAAGAACGTCCAATTGTTTCACGTTAATATCTGATCCACGCTTAGTTGCTTTCAAAGTGAAGTCATAAGTAACCACGGTATCCGAACTACCAAGGACACCTAAGTTAGTGTTCTTTACATACTTACACTCTGTTGGATATAATTGCATTAATGTACAAGCAGCAGCACCACCTACTTCCGCGCCTCCTCGATTTACAGCATTGAGAACATAAGACGCAATTATTGCAACAGCAGCTAACACCAACAAGATGATCAGCACCGTAGTAACAACATCGCTCAATCCTTTTCTATTATTATTTATCATCTTTACCTCCTTTTAGCTATTTTTGATATCCCTTAAGATTAATTTCGGGATATATTCACAAAGGAGGGTCTCTTTATAAATCTTTCTTCTCGTCGACTAATCATGAGTAAACCAAAATTCCAAAACATCTTCTTTCTTAGTATCGAGTTTTACAAATCCAAATCTCTCAAATTGCACAACATCACCTATATTCAAATTCATTAATCCTTCTTCTCCAATTCCTTCTTTCCACGTCGCATCAGGCATGAAAACGCGTACTGCAATTCCCTCAGAAATCCAGTGAATTTTGGGAATATTTTTATTTTCAAGTGTAGTAAAATCTCCAGAAATTTCCTTTGTCAAGAACTTTTCAGAAGGTTCTTGAGTGCGCTCAAGGATTTTCAATCCTTGACGTTTAGATATTTTAGAAGAAAGTTTAATATTATACAAATGTAAAAATCTTACTTCTTTTCCTTTTAACTTTGAAACATCTTCATTCGAAATAAAAAGATTTTCTCCAAGTTTAATCGTTCTCTTCTCATCTCTATCTGGATGCACTGGCAAATGTACATGTTCAATATTTGGTGCATCTTTCACTTCCACTCGCACAGGATCTTCGACAAAAAAGAATCTAGGTGTTTGTGCGTCAATTAATTTTCTACTTAACGAAGCAATCATGGCAAAATCAATAAATGATTCCTTCTGCGCTAATCCTGTTTGTTTCACAAGTTCATAAATAACTTCTTTCTTTATTCCTCTTCTCTTAAGTGCCTTAAGTGTAACAAGTCTCGGATCATCCCATCCAACATACTCTCCAGATGCAACTAATTCACGAATCTCTCTTCCCTTAGTTGTTCCATCCAAAACCCCTATTCGCCCATATTGTATAATTGTTTGTTCTCTTAGTCCAAGTAATTTCGAGAGTAATGCTTGTAATTCAATTCTCTGATCAAACTCATTGCTTCTTAATATATGTGTAATTCCCATCAAATCGTCTTCAATAGGGCTATAAAAATCATACATCGGCCAGACTTTGTATTTAGTTCCTTTTCTAAAATGTTTTGCCTCAACAATTCTGAATAATACTGGATCCCTCATCACCTGATTCTGCGCACTCATATCGCCCTTTATTCTCAAGACAACTTGTCCTCCTTTATACGTTCCTTTCAACATTTTTCCCCATTCTTCAAGAGTTTTCTTGGAATCTGCTTTTCTGCATAAACATTCTTTTCCAGAATGTCGAGAGTCTTGCATTTGTTTTCTCTCGCAAGAACATACATAGACTTTCTCAAAAGCAATTAATTTCTCAGCATATTTATACATCAATTCCATATCATCTGAAACATATTTTATTCCATCTGGTTTTATTCCCAAATAACCTTCAATATCTTCAAGCATTGCATCTACATATTCTTGTGAAACTTTTTCAGGATTCGCATCATCAAATCTTAGAAATGATTTTCCACCATATCTTTTAGCCGATAAATAATTAAGTAAAAAAGATATTGCGTGTCCAATATGTGCATACTTAGATGGCTCAGGAGGCATACGAGTCACAACTCCACCTTCAAGATTTGGTAACTCGGGTAAATCTTTCTCTTTCTCTTCTCTTTCTTTCACAAGTCCCTTAACAAGTTCAAATTCTTTCTCTCTGCTTTCTTTAGAAAGTGCATTAACGCCCTTTGCAATCGCCTCAATTATAGGCATTACTTCCTTTATTTCTTTCTTATCAAGACCATGTTGAAACAATTTAGGCAATATTCTTCCCGCATCTGCTTTTCCAAATTCAATAGCGTTCTTTAAAGCATAAGCAAGAATCTCTTTTGATAAATCTTTCATTAATCAAACAATTATTTCATTTATTTAAACATTGGGATTTAGATCATTCAAAGTAAATTCGAATGTAGAGGGAAGTTTGTAAGATCTCAAGGACAAAGTCCTTGCTGGCTATCAAGAATCAGAAAATTCTTGAGGAACCATAGCTTGTAGAGGGAAGTTTATAGGGAAAGTTGAAACCTCAAGAACTATCTAAATGAGGTTGAAACCTCAAGAACTATCTAAATGAGGTTGAACTTCAAGGGAACGTAGACATTTTTAAGGAGGGTTGAACTTCAAGGGAACGTAGACATTTTTAAGGAGAGTTGAACTTCAAGGGAACGTAGACATTTTTAAGGAGAGTTGAACTTCAAGGGAACGTAGACATTTTTAAGGAGGGTTGAACTTCAAGGGAACGTAGTTCCCTTAAGTATGATCTCACCAGGATTTGAACCTGGGACCCCCGCCGTTCTTAGCAATAAAAGGAACATTTTCCTCATATGACATCTCCTTCGAAGGAGTGAAATTATGCTTCTAACGAAGCATACTCTTATAAGAGCGGTGCTCTAACCGGACTGAGCTATGAGATCTAAAATACAGATAGAATAATGTATTTAAAAGTTAGTATTTCTTTCTAGGAGAAATCTTTCGCGAATACCTGATGTAAGAGTATCATAAAGGGGATATACCCATTGTTGAGTTCCATACAAATCTTTTCCCGAAGATGGCAGACGAAGTTTCTCAAAGTGATTCTGGGGGATGCCGAACAATGAAGTAATCTCCGCAACCCCATATTGCTTTTTTCTTTCGCCTTTGAGTTGATGGAGTGCAATGTCAATGCCCTTTATAACAACTCTTACTCGATTTTTCTGATAAGGGGCTCTGGTAAAGGGCAAGGAGTGCATCGTAAAAAGATAGGAACGAATTGCATTTGCAGTGATATTAAGTTTTTCACTCAATTCAGAAATAGTATAATCGCATCGAGGTTGTAATTCATGTTTCCTCAAATAAGGAAGTATTCTCTTGTTGATAAATAATGCTCGAATATCTTGGTAGTATAGGTCATTTTCTTTCTGAATAAATGTATTCTGAATATGTTTACCCTTCAAGAGGGCAATAAAATATGCAAATGATCTCTGATCTACAAAATTGTGAAGGCTGCGATTTTTGAATTCTTTTTCCTTAGGAATTATAAATTCATGTTCTTCTAGTTCTCTTGCAGTATTCCTGCTTATTTTCAGTATCTTGTGCACTGAATTACGTGGAATGATCTGCCATTCGCGGATAGGCGATAAGTCTTGAATTTTTTGACAGACACTCGAACGAAATGTCTCAAACCAACGCTCTCCAGTATATGCATTCCATAGTTTGCGAAGATGGTGTTCTGGTGAAATATTCGCAACAGGAGAATAAGGACTTTGTTTGATAAGAATATCTTCTGTTGGAAGATGATAGAGGGCACTGATAGTTTGCGCGATGGAAAGGGGATCAATACACTTCTGCGTTGCACGACTCGAAGCTTCGTCAATTCTCAGCGCTCCTATCTCCAGAAGTTTTTCGAGAATTCCTTTGCTTGCATGCAATTTTTCACGCACTCCTTGCTTTGAATACTCTCCTTCGCGAACAACGTAAGGATGTGAGCGTGAATAAGCGAGTTCTAGCTGTTCTTTCCAGTCTTGAAAAGTAACTCGAGGACCTCTCCCCTTTTCTTCAGGAAACGTATACTGGATGATTCCCAAAATCTGATGAGAAGGAAATGTATGAATTTCTGCATATTTCATGAAAATATAATGAATGGCGTATTAAAAAAGATTACGTACGAAGAAAGAGTAACAAATATATTTAAACATCATAAAAACGATTCGCCATCTCAACTTAAAACGTCAGAAATGAAATTCCTAATAAGTTAGAATTTATATCTAGTTCCCCTGCATAAGACTGAAGTTGAAAATTCCACTATAATAGTTATGACTTAATAATAGTAACAAATAGAAACATTTAAATATCCTTATATTTCTTAGCCCTTATGAATATTTCACCTCGCGATTCAAGAAAGAAAGGCTTTACTCTAACAGAATTGTTAGTTACTACCGCAGTTATTGGAGTTCTTGCAACAATACTTTCAACATCACTTGCAAGTGCAAAGCACAGAGCAAAAGATCGTGCGTGTCTTAATAATCAGAGAAATATTTATTTAAATATGGAAAGTGCATACAATGATGTCTCTGTAGACTTTCGTAAACTTAGTGATAGCGATGAACGTGAATTTATTGGGAAATTTTTGGAAGATAATCTTAAGCCACTTATACATGATCAAGAATTTAAAGGTGCCGGAGTTTATTTTTCAAAGCCTATGACTTGTCCATATGGATTAAATTCTGGAGTAACACGCGCACCTTTTTCTATTGTTTCCATGAATGAAATGGATAAGCATAACATTAATTATTCAATTTCAAAAGAAGTTTCTTATTTCACTTATACCTATGGTTTAAGTTTTGATCATTTAGAAATTAATCCTGATGATAGCTTTCCACAAGTTGCAGTGAGCGATATGTTCAATTATTATTACCCTAAAGTAAATCTTACAGTTGGTGAAATTTTTCCAGGTTTAAATGAAAAATTAGATAAAGATGATAAACAAAATCGACTAGATAGAAATCAAAAACTTACTTTTGATTCAACACATATGCATGCTCATAAAGGCGCAGGTGCATGGGTGACGTATGGAAATGGTGCGCAAAAATGGAATAAAACTGATAAGTTTTATTAATAAAATGAAAAAACAATTGAAAAACAAAGGATTCACTTTAACTGAACTACTTACTACAGTTGCAACTATTGGAGTTCTTGCTGGTATGCTCGTACCTTCATTAGTACGTGGAAAGAATAAGGCGAGAGATGTTCAGTGTTTGAATAATCAGAGAAGTATTCGTACGGTTCTAGAATCAGATTATCAAGATGTTGTTACAGATTATAATCAAAGATATAATCCTGCAGACATTAATGAGATGAATGATCGTTTTAACCGATTTTGTGAATCTTCATTGATGAGAGATCCGTATCTAGGAAATTTTGGAATATTTATAGCAAAACCTGTAACTTGTCCATATGCATTTGGAGATGGAACAAAGAGAGCAGGATTTTCAACTCTTTTCCAACCTGGAGAGAAGATGGGTACTATTCGATATGTTCCTTATTCTCCTGATGGAGGTAAAGAAATAAAAGCAATTACTTATTCGTATGGTCTGAGTTGGAATTTTCTTGATCAATTAAAAGATTATTCATTATCTAATGGCGATGATTCTCATTTTTCTATTATACCTGTTGTTTCTGATTCTGTAAATACTCCTAAAAATTTTAAAACCTCTGTGAGAAATATGTTTCCACAAATTGAAGGCGAGGAAGATAAGACTATAGTTTTTAATGATTCTGTTTTGCATCCTCATAAAGGTGTTGGGAGATTTGCGACTTTTGGCAGTGGAGAACAAAAATGGATAAAATTTGATAGAGGAAATAGATAATGAAGAATAAAAAGAATGTGGGATTTACTTTAACGGAATTGCTTACTACAGTTGCGACTATCGGTGTGCTTGCAGGTGTGCTGCTTCCTGCAGTTACGAAGGCAAAGCATCGTGCAAAAGATGTGCAATGCTTGAGTAATCAGAGAAATATTAGAATTAATAGTGAGAACTTATATACTGATCAAAGGACTGATTGGAATGCTCGAGAAATGACGTCAGAAGAACAGATTGAGTTTAATCAACAATTAGTTACTCAATACATGTCGCCCCATATTCCTGATAAAATTTTTGGTGATGTAGGAGTTTATAGCTCTAAGAGTTTTTCTTGCCCGTATGCTTTAGGTCATGGGGAAGAGCGACCAGATTTTTATCGGATATCTTCACCATTTAAAGAAGATAATTCAATACCCACTAATAAATTTCCGAAAGGTATGAAATATCTCACCTATTCTTATTATATTGATTCTCAATTTAATTTTGTATTACCTGATGCAAATTCTCAATGGATAGCAGTTATGGATCTTGGAAATAGCACTACCCCTTATACTTTGAAGGGAGAAACACTATTTCCGGGAATTACACGTGGCGGAGATAAAGTGATTACATTAAATAATCGTTTTCTTCATCCCCTAAAGAAAAATCAAGGATATTATGCTACTTTTAGAGATGGAAGCCAAAAATGGATTTCTTATACTACTCGTAAAAAATTCAATTAATCAAAAGTTTATTGTTTTAATGGCCAAATATAATTAATATTGGAAAAGATTATAAAGCCAGATAAACGCGGACGAGGATGAATAGAACTAGGTATTTTACGAACGAAATAAATCTTGAAGCCTTTAAAGCAGGCATTTTTCTTTCTCGTGCTTCAGTCTGTTCTTCTGTTGTTGTTTCTTATACGGAACTAAGTAGAGACCCCTTAGGATTTCAAACATTAGAAGATACTTGTGAAGGTGGGAGAAATATACTTTTTATGAAGGAAGCATTGCAACAATTTGGAAGTTTTGTGGGTGTGGCAGGGGCGGGACAGTATTCTTTGATGAATGGTAACTCTGTTGGCGCTTTTGCACGTTTTGACATTCGTTTTAGACATCCTATGTATGAAGAGATGGAAAGAGATTTACAAAATTATGGAGATCAAGTGGTTGGGCCCCTCGTAGATGAGGCAGGAGAGGAATACAAGAATAATGCTTCTTTTGATTTATTGGGGAAGCGTCATGTGTTTTTGGGACCTCTAAGAATTTCGGATTTCGTCTTTAATACTTGTGTATTTGAAGGGCCGAAGTTGCAATGCCTAAATGAAGTTATTGCTAGAATTGAGAATAATTCTGGAAAAGATCCTCTGCAAACGCCACAAGCTTATCATTATTTTCATGCTAAAGGCGGAGATATCGAATATACTGCTTTTGGATCACCTGAAAGATATGATCTGAATGCGATGAGAAAGCATGGAAATGTTTATAAAAATAATGACAGTTTATGGTTTATACCTCATGAATCTTTTGAAGAGAAAGTAGTTGATTTTACATCTATGTTAGTGAAGAATTAGTTATGGGCAACGATTTACTTTTTTATCTGGAGTTTGCCTTTCAGCAAACTCACTGGTGTTTTGCACAAATAGAATTTTAATCACTATCATCCAAAGTCAATTGTTCTCCAGGTGGTAAGCCCTCTGCTACTGGAACGCGTACGATGTCTGCAACTTTATCTCCGTCTTTTAGACGTACGACATGAACGCCCTGAGTTGCGCGCCCCATTACACGCAAGTCACGCATTGAAACACGAATAACCATTCCCTTTGTCGTTGTTGCAATTACTGAATCTTTATCATTTACCGAGAGAGAGCCAATGACATCTCCAGTTTTATCGCTAGTATTGAGATTAATAACTCCCTTTGCCCCTCTAGCAGTCTTACGATATTCTTCTAGTTCTGTGCGCTTTCCAAAGCCCTTAATTGTGACAGTAAGGATAGTCGTTTTTCCATCAAGCGGTAAGGCTTCGATAGATACAACTTCATCATTCTTTTCTAGTTCAGCGCCCTTAACTCCGTAACTGGCTCGACCCATTGAACGTACTTCATCAGTATCAAATCTTATTGCTTGTCCTTTTTTCGTTATAAGGAGAACTTCTTGTTTATCAGTTACTCTTCTAACGTTGATAATTATGTCAGAATTATCTGCTGGAAGATTCATTATTCTTACACCGGTGCTTCGAGGTTTAGCGACATCTTTAAGTTGGAGTTTTTTTACCATTCCGAGTTTTGTCACAAATAGTAAATAATCTTTATCAAAATCTTTTATTGCTAAAACATTGGCAATTTTTTCGTCTCTTAGATTAAGAACGTTTACTATTGCTTTTCCCTTACCTGCTCTTTCTGTTGCAGGGACGTCGTTAGCTTTGAGCCAGTAAATTCTTCCGTTTGTTGTGAAGAAGAGTAGATAGTCATGTGTTGAACAAGTAATTAATTTGCGTACAAAGTCTTCTTCTTTGAGCTCAGCTCCACTAACTCCCGCTCCACCTCTCTTTTGTTCCCTATATGCTTTTACATCTACACGCTTAATATATCCTGCCTCACTTATCATTATAACTACATCCTTCTTTTCAACTAGGTCTTGTTCTGTAATTTCATCAACTTTACGAGTAACCTTAGTTCTTCTTTCATCTCCATACTTTGTTTTTATTTCATTTAATTCTTTTCTGATAACTTTAAGGACTTCTTTTTCTTCTCCTAGAAGACTTTTAAGTTCAGTAATTATTTGTTTAAGAGATTTTTCTTCATCGTGAAGTTTTGTCGCTTCAAGATGAGTTAATTGTTGAAGACGAATTTCTAAAACGGCTTTTGCTTGTCTATCAGTTAGACCAAATTTCTTCATTAAACCATCATGAGCAGCTTGAGCATTTTCAGATTTTTTAATGAATTCAACAATTTTATCAATGTCTTTGAGAGCAAGCAATAGTCCTAGAACTATTTCGATTCTATCTTCGGCTTTCTTTAAGTCAAATTCTCCTCTTTTTCTTACAACAACTTGTCGATATTTAACATATTCTTGAATAATATCTTTTAGATTGAGAACGCGAGGTTGTTTTCCAACTAATGCAAGCATATTCGCATCAAAACTTGTTTGAATATTAGTCATTTTGTAAAGTTTGTTTAAAGTGAACTTGGAATCGACATCTTTTTTTAATTCAATAACAATTCTTACTTTTCCTTTAGAAGATTCATCTCTTAGGTCTGTAACATCTGGAAGTTTCTTTTCTGTTGCAAGGCGAGCAATGTCTTTTACAAGATCTGCTTTATTTACCATATAGGGAATTTCAGTAATAACTATCCATTCTTTGTCTTTGTGTTCTTCAATTGTATGCTTTGCACGCAGAATAAGTTTTCCTTTCCCAGTTTTATACATATCTTTAATTCCTGAACCTATAACAATTCCTCCAGTTGGAAAGTCTGGACCTTTAACAATTTCTGCAAGTTCTTCTGCAGTTACATCTGGTTTAGAAATATATTCAATTGCAGCGTCGCAAATTTCTGTTAAATTATGTGGGGGAATATTAGTGGCCATTCCGACTGCAATTCCAGTTGAACCGTTTAGAAGGAGATTCGGAAGTTTTGCAGGAAGTGTTTCAGGTTCTTTAAGAGAGTTATCAAAGTTAGGTCGCATTTTTACAGTGTCTTTTTCAATATCTAAGAGCATCTCGAAAGCAATCTTACTCATTTTTGCTTCGGTATAACGGTCAGCTGCAGGACTATCTCCGTCAAGACTACCAAAATTTCCTTGTCCGTGAACAAGTGGATATCGAAGGGAGAAATCTTGAGCCATACGAACTAACGCATCATAGACTGGAATATTTCCATGAGGATGATATTTACCCATTGTTTCTCCAACAATTCTTGCACATTTTACTGTTGCTTTACTTGCATCTAAACCAAGCATATGCATCGCGTAGAGGATTCTTCTGTGAACTGGTTTAAGACCATCTTCAACACTAGGCAATGCGCGATCAACAATTACTGACATTGCATAATCTATAAATGCCTGTTCCATTTCTTCAACAATTTCAGCAGCAATGACTCCTTTTTCATTTCCAATTTGTCCTTTTTCTCTTCGCGCTGCTTCTTCTTTCTCGATTTCTTTGAATGTTTCTTCGTTATCGTTTTCGTTGGATGTCATGTTAGTATACTCTGCTCCCTATCTTTGCTTGCTTTGTTAGAGCAATTAAAACACAATTACCATTATCATCTGGAACTCCCAAAGTCAATACTTCTGAAGTAAATGGGCCGATTTTACGAGGGGGGAAGTTAACAATTCCGAGAACTTGCTTCCCAATTAATTCTTCTTTTTGATAATTACTCACTATTTGAACACTCGATTTTTTGATTCCTATTTCATCACCAAAATCAATACTTAATTTATACGCAGGTTTTTTTGCTTCTGGAAAATCATCAACTGCATTTACTAACCCTACACGAATATCTAATTTTTGAAAGTCTTCGATAGTCGCCATATTAAATATCGATCTGCGCCTCCGACGCGTGTTCTGCAATGAATTGTCTTCTAGGTTCTACATCATCGCCCATTAGTCTTACAAAAACTGAATCTGCTAAAGCCGCATCATCAATTGTTACTTTTTTTAATAGACGAGTTTTTGGATCCATAGTTGTATCCCAAAGTTGCTCCGGATTCATTTCTCCTAGACCCTTGAAACGCTGGACGTCAACGTTTCCAGTTAATTTAGAAACAAGTTTTTTTAATTCTTCATCTGAATAAACATAATGGTCTCCTCTTTTTCTAATTCTATATAGTGGTGGAACTGCAATGTAGATATTCCCTTGTTCGATAAGCTTAGGCATGAATCTAAAGAAAAAAGTTAATAAAAGAGTACGAATATGTGCTCCGTCAACATCCGCATCAGTCATAATAATGACTTTTGCATATCTAAGTTTTGTAATATCAAACTGATCGCCTACTCCACAACCGGTTGCAGTAATAAGATTTGCAATTTCTTCATGAGAAAAAACTTTAATTGGATTTGCCTTTTCTACATTCAAAATTTTACCTTTAATTGGAAGGATTGCTTGATGCTCTTTATTACGCGCTTGTTTTGCACTACCGCCAGCACTATCGCCTTCTACAATATATATTTCACTTTCTTCCATCTTATTTGAAGAACAGTCTGCGAGTTTTCCTGGAAGGCCACCAACGCTAAATGCGTTTTTTCTTCTTACAAGTTCTTTTGCTTTTTTTGCTGCATTTCTCGCTTTTTGAGCTTCCATTGATTTGTCTACAATACGACGTGCAATAGTTGGATTTTCTTCAAAAAAGACCGTCAGTGCTAGAGTTGCAACAGTATCAACAATTCCTTTTACTTCTGCATTACCTAATTTCGTTTTAGTTTGCCCTTCAAACTGTGGCTCTTGAACTTTGACAGAAATAACTGCAGTCAAACCTTCACGGACGTCATCTCCAGTGAGATTTTCTGCCTTATTCATTTTATTTTTATTTGCATAATCGTTGATTGCTCTAGTTAATGCAGTTTTGAATCCGACTACATGTGTTCCACCCTCTACAGTATTAATTGTATTGACAAAACTTAAAACATTTTCATAATATGTTGAATTATATTGTACTGCACATTCTACTTGAAGTTTATCTTGTTCTTTAATGAAATAAATAGGTTTATGCACTTCTTCTTTAGATTTATTTAGCCATTTCACAAATTCAATAAGTCCGCCTTCGTAATGGAATTCTTCTTTTTTTCCACTTTCTGCATCTTCAACTATTATTTTTAATCCTTTATTTAAGAAAGCCATTTCTCTGAATCTATTTTCAAGAGTTGAGAAATCAAATTTCACTGTTGAGAAAATTGTCTCATCTGGAAAAAAAGTGACGGTTGTCCCAGTATCTGATTTTTCACAATCGCCTACCGTTTTTACATCATATATTGGCTTCCCTATTTTATATTCTTGTTGATAAATTTTTCCGCCTCTTCTGACTTGTACTTTCATTAGCTTTGAAAGCGCCGCAACAACGCTAATACCTACTCCATGAAGTCCTCCAGAGACCTTATAATTTGATTTGTCGAATTTTCCACCAGCATGGAGTTTCGTGATTGCAACTTCTAATGCTGGTCTTTTGTAAACTGGATGAATATCTACGGGAATTCCTCGTCCATTATCTTTTACTGTAACGCTCCCATCTTTGTTTAGTGTGACTTCGATTAAATCACAATGGCCGCCCATTGCTTCATCTACTGCATTATCCACTATTTCCCAGACTAGATGATGCAGACCAGTCTTACTCGTAGAGCCAATATACATTGCAGGGCGATGTCTAACTCCCTCAAGACCCTCTAGAACACGAATATTTTCAGCTTTATACTCTTCAGATTTTGATTCTTTATCACTCATTTTTGAGCTCCTTGGGCAAAAACGCAACCCCATTTAAAAACCTTTCTGTGCTCAAGTGACGTTTACCGACGATAAATGACTCTACTAATTGCCACAATCTTTATAAAAGAAAAATTTCTATTAAAAATATGCCTCCCACACAATATCTAACACATCAGGATGCTCTTGTACTTCTTGCAGGGATAGGCGCTGGAGAACTAGGTCATAAATGGATGCAACGTTTTGAACGGTCTTTTTATTCTGCTTGTGAATCTACTGCCGCTCGCGATCCCGTAGGGCAATTTTTAGAAGCTACAAGAAGAACATATGTTTCTGTTTCTTATGATGAAAATGTATCTGCTATGTCTTTAGGAGATGTTTTGAGATTACGAGCGGAGCAATTCGATAATTATGTAAGCAGATTAAATGTTGCTAGACGTTTGCAAGAAGGAAAATCTTTAAGAGAGATATTTCCAGAAGCAATTGAAGGACTTAGTGAACGTCTCGCAGAACATTATCCTTTCGACTATGACTAAAGTTATCTCCAGATTACATTTACTTCATCAGTTCTTTCTCGCGGTTTGATATCTACACTTTCTGGTTTTTCTTTAACTCCTGCATTAAACATGAGTTCTCCAGTATAAGCAATCATTGCAGCATTGTCGACGAGAAATTCTTTTTTAGGACAGAAGTATTTTGCATTTCTTTCCTTACACATAATTTTACACATTTCCTGTAAGCGCGCATTGCATGCAACTCCTCCTCCAAGGACTAGTTCTTTTTTGCCTGTGTGCGCTAAAGCGCGTTCTGCCGCTTCAACAAGCATTGCAAATGCAGTTTCTTGTAAAGAGAAACAAATATCTTGCAATATAATTCCAGATTTAGAGAGCTGTAAAGCTTTTGTGTAAAGTCCAGAGAAAGAAACATCCATACCTTTTAGAGTATAAGGTAATTCGAGGTATTTTCCTTTAAGAGCTTTTTTTTCTATTGTTGGCCCTCCCGGAAAAGGGATTCCAACTGAACGTGCAAATTTATCTAGAAAATTTCCTACTCCAATGTCTAGAGTTTCTCCAAAGACGCGATATTTTCCGGAGGCAAACCCAATTATTTGAGTGTTTGCTCCAGAAGCGTACAAGAGGATGGGATCGCGTGCGCCCCCATATTGACCTATCTCAAGATGAGCAATGCAATGATTTACTGGGATAATAGGGATATTAAGAAACTTTGCCTTTTCTTTTGCAAATTTTAATCCTGCAATTAAACAAGGAGCTAGACCGGGAGCATTGGATAAAGCAATCGCTTCGATATTTTTTTCTTCTACTTTTGCTTCTTGTAGTGCTTTGTTGTAGAGAGTCTGAGCAATTCCAGTGTGATGTCTTGCACATTCCATCGGAATGATCCCGCCTTGTAGAGGTTTATACATATCTCGAATGTTAACTAGAACTTTGCCCTTGTGAACTAGACTTATTCCAAAAGTATGCGCAGTACATTCGATGCCTAGAATCATCAATCTTCTAGGAAAAAGAGGTTTAAAAATATATAATAAAAGTTAAATGAATGAAGAAAAAATAAGTATCGACACGGCTGTCGATTAACTATGACTTTTTATTTCTTCTTCTTTCGTCCACCACGAGCCATTTTAGCCTCGCAGACATTTCCTTTTCCATCTACATAATATAGATAGCCAGGTTTTCTCTTAACGATATTTTTTGCAATAACTGATCCCATTTTTTACCTCCTTTTGTTTGATACAATACAAAAGTAATATCTCTATTTAAATCTTTTTATCGCCGATAAAGAAACTAATGATGTCCTTATTCCGTCGTGAAAAAGGTATTTCTATTACCTTTTTAAATTGTTTTGAAGGAAGAATTGTCGTCGTGAAAGGCTTGATTTTTCTTACTTCTAAAACTTGATTATATTCATCTATCCATAACACTAAAAATGGAAAAAATACAAACCATGAATGAAAAGAACGCTTTTTTGATTTATCAAATTCGAATAAAAGCGTATCTGTTTCACGAGAACGAAACATTAATCCGGATATTTTACCAAAAGAAGAGACCTTTTTTACAGATATTCTTTTTATTTTTTTTCCTAAGAATACAGTTATATCTTCCATTTTATCTCCAAAATGGAAAGAGTTTTTTTTCTGGAATACCATACGAAGAATCTGATTTTTTCATGCTCATAAACTTTTCATGCATTAAATCTACATTTTGTTCACAAACAAAATCATGTTGGCGAAAACCACCGCCGAATGTTTTTGGAATGTGCATCAGTTCATGAATAATTACCTTATCTTGTTCAATTTGAGACATTCTTTCGAACTTCTCAAGAAATTCTATAGCATAATATGCTGGCATGTTCATTGCTTTTTGCATAAGTTTTCCTACGGTGTGACAACGAGCAATAGTTCTTTTTGTGCTACTCCCAAGACTGCGAAAACATTTTACTCTTTCTATGTCTACATGTTCTAAGTCTAGAATTTTTACTATTTCGATCATTCTTTGTTGCAAGTCTGGAGCGTCTAGATATTTCATATTCTCTTTTTATCGAATTCTAAACAAGATGGGGGTTATAAGAGTTTTGGTGCTAAATGCTAAGCTTTTTAAATAGAATATAAAGGTTATTTATATGACTAGCTTAGAACAAACTTCAGAATCTGCTTCTTTAACTAGAAATAGCCATGGAAAATATGGAGATATTGGAGAATGTATTCAAAGAACAATGGATGAAAGAGGAATATTGTGTAGTGATTTGGTTAATCATATAGTTCCAAGAGCAAAATTAAAACGCATTACTCTAAGAACTTATATAGGGCACATTCGTAGAGGTAACTTTAATCATCAAAGTCCAGAATTCTTTGAAACTCTTGGTCAAGTTTTATATTCATGTGAAATACTCCCAGATGATAGAATTTTAAGTCAAATTAGAGAGAAAAAACCTGATTTTACCTATCCCCCTAAAAATGCAGAGGTTTTATCTCATACTTCTAGAGTTAAGCATGTTTATCGAGAATTAGGGGATAAAATAAGAATATACTTTAGAACGGTAGGAATCTCGCCAGTGGAGATATCTCGGCAAGTTAATAAAGTTTTCAATGTTAGAGAAGTTTCAGCATTAAATTCAATTTCAGACATTTTGAAAGGAAGACTTTTTTCTAGAAAAAAAGATGATCATGGAAATTATACTTATCAAAGAAGAAAAAATGCATGTTTTCGTTTATCTCATGTCTTGTATACTGCAGGAATTTCAGAAAATCATAATATAATTTCTGAGATAAGAGAAATTGAAAGATCATTTAAGTACCCTCCAGAAGGAGGTATTCGATATGATCCAAATATTAACTCTAATAACTTTTTTGATTCTAAAATGCAAGAAGATAATTTAGATGTGCGCAGATTACTTCAATTAGATCCTAAGAATTATAAGGTCGTTTCTGGAGTTATTTATCAATTATATAAGCAACAAAAAGCTTTATCCAGTCAAAATAAGAAAAATTCAGGAAAATAATTTAGGTCAAACAACTAGACTTAATCACATTTTTCTCCAAAGTCTAATTTCTTTTTCCCTAGGGACTTCTTCAAATACGGGATCGGATGAGTGATATTTTCCTACGAAAATATATTCATCATTTTTTTGAAGATGAAGATAGGCATAAGTAAGTCCATCTTCTTCTATAGAGGCTACTGAGATATTTTTTCCTAAATATTTTCGAAGATCGCTTTTAGCCAATAATCTTCTTCGTGAATAATTAGAAAAAATTGCAGCTTTTACAAGATTTTTGGTAAAATCGATAGCTTCTGGAACATTAGCAAAAATATCATCGATAGTTTCAGGCATTATATTCTCTAGAGAGATTTTTGATAGAATCCTCATTTCGTCAGAATTTCTAATCCATCTCCGTTCTTTAGAACGTGATCTTTTCCTACTGCGTGTTTTGTTCTTATGTCTACCGCTTTTACGAAGTCATTACCTATGTCTGTGTGAAGACGGAAAGCGAAGTCTAACGCAGTTGTTCCTGGAGGCATTAAGAAGCAGTCAGGAAGAACATTTCCTTTACTATCTGAGAGTTTTGCTCCAGCCGGATAAATTGCTACATACTCTAAAAGTTCAAAAACTGCTTTATTTAAGACTTCCTGAATACCTGTACTGCTAAATTCCTTCATCATTTTTTGAATTTGCTCTAAAGCCAGTTTTTGTTTCTCACTTAGTTCTTTTTTAATTTCAAAATTTTTCTCTCCAGGTATGTATGAAATTAACCCTGCTTTATCTGCTTGCCTTAGAGATAATTCTCCGTCTGCAAAACATGGAACTACCTGATAGTCAAACATTGATTTTATTTTTTCATAATTTATTTTTCCGTTAGGTCTATCAATTTTATTTGCTGCGAGAATCATTGGTTTTGTAGTTTTTCTCAAGAGATGAGCAAATGAAGACAATTGTTCTTCTGTCCATTTTGTCGGATGTTCAGAATTTAGACCAGATTTTAGTATAACATGACGAACTTCATCTTCAGTAACCTTTAGTCCGGAGAATTGTTTTGCAACGCTATCTTCAAATTTCTTTTTTTGCATTTCGACAGTACGAGCAAAACCCGCCCAGACTTTTTTTAGAATTCCTAAATACCAGAGATCTAATTCATTTTCTATAATCTTAATATCTTTTGAAGGATCGTAATTTTCTGCAGGTTTTCCCTCTCCATCTGTTTCTCCAGATAAATCTACAACGTGAATGAACGCATCTGCTGCAGATAAATCGCTTAGAAATTCATTTCCTAAACCTTTTCCTTGACTAGCTCCCTCTACGAGTCCTGCAACATCCATGAGCTCGAATGGAACGAATCTGGATCCAGATTTTACATATCCTTCTCGAGGGTTACTCACTTTACCGAATTCTGCAGCAAGATCTTTTATTTTAACATATGCAATACCACGATTCGCTTTAATGGTGGCGAATGGATAGTTTGCAATAAGTACATCGATAAGCGTTGCCGCTTTAAAAAACGTGCTTTTTCCTGCATTAGGGCGACCCACAAGTCCAATTAACATAAATTAAATGAATAACTAGAGATTATAAATTTACCTTAGATAGGTTTTCTTGCAGATAAAAGAAAGGTTTATAAAAAAAGTTTTGGATGATTTTTCATGGAACTAGATGATATTTCGCTTAAATTTATTCACGCAGCATATAGTAAGACTATCTTTCCTTTAAGTGAAATGCAGAAAGCGTGGTGCATGAACAATATAGATCCAGTTTTAGATGATCTTCAAGCTATAGTGGAAATGGCTAGAGAAGACGTTGATAGGCGCATACTTAAAAAATTGCAACGAAAAAATGTTGATTTTGAAATTATTCCTGGATTTAAACACCCATATGATTATCCAGAAGGATATTGCGATGATATATCTAATGGAGTTTATTTACGGTTAAAAGGAATGATGAAAAGAGATTCTAGCTCTGCAATTTCAATGCTAAAAAGAGCAAGAGATAACAAAATTCCTTTTCGTCCAATTTATGGAATATTGCAAGGATCGGAAGGCAAGGTATTTCAAAATGCGATTCAACTTGGAGATAAAATAATAGATAGTGCTTTTGATACAGGATTAGACACAAATGTCCAAAAAGTATTTATCTGGAATCAAGATTCTGGAATTATATCCTCAATCGAATCGTATACTGATTATTCCAAAGTTAAAGAAGAATATCATCATGATCGCGTTTATCCGACTTATGGTTGCTTTCCATTTCTAGCCCCACTTATACCTGCATTAGTAGTTTCTCCTACTTCTCTTATTCATTTCATAAACTATCCAAATTTATTTTATGAAAATATCTGTCAGGGTTTTAGATTAAGCAGAGAGTTTTTAGAAAACCCTCATTATGCTAATCGTACTGTACCTGCTAAACTTAAAAATTATTTTTCTAGAAAATTTGGTAAACGCAAAGATATATTTATGTATCGCGAAAATGGAGTTTCTCTTGAAAATTCTTTTCAAAAAGCGATACAATATTGGGGAGATGTGCTTAAAGGCATTCCTCTTGAAATTAAAGAAGAAAAATATCAAAGTGCTAAAAATGTCCTTCAAATATCCAAAAATTTAGAAGCATTAATGTTTTATGATTCAAATTAAATAGTTTTATGAAACTTTTTATGTATGGACTTCTTTTCATCTAAGTAAGCACTAGTGAAAAAAAGTATTGCAAGAAGGACTGCAAAATGACAGAGAATAGATGGAAATAAAATTCCAAGAGGGGGAAGAATCATGATTAAGATAAAAGTAGGTATGGTCATTAAAATGATGCCTACCATTTCAAGTAAATAAATTTCTTTTTCTACTTTGTTTCTTGCTTTTTCTCTCGCTTTCCAAAGAATAATAAATGCAATTAGAATGAAAAGAATATAATATAATGCATATGGAATTCCGAGAAGAAGACTTTTATTTACAAGAGTAGAAGTTTGTATAAATATTTCTAAGCATTGACCGGATAGAACAAAATCACTTTTAATAATCGAAAAAATTGAGAAAAATAACGGGATTATGTAAATTAACCAGAGATTTTTCTTAGTGTGAAAATAATTTAAGATGCTATGTAATCCAACGGCTGGAAGAAATGTGTAACAAAGGAATCCAAATTTTACCCAAATAAGATTTCCAGTTGTGCAAAGCATATACTCACTGAATTGATATCCCCCTAATAGAGCTAGAAGTATTGCAAATAAATTTGTAAGTCTTGATTTTTTAAAAACGGCAACAAGAATTAACGCCAGAACCCACTCAAGAATTGCCGTAGAGAGAGAAATAATTGGAGTGAAACACATTCTACTATTTAATTTCAAGGATACTTAAATGTTTTTGCTGAGAATGAAGAATTTTTATCTTTTAAATAATGTATTTTACAGTATCAAAAGCACGATGCGCTACCCCAACTTAAAAGTTGGGGTTTGAATAAGCGCTCGTGCTTTGGATGCTCAAGGAACTATCTCCAGCTTAAAATCTGGAGTTTTCGTCAAGTTCCTTGACATAAGAAACCTTTTTAATCGGCTTATTAATATATTTTTATGAATTCCTTTAGAAAAAAGGCTATTAATCATAGTAACCAAATTGCTTTTACTTTATTTCTTACAGCATGCATGGGCTATACCTACTTAGATAGATTATATATTCCTCCAGCTGAAAATAGGAATGTACAAAGAGGAATTATATCTGATGCAAAAGAGTCCATTATTGAAGAACTAACTCAGACCGCAGTTAAAAGAGAAATTCTTCTAAATCTTGTTTCTTCTAAATCCTACAAATTAGATAGATATAAGTCTACAAATATTAATGGTGAAATTAAATATGATTTTGATGCAATATCGAGAACGATGATTATGGACAGTTATAAGGCAATACCTTCTTTAACAAATAAATCGATTATTGTCGAGGCCATTTTTGATGCAGGACGTATTCAAGGTTTAGAAATGGCCGTTGAGATCATCAGTGAGATTGAGAAACAAAATCGTTAGAACTCAAGAAAATTAGTCTTAGAGGTAAAGTTCTTTAAGTTTTTTATTTTTTGGTTTCTCCAATAGGAAAATTTATCCATTTTTTAATACCTGCAAACGCATAAATTCTATATGCTTTTTTATCAACATCCCATACCTCCATCAACCATTGCCCCTCTGGATGATATTCTGTCTTTCCATATTTTACTGACAAAGGAATTATTCTCCTTTGATCAGTTTCTCCTTTCCAATTAGTATATAAAACTTTTATTGCAATACTTTCCAAATCTCTTTTGCCTACAACAATACGCACATTTTCAGGCAATTCATCATCCATAACAAGGTTTAAAAATTGAATTTAATAAATATTCCCGTGCCCTAATAGTATAGTGGTTAGTACATCGCCCTGTCACGGCGAAGACCCGGGTCCGATTCCCGGTTGGGGCGTCCTTCTTGAAAGATAATTTAAATCAAGATATATTTGCATATATTTTCCATATTGATCTAATTAAAATATTATTTAATTTATACAATTGTATGAATGAACCTAGAATTTCTAAAGAACTTATTAATACTGGATTTATAAAAGAAAGAAGTATTAATGCCGACAACTCTCCATTTGGCATTAGAGAATATCTTAATCAGCTTAGAAGAAGAAAAGAAGAAAATGAAATTGAAGAATACCAAATCTTGCCTTGCAGTTTTTTACCAGATCCATATTATGATGTTTACATAAAATTGAAACCATCATCAATTTAATAGAAAACAGTTAAAATATTCAAATTATAAAAATAATTACTTTCTCTTGAGTCTAATCTTCTGTACTCTTCTGCTTCTGTTGCGCCTTAATGCTCTTCTTCGTGTTGGCATAAATAATTGATAGTTTATTAGTTCTTAAATGCATCGGAAAAGAAAGTAGATTATCTCAAGAAAATACTTCTACTCTGCTCCCACGTAAAATTTATAAATGCCATTTGCCCTTAAAAAGTTACAATGAAAAGTAAAGTTTTATACAGATTAGTTTTTTCAATTATTTTATTGTTGATTATCCCTCTAGTTGTCGCAGTAGATACTCCAATAGGAGTAGAAACACTTCCAAGTCATCAGGTAACTCTAAATATCCTTAACCCAAATAATGGTGACGTTTATAAAAGTCTAGAAGGAAATTCAAGTTCAGAAGGAATTGTTTCTCTTACGTATACCTCAAGTACTAACCAAAAAATCAATATTTACGCAATAATTAGAAGTAGTGTGGGTAAAATTGTACTCACAAAGAGCTTTGAAGATATCTCTACAGGTAGTGCGACAACTCTAAAAGTTCTTGCAAATGCTCCCGTAGTTACGCCTCCAATTACACCAACTCCATTAGTAGAAACACCTAAAAATATAACTCCTACAGTTAACGTAACTCCAAACGTAACTATCACAAACACAACTAATACTACTGCCACCAATGCTTCTTCAAATAATTCATCATTCGGATTAGGTTCGGCTCTTTCAAGTTTCTGGAACACAATTGTAGGATATGCTTATATTCTTGGCACTATTATAGTTATTCTGCTTCTTGCTTTCCTACTTCATAGATATTGGCCGGATATAAAAATTAAAATTGATGAACGTCGTGCTAATTCATCTAAAAGAGAAAAAGTTCGCGATAAAGAAAAAGATTTAGACTTGGGAAGTCCAAAAGAACTTATAAATGCCGAGAAAAAACTCAAACAATTACAAGAAGAAATAGATGGTATTAAAAACAAAAACAGAAAAGTAGCGGAAGCCGAACGTAAATTTGATGAAGCAAAGCGCGAACTTGATCGTCTTAAAAGAGATTAAAAAATAAATATTTTTTTCAGAAGTTTTCAAAAAAATGTTCTGATTAATTAATACATGGCAAGAGAATTAACTTTTGAAGAACAAAGTAAAATAAAAGAATACACTATTAAGGGAAAATGTGTAAATAATATTTCTAAACAACTTGGTTTGCCTATTTTGAATATCTTGGAGTTTTTAAAAACAGAAAGAATCTATAAATATGAACCGACGAATCCACATCCAAATAAGAAACCATATAATCCTGAAGTAATTAAAAGAAGCGTAAATCGACACAAGGGACTTTCGTTAAATAATCTTGCTCAAGAAGCAAATTATACTTGTAGAGAAAGTCCCAGACAATGGATGATTAAGCATAATATTTTCGACCAATGGAAAAAAGATAGAAAAAAAAGAGAAGAACTTAAAAGAAATATCTCTTTCTCTCGCAAAAATCTAGCTGAAATGACTTCTCATTTGAATATACTCGATCATGAAAGAGTAGCAAGATTAACTGGAGATACATACTGCTTGGAGGTTCTTGAAAAAAAAGTAATTGTAGATGGAAGAAGAGAATATTGGAAATTGGACCATCTTCAAAGCGCAATAGACCTTCTAAAAGCCTATGATATTTTTGTACAGGCAAACGCTAGACTTCCTAAATATCGAGAAATTTCTCAAGCAGCTCCAGGCTTGGTACATGCTCAAATTACAACTTATCTCTCTCGTGCTGGAAGAGAGCTATTTATTTTTCATAGATCAAAAAGAAAAGTTAACCTCCCCTAGATCTTTTCAGGTTTCGGACCAGTAGACGTATCAAGCACCCTATAACCATTCTCAAGGATTCTCTGTCTAATTATATCCGACTCTGCCCATAATTTATTCTTACGTAATCTTTCTCGTGCATCAATCAATTTCTGCACTTCCTCCGGCACTCCAGAATTCTCTTCTTTCATTCCAATAACTCCAAGCCCAAAAACAGAATCCATTTTTTCTAACAAAGATATTCTTTTTTTGCTATCAAATGCAATATCATCAATAACTTTGAGAAAAATCTGCAAAGATTCAGGAATATTCAAATCGTCATTTATCGCTTCTCGAAATACCGATTCATATTCTTTAGTCTTATCTTTTCCTTTATGCTCTGTTGCTTTAATTTCAATAATTTTTCTCTTTACTCTCTCAAACGCATTTTTAGCTGCATCGAGATTATCGAATGAAAATTGTAATGGTTTGCGATAGTGTGTCTGCAAACAGAAATACCTATAATTCATAGGTAAATATCCATTTTCCTCTAACTCGGACAAAGTAAATAATCCGCCAGTTGACTTAGAAACTTTTTTACCTTCTTTATCTAAAAGAAAAGCTCCATGTAACCAATAATTTACAAATTTCTTTCCAGTTGCGACTTCACTTTGAGCTATCTCATTTGGATGATGAATTTGCCTATGATCTTCTCCTCCAGTATGAATATCGATCGTCTTTCCAAGATATTTCATAGCCATCGCAGAACACTCAATATGCCACCCGGGAAATCCTATTCCCCATGGAGATTTCCATTCTTGTTGTCTTTTCCCAGTTTCTTCAGAAAATTTCCAAAGAGCAAAATCAGTATTATGTTTCTTCTCACCCATCTTAACACGTTTCCCAGTCTTAATCTGTTCTTTATTTATTCCAGCAAGAACACCATAATCATTTAGTTTAGAAGTATCAAAATAAATTCCATCATCGGTCTTATAAGTATATCCTTTTATTTCCAATTTCCCTATAAGTTCTATCTGTTCTTTAATATGTTCAGTCGCCTTTGTCCATTTTGCAGGCTCAATAATATTCAATTTTTTCAAATCTTTGTGAAATGCCTCAAAATAATGATTTGCGATTTCCTGCGTAGATTTTCCCTCTTTCATAGCTGCTTTCTCCATTTTGTCTTCTCCTTCGTCAGCATCGCTAGTCAAATGTCCTACATCAGTTATATTTATTATCTGTTTAACATTATAATCATTATACAACAAAGTGCGTTTCAATAGATCAGCAAAAAGATAAGAACGTAAGTTTCCAATATGCTGATACCAATAAACAGTTGGACCACACGTATACATCCCCACATTCCCCTTTTTAAGCGGTTTAAACGCTTCTTTCTTCCGCGTCAATGAATTATACAAAAAGAGCTTTTCCATTGCATAAAGAAGAGAAGGAGGATTATAAGGGTTTCGAAATGCTTCCAGATAGGTTTATAAGATACATTTTTGTCGAATTTTAATGAAAGACCCTACAACTCATCAAGAACTTCCTGTTGAAAATCCTGCGACTCCCCTAGTTCCTCAGTCAGCCGCCACGCCAACGAACGCGGCTTCTCAGATACCTGCCGTAAACAGAGAACTGAAACTTCAACTATTTTATGCAACCTCTCTCCTCAAAGTAAATCCGGGATTAGGAAAGAAGACAGATATTCTTGCCAGAGATCTTGTCAGTTCAGGATTAAAGCCTTCGGAAGCAGTAGCGCTAATTCAAGCAGCTTATAGTCCTAACTACTCTTCAGGAAGAGGACAGGCAACTCGATCGAAGCACTTTTCTCAAGCAATTCAAGAAAGATATGGTGATGAATTAGAAAAAATTAGCAGTAGCATCACCACATTTAGAAGAATGTTAATGGATATGACTGATGCAAGTGAAATGCGAGACATCTTAAAAGGAGAAGATTATAGCATCACCTTTCACGAAGCATTCATGTATCATGAACTTGGCATTAATGGTGAAAACTATTTGGCAATGGCTCAAGAACTTCGTAAAGAAGGAATGACTCCTCTTGCAATTCACAGAGCAATAAGAGAAGCAGCAATAAAGGTAAAAAAAGACCCTTCTCTATCTCTGGAGTGCCTTGTACTTAAAAGAGAGAATTTTGGAGAAGAGTGGGACACTGAACGAGAAGAACATTCTCTGAGAGACTACGAAATAGGTGAATGGTATCTATGATTAAAGAAGAAAGTGAATTAGAGCGAAAAACAAAGGAATACGATACTCTCCCCGGTCACATTCTTGGTCTCGATGGATGGATATTACGTTCAATCCCTGAAGACAGAAGAAAAGAGTTCTTAACCGGATATGAAAAACTCCTCAAGGTCACACTTCATCCAGACAGGTCGCAAAATCCTGGAGAAAAAGAAAGAAGAGAAAAATATCTGCAGTCAGTAAGTCAAGCAGTAACGTTTCTAACAACTGACTCCATAGCATTTGATCTCGCAGTAGATCCAGTAGGAACTGCCACAAGTCCAATAGTAAGAATGCGCACGACACTCGAATCTCGAGAAACAATTGTAGATGAATTACGAAAAGAAATATCTTCCCTCGGAGTCGAGAAGAGAGAACTTGAAGCACTCTATCAGATAACGAGAACGACCCTGATGGATGCAGAGCAGGAAAATAAACGATTAAAAGGTGCAGAAATTATCAGAGAAAAATTCAGAAGATTGAATGTAATAAATATGGCGACATATTCTCCAAACTTGCCAGGTATATCTTTGAGAGGACGATATATGTCATTTAAAGAAGGAAATGTAACGAATTTAACAACATGGATATCAAAATTGAATTTATCAAATATCACCGCCGAAGAATATCTCGCATACGTAAAAGAATTCAAAGAACATATAGAGAAAAATCACTTAGAGGAAAGAGAGAAAAAAATGATATTTCAAAAAAGAAGATTAGAAAAAAAGGATGGGAGAAAGTTTACTCTTATTGGCAATATCTCTCTTGCAGGAATGCTGCAGTATCTTATGATAAATTATACTATTCAAAATCCTATAGAGAATTCTGATACATTGTCTCAATCACAAAAGGACAAAGAAACTACTGGTCTTCTAGCAAATTTAATGTTTACAGAAAAAAGAAATATTACAAATATCAAATATATGCGCCATAATGGAACAGACTATTCAGCATTTCTAGGCCTTTATGTCGAGCCTCGTGTAGGAATAAACTTGCCTCTCATCGTAAGAGAATCAATAGTAAAAGGCAGACGTCACAAAATAAAAGGAGAAATGGTGCCTTATAACGAGCAAACAGATATATATCGACTATTTTACGCTAAAGAAATAAGCCAACGTTAGAACACCCTGCTACTTTAAATACCCTCATTTCCTGCAATTTTTAACAATAGACACATCGCGTGCTTCATATCGAAGCCATTCGTGTTTGAGAACAAACCTGCCCCGCAGATTTCTTGTTCTCCCTTATCGCAGGGCATGCGTACTCGCGCTTTTAGCGCAATAGATAAAATGGAATCATTTAAGAAATTAGGACTATCAGAAGAAATTTTAAAAGCTTTAGCAGATGCTAAATTCGAAAAACCTACTGAAATTCAGGAAAAAGCAATTCCTCTTGCACTTGCAAAAAAAGATATAATTGGGGGCGCAGCTACTGGCTCTGGAAAAACTTTAGCATTTGGAGCAAGTATCATTCAAGACCTTCCTAGGCATCAAGGAGTGCAAGCGCTTATAATGACTCCAACACGAGAACTAGCAGAACAAGTAGGGAAAAGTCTTCGTGCATTCTCGAAATATAAACCTCTAAATATTGTAATGGTTTACGGTGGAGTATCTATCGGCCCTCAAATTAGAGGCATAGAAACTGCAGATGTGGTTGTAGGCACGCCTGGAAGAATTCTTGATCATCTAGAGCAAAGAACGCTTTCACTAAAAAAAGTTAAAACTCTCGTTCTTGATGAAGCAGACAGAATGCTTGATATGGGTTTCATAGATGACGTAAATAAAATTATCTCTCAATGTCCTACAGAAAGACAAACTATGTTATTCTCTGCAACAATTTCTTCAGACATCGAACACCTCACAAAAAAATATCTTGAAAATCCGGTAAATGTCTCAGTAGACAGTTACGTCGACCCTTCCCTTCTAAAACAGCAATATTATGACGTTCCAAAAGAACAGAAATTCTCTCTTCTTGCACATCTCTTAAAAAAAGAACAAACCGGTCTAGTAATGGTTTTCTGTAATACTCGTCGTAATACGGACATAGTCGCACGTAATCTCTACCAAAACGGAATTGAAGCAACTTCAATTCATGGCGGCCTTACTCAACAAAGAAGAAATCTTATTCTTGAAAAATTTCACACGGGAAAAGTTTTCGTTCTTGTCTGCACAGACGTTGCAGCAAGAGGTCTTGACATTAAAGGAGTATCTCACGTCTACAATTATGACACGCCCCCAAGTAGCAAAGAGTATGTTCACCGTATAGGCCGAACAGCCAGAGCAGGAAAAGAAGGAATTGCAATAAGTCTTGTCTCTCAAAGAGATTATGATAATTTCAGAAACGTTCTTCGTGATCCTGATTTGAACATAGAAGAAGTAAAACTTCCAGAAGGAATGGCGCGAGTCATTTTCACAGTTATGGATAATCGAGATAGAAGTAGTTTTGGAGGAAGCAGCAGATTTGCAAGTCGCCCAGGAAGCTCGAATAGTGGGGGAAGAAGCTACGGCGGTGGAGAACGGTCTGGAGGAAGAAATTTCGGAGGAGAAAGACGTTCATTCGGAAATCGAGCTGGAAGTTCGGATCACGGAAGAAGATCTTATGGCGGCGGGGAAAGTCGTGGCGGAAGAGGTTCTAGCTCTAGAAGTTCAGGAAGAAGTTACGGAAGAAGATAATTTTGTTTAAAAAAGCACTCTAACCAAACTTTAACGCCTAAAAATAAATCTGAAGTAGATTTAGACAACAGATAATTATTCTGTCCAGTTTTCTAAATTTATAGCATTAGTCTATTTTATCTTTCCGCCCTCCAATAAATTCTTTTATCTCTTCAACAGTTTTAAGTTTCATTAGTTCTGCTCGAGATTCACTAGCACCCTTAAATCCTCTAAGAAAATTTGCCCCTAACGATTTAATACGGGGCATATCTACAATGTCATACTCTTTTGCAATTTCCAAATATTCTTCAAATAATTCCAAATTTCCTCTAACATCAACTTCCTCTTCTTTCCCAGTCCGTAAATATTTTTGCATTCTAGAAAACACAAGAGGATCTCCAATCGCCGCGCGAGCAATCATTGCCCCATCAGCAATATCCAGCATCTCGCTAGCATGTTTTCCATTCATAATATCGCCATTACCAATTACAGGTATTCCAACACTTTCCTTAACTTTTGCAATCCATTTCCAATCTGCAGGCAATTTATATGAATCGTGCGCAAGACGCGCATGTAGAGTTATAGCATCTGCTCCGGCTTTCTCAATTGTCTTAGCAAGTTCGATTACATTATTATTTTTAAAACCCAATCTAATTTTAGCTGTAGCATTATATCCTGCTTCTTTCAAAACTCGGATATATTTTGCAATTTTTACTGGTGATTTCATCAAAAAAGATCCAGACTTATTATCCATAATTCTAATTGAGGGACATCCGCAATTTATATCTACTATATCAAAATCTTTTAAATAAGGAACGACTTTTCGAAAATCTTTAATTGTCGGTCCAGTAATCTGAATTCCTACTGGTTTCTCTCCTTCTCCAATTTTCATCAAATTCTGAGTTTTCCGATTTGTATGAAGTATAGCGCCGATATTCAGCATCTCCGTATATCCTATAGCTGCCCCAGCTTTCCTGCAAATCAATCTATAAGCAACATCCGTAACATCAACCATCGGTGCGAGAATAAGTCCATGTGTAATTCTAACATTCCCAATACGCAACTCTTTCATATATTGATTAACAAATACACTTTTATAAGTCTAGTGCTAATTGCCTTTCCATTCAATTTTCTTCTCAAGTGAAGTATAAAAATTAAAAGGATAATCATTTCTACGATCTTTGATGGGGCGAGAGGTATGCTTAATATCTATTCCGAAACGATTTGCAATATTATCGAATGTGACATTGCGAATTTTTTCTTCACTAAAATTATTATATCTTAGAAGTTCTGCAAATAAAGGCCAGTGCGCTAATCCAGTAATTCCTGATGCAAATGGATGCTTTAGTTTATCTTTTTGGGGATCATGTGGTGCATGATCACTCTCAATCCAGTCAATCTTTCCATGACGAAGATATTCAATCATTGAAAGATTAGTTCCGGGAGAACGAAGTGGAGGATTCATTTTCCACATTATCCCTTGTTCAGTAAACATCTGATTCCAATCATAAAATAAGTGATGGGGACAAACACCGCACGAAATATCAAGTTCTTTTCTCGCCTCAAAAACCAAATCAACTGACTTCGGATGAGATATGTGTGCAATATGTAATTTTCCCTTAAAATTATACTGCTTTGCAAGATTAATTTGATCCTTAATTGATTCCACTTCAGCTCGCCATGGGCGCGAAAGACAATGACTAATTGGTATACTCGGATTAAATTTGGCGCCAATATGTTCATTCATTTCTTTTTCTTTTTCAGCATGAACAAAGAGAACTCCATTATATCTCTCCTGTGAAAGAGTCAGATAAACAGTTGCCTGATCTTCTACACCTATAACTCCCAGTTCTCCAGTTGAATGCCCAGCATATAATTTCATGCCAATAACTTTAGGAAAAAAAGTATCATAAATTTCAACCGCTCTCTTAATTTGCTCTCTATTTTTTGTCAATCCTAGAAATACTTTATAAAGAACTCCGTGAACATTTGCTTGTTGTGCTAATGCAAGACGCTCTTTAACTCTTTGTTCATTAAATACTGGACGAAAAGGATTAGGCATATCAAAAATAGCATCAATTCCGGAGTCGCGCGCAACTTCAAGTGCGTGCGCAATCGTCTCTTTATAACTCTGCTCTTCATCTCTACAATGAACGTGACAATCTATATACATTTTTCATCTTTCCTGTCAAGTTCGGCCAATTCATTATTAACATTATGTGCAAAATCTCTTCCACCATAAACAAATCCACTATAAGCTTGGTAAAGGTCTGCACCTTGTTTTTTCATAGAATATGCATCTGCTCCAGTTTCAAGCCCTCCAACACCAATAATTACTTTATTTGTACGCTTTTTCACATTAGCAATTGCAGAAAGTGAAGAAGTTTTAATTAATCCACCACTTATTCCACCTTTACCATAAGTAGCAAAGTACTTCTGATCTGAAAAAGTAACTGAGGGAAATGTATTAGTGCAAACATATCCCTGAACTTTCCCTTCGGCAACTTCCATCATCTTATCAAGATCTTTTTCTGTAAGGTCAGGAGATAGTTTAACAAGGAGTGGTCTGCCCCTTCCAGTTCGAGTAACTGCAGATAGAAGTTCCTCTAAGCATTTTGGGTCTTCAAAAGTCTTTCCCTCAGCAGTATTAGGACAACTAAGATTTAAAACTGTATAAATTCCAAGATTTTTAAGTAAAATATAAGATTGTCTTACATCTTCAATTGCCTTATCTCCAATAATTTCAGGATTATGTGTCTTAGCAATATTCACTGCAAATCGCGAAGAATTATAACGTTTCAATCTTTGCGCAACAACTTCGGCTGGATCACCATTAAGACCCATACGATTCAATAGACTTCTTTCTTCTTTCAAACGAAACAGGCGCGGTTGCTGATTACCTTGCCCGCCCATATAAGTCACACTTCCAATTTCAGTCCATCCAAAACCATGATTGTGAGCTGAATTAACTAGTTCCCCATTTTTGTCAAAACCTGCAGCAAGTCCAAGAGAATTATCAAGTTTAAATCCAAATATTTTTACTTCAGATTTGGGAGTAATATATCTTCCAGGAGATAGAAATGGCACTCGCATTAACTTTTTCCCAATATTATGTGCTTTCTCTGCATCCAAAGAGAGGAGAAATTGATGAACTGCTTCAAAAATCATAAAGAAACACGAATTTTCAATTTTATATATTCTTCGTCAGTAACTTCCATAAAAATACACTCGTTATAGAAGTTATAAATCTTTTCTCGCTCTCGGAAGTTTATATGCTGATTTCTCGCTCACATCGACCTCTGCAATACATACATTCCTCTCTTTGAGACTTCTTCTCCTGGTTTGTTCAATCTGATACGCAACAGATACATGCTGATGTTTTTCGTTCTCTCTGATGGAGAGAGGCGTAACAAATAAATTGCCTTCATAATGAATTCCCCTTTGTCCACTGTTAAATGCACTATACAGTTTTTTCTCTCTTCTATCAACGAGCAAGAGTTCAACAGTCACATGACGATAATACGTGTTATGACACGTAACGGATATTGCATCAAATTGATGATATCCATCGAGTCTTTGCTTAAAATTAGGCGTGAACATCACCGGATATTTTTTATGGTTACCATCCCAATCTTTTTCATTCCCAGTATAATAATAATCGCGATAGCCATGCTCTTTAAGAATCTCTAAGACATACTCATCAATATGTTTTTTCTCGCGCTGCTCCTCACGTTTTTCCCTAATGGATTTGTGCAAACTCGGAGAGAATATTCGAGTAAGAGTTTCAAGAAAGCTCATTTCCCAATCTCCGATGTCTTTCTACCAAAGAAGTCATCATGCATGATTCGGACAACGCCTCGACCTTGTTCATCGGAAGATGCGCGCGCGAGATTGAGAAAGGTATAAGCTCCAAACACTAATCCTATAATGACTCCTAATCCAAAATAAAGCTCTGACTGATTATTTAGATGAGAAGTCATGTGCTTCTTCATTACTGCCGTCTTCGTAAAAAACTGAGTATAGATACTTGGAACACTCTCAACATGAAACGGCTGCATATTCATTAAATACTGTTTAAGTTTCTCTTCACGCTCGCATATCTTAGCGTCAATATATCGATATCCATTTCCAGAAAAGAACTGCTCTGCCATCGCAAGTTCTTCACCTGTTCCTTCCAAGATAAGAAAGTGGTCTCTTTGATATTTCTCGCCAAAGAACGTTGAACTCTGTTTCATATCATGATACTCTTGTTCAAGTACATTAAATGCTCCAGTGTCGGGAAATAAATTGACTAAATTCTCTAAATTAGTATTGCTCGAAACAGAAATAAACTGAGCCATGCCTTTCTGCTCTAGAACGAACTGTTTTATTCCACAAGACAAATAATATTCTCCAGTTTTTCCAGACTCACGCACATGATAGAATCGTCGCATGACTTCAATACTTATACGTTCAGAACAATTCTCAAAAGGGCTATCTGATTGCATCATTGTTTGTGGTGTTTTTCGGATTTCTTGAGTAGTTGTTTGCGAGTTCATACTCTTCCCGCATTTTCAGCCATTATCTATCTTTACCCTGATATTTAAGGTACTCATAAACTCAATTTAGTAACTACTAGATAGTTACATTTAAATACTAAAAATACCTCTAAAAAATATGAAAGACACATTACAAAAGAAGCTTGAGAAGATGGAAAAGAAATCTCCATCACCTTCGCTACAGCTTCTAGAAAATAAAAAACCAAGTTTGAAAGAAAAATTATATTTCGGAGCGAGAGCACTCATAGGGGGACTCATCATTCGCAAGTCCAAGGATTCTGAACGTGCTCTTCAAGAGACTCAAAGAACACAAGAACAAGAAGAAGCCAAGACATTCGAAGGAAAAAAACCTCAGCTCATGTATCAAACCTCACTCTTTCAATTGCAAAAAGACCAACTCTTTGGATGGCAATTCAAGAAAGATCAAAGAAACCGAGAAAACGAAAGAACGGTAAATGCAATACAAAGAGTACGCTCCGGTCTTCTCAGAGATACATCGGGAAACATGATCCGAATAAGCCCAGGAAGTCTCTCGGGACAAATGCAAGAGATCAAAAAGAAACTCCAAGAAGGTTCGTTTGCTCCTGAAAAAACCTACCTCTCCGAAACATTAGATAAACTAGGGGAATTATACAAAGAAGTAGATATGCAATTT
The DNA here is from genome assembly GCA_964202455.1 of Candidatus Pacearchaeota archaeon. Lineage (GTDB taxonomy): Archaea > Nanobdellota > Nanobdellia > Pacearchaeales > GW2011-AR1 > VGKP01. The sequence goes on along the minus strand of CAXNIJ010000005.1, from coordinate 73,791 downwards.
CCACGGAATATCTACGAATCCTTCCTTGAAAAAAGGGGGATGGTGGGAGCACAGAAAAGCTTAGATGAACTTGAGAACTACGTAACTTCAAATACCTGCTCAGTCTCAGGAGATGGCATTTCATTTTTCATCGATCGAGCCTCAAGCTGGCTACGAATGGGCAACAAGACGTTTAAGGACAAGGCCCAGATTATTGAACAGATGAAAGAAAAATATGCACAAGAAGCAAGAACCGTCCCCATTTCAGAAGCTTCTAAAAAATATGACATCAAAATCGTACATGGTATACCTTATTATAAAAATAATTTTGGAAAATATCCTCAGTTCGCCAACAACGCTCACTGGAACGAACAAGTACTATCTCGCAATGGTAATCCAGACGAATTGGAACTCGAGAACTTTTTTGAAAATATCTTCTCTAAACGTCCCGATATCAGCACGAGCGCAATTCGAAAAAATTCAGAACCAAAAGAATTTTTCTCTCCCTATGGCGTTCTTATAAGAGAAGGAAAAATCTATGAAGCGAGTACAACAGATTTAGCATCACAAGGAGAATTAAAGCCTCATTTCGTGCGAATGACGAACTTTATGTGCTTTGAAACTTCGCGAGACATTTCCGAAAGATTGAAAGAAGTAGCAACAGTTCCTCCTCAAACACACAACGAAGTCATCATCGGAGACAATTACGAAATTGGAGGACTCTACTTCGTAGAAAATCATCATGGCTGGGGACATCTGTCGAGACAATTAGAAGGGCATCCTAGATATCAAACACATGAAAGTTCTATCTATGAACCCGCAATTGTTGCAAGAGTAGCACAAGAAGCAAATAAGAGGAGTGTTCCTCTCTATCGATTCAGACAAGGAGAAGGATTTGTTGCAGTGAAACCTGAAGAGTATCTGATGAACTCTGTCGCGAAACCTTCGAAGACTACACGTAAAAAGGTCAAATAATATCTTAAGTATTCACTTCACAAAGAACGGCAGCAGTTTCTCCTCTGCTTTTCTCAAGTTTTCATGAAACGTAGCGACAGAAACTTTCATCTCTTTTGCAAGATCGCCTAAATCAACTTTTCTAGGCCATGTATAATATCCTAGTTTCAAAGCAAGATCAAATGCTTGCTTTTGCTTTCCAGGTAGTCTAGGTCTTATCTTTGGAAAATAAATTTCATCGATCTTTGTTTTAGTAAGTGCATAAAACATAAATTCGGGAAATTTATTCTTCCATTTTTCAATCTCTCGTATTATACTCTCAAGAATTTTCCTATTGAATGAACTGACGTGCCATTCTTCATAACCTGCTTTAATAACAACTGGTGAAGGATGATATAGCTCGGCTGCAAAAAGCAGTTCATAAAAATGCTCTTCTTCAGCAATAAGCGTGATAATACGATCTCCATTTTCTTCTATCTTCTTCACTTTTTTATTCTTTTTCATAGCCCTAATAAACTTTCTTTTCTCATTCTCTTCTCCCTCTAGCACATGAATACTTAAAATATTGATTTTTCCATTTTTTTTGAAATAATCAACCGGATAGAGAAAGTCAGTTACTTTATACTCTGTAGTGAGAAGTGTATAAATACTATCTTTATTTAGTACCTTAAATTTCAGGCTCCACATAGTCTAGAGTTATTTTCTTGCTTAATAAGGATTTCGGGAATCCAAATAGCCTTGTTACATGACTTGTCATAATCGACACAGTTCTTCCTACATGATTGCTTAATTTGATTGTAAACCCAGAATTTCAACCTTGCTTCATGAAACATTTTCTTTTCTTTTGTTGCTCAAACATATTTTTCTTCTACAGCCTAGGATTTTAAAAATTGAGCGCGAACACCAGAGTTATAGTCTTCAAGATTCGCGAAATGTTTAAATACCTCAAAGAATTAACCTATCTATGAAAAAGGCACAGGTGTTCGGAGTTTTCTTCGTATTAATACTCTCGGTTCTTTTAATGTCTAACTTTGCTTCAGCACGATCTATACCTGAAGACATCAATAAAGTAATTAATGGAGTTACTGATGTCTTTAGACCTATTTTTGAAAATATTTTAGGCAAAGATAAATCTGAGGGAAATGAATACTTTTTCGCCAGAGTGCTTTTACTCATACTACTGTTTTCAATTATATATTCTGTTCTAGGCACAATTACTTTCTTTCAGGATAAAACTTGGGTTTTATTCATTGTCGGTGCAGTAGTCTCAATTCTAGGAATGCGTGGAATAGTAGACCAAACTCTCCTTGAAACAATTTTGCTTCCTTCACAAACTCTCGGCATCGCCCTCACCGCAGGCATTCCTTTTGTAGTTTACTTTATGATTGTAGAATTTAATACTTGGGCAAGAGCAGCACGTAACACTGCTTGGATTTTCTTTGCAGTTATATTTATAGGCTTATGGATTTCACGATACGATAGCATCTCTGCGGCTGCAGATCCCTTCGCCCTTTATATCTATCCAATTACGGCCTTATTAGCTTTGTTGATGATGATCTTTGATGGAACAATACAAAAGTGGAGAAATAACATGAGTATAGACCGAGCGAGCAATATATCGAAAACAAGACAGATTCGTGTTTTGCAAGATGAATTGGCACTTGCTGATACAAGACTTGCAGCAGGAACACTGCCTGTTCGAGATTATCATACAGAAGTAAGACGAATTAGAAGAGCAATAACTGCACTTTCATAAATCTTTATAAACTTCCTTTTTATTAATAGACTATGAATCGTAATATTATTTCATCACTTTTTATAACACTACTTTTCTGTTCCCTATTTATTCTTTCTATCTCATTAGTTTCAGCATACACCGACATTAGAGGATATGTACAAAAGGGTGTAGACGCATTTGTAGGCATTGTAGAGCCCATATTGCAAGCAATATTCGGAGGAACTAGCTGGGACAGTGCAATGCTCTTCGAGAAACTACTCCTCTTCATCTTGCTAGTCTCACTAGTATATATTGCTCTTGAATCCATTCCAGCATTAAGTGGATCAAAAGGTATTATTAAGATAATTGCATTAATCGTCCCCCTCATTGGAGTCCGCTATTTAGACCATAACTGGATCACTGCAATTATATTTCAATATCAATTGCTTGCAATAGCTCTTGCAGGAATCTTACCATTTATCTTATATTTCTTCTTCCTCCAGAAAATCGGAGAAGAATTTGGACTTATCAGAAAAATAGGTTGGATATTTTTCATAGCAGTCTATTTCGGTCTCTGGTCAACAGCGCCAGAAAATAGTTATTCAGAAATCTACTTCTGGACAATGGTTGGTGCTTTAGTAGTTCTTTTGTTTGACAATAGCATACAAAGTTATTTAGTAAGACAAGATATTGCTCGTGCTGGGAAAAATAGTATAATCGAACATATCGCCGCACTAGACGAGAGAATTAATAAAATACGATCAATGACAAGCATCCCAATTGCTGACATAAATAAGGCGGTAAAACCTCTTGAAAAAGATAGAGATAAAGCAATCAAGCAAATGAGTCGTATCAAATAACAAAAAACGCTCTATCGAGTAGAAACTTTCTGACCAAAGATTCTCAAACAAATAAAATATATATCTAAAAAGGTTAAAAAACAATTAAAAATTAAATCCTTCTATAACCTACAACTTTCTTTCCTTCATAAATAGGAACTTCTTTTCCTTTACTTTCATTCTTTCCAGATAAATAAATTAAAACTGCTCCAACAACAACAATCAATAGACTGATAGTCGTAAGCATATTACCAGAAAAACTAACAGGCAGAGAAAAAAATGCTCTTAGAGGAGGCATCACAGCAAATGCAAGTCCAATTACGCCAATAACTGCAAATACATATCCAACAATTTTTATTATCATTCTTTTTCTAACATATCCAATCAATTTTTCTATTTAAATCTTTCTCCTTCGACATAACCTCGTGTCGCAATCAATAATCATAATGATAATAGCTAAACACCGCAGAAGAGAATTTGGGTTAACAGATAATTAACGCCAAATTTCCTTCAAAATCTAATTAAATTTACCATAAGCTCTGTAGAAAGTTTCTAAAGAAGTGACCACCCCATTTAACTATTGACATCAAAGGGAGGTGGTCAATATGAACAAAGAGGATAGATATAAAAAACTTATCCAGAGGGTAAAATCTGGAGTTAGAGCTTCTCGCATACCGAGAAGCTTTAGCAAGAAGAAAAACAATGTGTTCTCCAACGAGCAACACATTGTTATCCAAGTGCTGATGCAGTTGGAAGGTAAAAAGCTGAGGGATATGCCCTCGTTTCTTTCGCTCGTCCAAAATGAGTTACACCTAGCGAGAGCTATCCATTTTACGACGATAAATAAGTTTGCTTTGAGAGTAAAGCAAACCTTTCTTGAGGCAATTATTGCTAAAATGGTAAGGAGTAATAATGCAAGTCTTGTAGCGATTGATAGAACTGGCTTCAATTTAAACAGCAGAAGTCCATACTTCTGCACGATTGCGGGAGAACGCAATCGTTTTATGCAGACGAACGTTGCAGTCGAAGTAAAACGAAGATTGATAATTGCTGTGAGATTACGACGTAAGAAAAGGAATGAAAATATTGATGTTCCTCATTTGATGATGGAATCATCAAAGCAGTTACCTATAACTGCTTTCTTGGCTGATAAAGCGTATGATTCTGAGAAGAATCATGAATTAGCTTCTGCAATAGGAACACGATTGATTACACCTCTTCGATGGAAGAATGTTCCAGTTTATAGAACGCATGGAATTCATAGAAAGAAACTAAGACGTAATTTTCCGTCGGAGATTTACAGACAGAGAGTAATTGTTGAAAGTATTTTCTCTGCTGTAAAGAGAAGATTTGGATATAGAATTTACAGTAAGAAGTTTGATTCACAGAAGAATGAATTGCTCTTCAGATTCATCGCATATAATGCAGAGAAATTGGTAAACCTCTGCATTAGAGAGGTTTACTTTCTACAGAGCTTTTACCATAGAAAAGTTTAAAAGTTCTTTATTCTTTCAATAAATATGTTCTTTAAGAAAAAATCTGGAAAAGAAAAAGTTCGTTGTATTAATTGCGAAACTAAAATTGAAGAAAATTTTATCTTCTGTCCTTACTGTGGAGACAATCTCGTAGACCCAGAAGAAGAAATAAGAGACTTCGGAATTTTAGGAAGAAATGACTTAATTAACGAAGGATTTTTACCTCAAAATTCTCCTCAAGGCGGAATTGCAGAAAAGCTTTTTGCCTCAGTCTTTAATATGCTCATTAAAAACTTAAATCAGCAAATGAACGAAAGTCAAGAAAAATCTGAAGTTACTGCATATCCAAATGGAATAAAAATAAAAATAGGGATGCCTGCACAAGGAAATAGAAACCCTCAACCTGTGGAGCAACAAATGAAAGCTATTACAGATGAACAACTAAAGAAAATGTCCGGTCTTCCTAGAACAGAGGCTAAAATGAAGATGAAAAGATTAGGCAATAAATTAGTTTACGAACTAACAACGCCTGGAATTGCTTCTACTGATGATGTTCTTCTCGCAAAAATAGAATCTGGATATGAAATAAAAGCAATAGGGGAGAAGAAAGTCTATGTAAATAGCATTCCAGTAAATCTTCCATTGCAAAGTTTTTCCCTCCAAGATAACAAACTCATTGTAGAATTTAAAACGCAGAGATAGATAACACAATAATCTTTAAAAACACTATTTTTCATTTCTAATAATGTCTCAAATGACTGTCGTTCTTGATGCTCTCAAATTAGAAGTGCTTCTACCGGAAAATTTAAAAATTCACGACGAAGGATATCTTACTCCGCCGGATTTTTAGGGTAAGACACACTCTCTTTCTCAGAAAAATCTTTTAACAATAAGAGAAATCGTAAATCTCTCTTATCTCATGGAATATGGAGGGTATATGGGATATGAAAATGAAAAAAGAGATATAAACACAAGATACGTCCACTATTATATCAATGTCTCAATTAGAGATAAAAATCCTTTAAATCTCTTAGTTCGAGGACATGAACAGATGCATCTTCTTCAGCCAGAAATACTTAATGCTCGAACATTACTCGAGGAAAAACTAAGTCAACTTAATTGGAAAGAATCACCTTACGTATCTTTAAAAAATACTTAAGGGTAAGCATATTTTGGGGGACTTTTAGCCCTTCACTTCAAGAGCATTAAAGTCGGAGACAATCAAGACAAAGATTGGCAGGCAATGTTTAGAGATGGTGAATCTAACGATGAGAAACTTGATCACGCAATTGAATGGTTTATAAAAAACCAGCCAAAGTGATCCCGCCAGGATTCCTTTGGTGAGGAAACCGAAGGCCGTGAAACTCTTCGAGTTTCTCAGTGTTCAAATCCTGAAAGATAAGAAGTGATCCCGCCAGGATTTGAACCTGGGACCTCTGCCGTATCAGAGCAGCGCTCTAACCAGCTGAGCTACGGGATCGTAAATGCAGAGTTTTTTTTATTTATAAAGTTATCAGTCCATAAAATTAAGAGAGAAACATTCTTAATATCTTAAAAATTAGCATATGAAAGCAGCGTTTGTATAGTGGTAGTATGCAAGCTTCCCAAGCTTGTCGCGCGGGTTCGATTCCCGCACGCTGCATTTCGTGCGGGAAGAATTACTTTCAACTCGCAAGAGTTGAATAGTTCCGCGGAGCTATGCTCTGCGAGAACCGCACGCTGCATTTCGTGCGGGAAGAATTACTTTCAGGTATAAATTCTAAAACAGAAACTTACCATTCTTGCGCACTTTGTCTTCCAGATTTTTTCATATAAGAACCAATTAGAAAACCAATTATAACTATAACTAAAGAAATAATCGCGATTAAAACGACCCAGTATGCAATTCCAGCATTTGACTTTTTTTCAGCTTGAGATTTTAAAGTATTATTGCCTGTCAAATTAGATGAAGCAGTAGTTGTAGTTTTTGCAGCATTAGCAGCATTAGCACTTCCACTTCCAGTTTGTAAAAGTAAACCTTCATGCACGGCCAAAACCGTAACATTTGCTTTAGTAGCACTTATACTTCTTAAAGTAACATTTAAATCGTAAAATTGATCTTCATCTACATCAAACTGTCTAGTCTGTCCAACTACAAAAATTGCTTGCTGCGGCTTTGAAGAAATATTTATTGTTGCTCCAAGAACAGATAAGCTAATAATTCCAACAAAATGGTCTTCATTATTAACTTTAACTTTAATTGCTTCGGACACTGCAATTTCTTTTGTATATCCGGTCGTGCTTATTTGAGTTGTATCTGCAGTAAAAGCAGTTTTCCAAACACTAGAGGACGTTGCACTACCTGATGAAGATCCAGAATCACTACTAGTACAAGCAGAAGTAGTATATGAAGCATTTTGTTGTTTAATATTTCCTGCTGTATCAAAACAATTTAAAGTATAGTTATAATTAGAATTACAAGTTAAACTGCTTTCGCTTAATCTTTGAGAAGTATTAGTACTTGAAACGCTAGCTCCGCTTCTATCTACGCTACATGCTTTGCTAATTCCTGCAGAAGCATCACTAAGAGTTATATTTACTGCAATAGACGAAGAAGTTAGTTCCACTGTTGCTAAAGTTACAGTTGGCGCAGTAGTGTCTAAAATAATCACTCGAGTTTCACTCCAGTTACGATTACCGAAACTGTCATTTGCAGTCACATTTATACGATAAATTCCAGGTGTAAGCCCTGTAAAATTAAAATAAAATGGAGAAGATGCATTAGTGCTTGAATTTAATATTCCTCCGCTTGAGTTAGATAAATAGAGTATAATTGATTGTAAATTTCCATTATCTGTAATACTTACATTAACAGAAAGATAATTAGTGGATATATTGACTCCGGACGCATTTGTGGGTGAATTAAATACAAAAGCTGAAGGTACGGTCGTATCATTTACATTTATTGCTACAAGAGTAGTATTAAACGGACCACTTGCATTTAAAGTAGTAATAGTGAAATTATAATTGCCTGGGGTAGTTGCGGTGGCGTTAAACCATAAATTGATTTTACTGCTGTTCGCAACAACACCCATTCCTGGAGAACTTTCATACCACCTAAGAAGAGAGGAGGTACTAGAAAAAGAAACTCCGCTAGTTATATTAATTCCATTACTTGATGTAACAAATGAAAAACCTGTTGGAAGTGTTATATTTATCTCAGTTATATTCTCGTAAGCAGTTAATCCAGTATTATTTATTGAAAAATTATACAGAAAAGAAACATCTTCATTAACTGAAAAAAAAGTTCCATCATTATATGTTTTAACAATATGCATTGCTTGCGTAATTGAAAGAAATAAAACAATTAAAACAACTAATGCGAAGCCTACTTGAATATTAGAGACTCCTCTTTTCATAGTTTAAAAAGGAAAAGGACTTTTATAAATGTTATCTACGCAAACGACGCTGGAATATGAGGAAGATAATTATAATCGCAATAATTACCATGATTAAATAAACATATCCATTCATAAAACTTTTCTTATTTGTTGCATTTGATGAAGTATCTGATGCAGTCAAACTTGTTCCTTTACTATCCTGTAAAGATCCAGGATCGGAAGCAGAAGAAGTTTGTGGCTTAGACCCATCAATAACCGAAGGCAACAACTCGCGAACTTTCATAATCGTCACATTGACCTTGCTAGCGCTAACACTGTTCAAAGTAACATTGAGGTCATAATAAGTGTCATTATCTACATTAAATTGTTGAGTCTGTCCAACTTTCAAAGTCGCCCTTATAGGAGTAGAAGCAACTTCAATAGTAGCTTGTCCAGAAACAACACTAAAACTAACAACGCCTACGCTGTGACTAACTCCTGCAACTGGAACACTTACTTTTTCATTAACTCCCAAAGAACTTACAACTCCTTGTACAATCTGAGATTCAGTTACAGTTTGAACCGTTTTAAAGACTGGCGTTGTAGTCGTTGCCGTAGAAGAACTTCCTCCACCTCCTCCACTACATCCAAGGGTAGTAATATCCTTTGTAGAAGATCCCGCGTTTCCAGCTTGATCTAAACAAGTCACGACATAAGTATATGTCGTACTGCACGTAAGACTTGATTCAGAAAGAGTCTGTGACCCTCCAGTTCCACTAACACTTGCTCCAGCTCTATTGACAGTACAACTACCATTAATGGTGGAAGTGGATTCTCCAATAGTGATCGGGACATTAATAGTCGAATCTGTAGATGTAGTCTCTCCCAAAGAAACCGCCGGAGCAACTGTATCGATCACAACAGTACGGGTAGGTAATGAAAGATTCACATTTCCTGCGCTGTCATTAGTCGTAACATTGAATGAATAATTACCATCTGCTAATCCGGTAAAGTTAATATAAAATACAGAAGCATTAGTTGCATTCACAGCCACGTTATTAAAAGTAATATTATTGCGAAGAACTGCTCCAGTACTATTCATTAAACTGATATTTGTAGAATTAAAGTTTGCATCAGTCGCACTGACATTCACAACAATAAAGTTTCTGGAAACAAAAATACCACTAACTTCGGTACCGACTGCATATAGGGGCACTGGAAAGACAGTATCAACTGTCACTCTACTAGTAAATGCAGTAGTATTTACATTACCAAATGTGTCATTCACACTAACATTGAAAAAATAAATTCCATCTATGAGATTAGTAAAGTTTAAGCTAAAATTGGTCTGTAATTTAATTTCCTGAGAAATATTCGAGAAAGTGGTAATATTAGAATAATTAGATGTAGATACAGAATAATTTGCTCCAGTCAAATTGAGAACTGCCCCTGTAGAATTTACTAAAACTACCCGAATCGTTTGAATTGCACCATTATCTAGTACACTCACATTAATAGAAATACTTCCAGCACCAACATAAGAACCATTAGCGGGAGTAGCTCCCTGAAAAGATATTGCTCCGGGTATTGTAGTATCATTCACCGTAACAGAGATATTAGTACTATTTTGAAAACCAGATAAATTCATAGTGGTCACGGTAATATTATAATTACCTGGTGTAGAAGCATTAAACAAAAACCAAAAGTTTCCCACAGTTCCATTAGTAAGAAGGCCTCGCGCACCTGCTCCAGCAGTCAAAGTTGCGTTCCAAGAAAGGATCGTTCCCGCCCAGGATGGAAGCGATACAATTGCAGAAGATTGATTGATAAAGGTAATTCCATTTCCGCTTGTAGATATATTAGTCGCATTCGTCCCATTTAGAAAAGTAAAGCTCGAAGGAAGCGTAACATTCACTTGAGTAATATTCGAATCAATAGCGCCAATAAGAGCAGTATTATTTACCGTAATATTAATACTCCAATTCACATCTTCTGTAATAGGCCCAGTAACATTATTAACTCCAACGCTAGGAGAAACTGTGACAAAACTAAGTCCAGTAACAAAAGAAAAAAATACAATCGTAATTAACACTAACGACACAACAAAAAAAACAGAAAATCCATTGATTTGTTCAACCACCTCTTCTTTTTGACTAACCATGACAACAAAAAAACAAATGAGATTGTCTTTATAAATCGTAGTTATAACTAAAAAAAGACTACAAATTTTTCTGCATCTTCCAATGTCTAATACTTTCAAAAAGAGTTTCCCCTTCTCCAGTCACAAAATATCCATTTTTCTTATAAAATTTCAGAGCTTCTTCTCGTGCATTGAGAACTATCATTCTAGTACTTACTTTACTAGCATAATTTTCTAATCCCTGAAGTATACTTTTACCAACATTCATACCCCTAGATTCGGGTTTAACAGCCATATATCTCACTTGTGCTTGAAAAGAAGAAACTAAATGAATGCGACCAACACCTAGCATCTCTTCTCCCCTTATAGCCATCAAATGAAAAGATTCTCCTTCAAAATTATCTTGTTCACTCCCTAAAGGTTGTCCCCAAGGTTGTCTTAAATTTTGCCAACGTAATTGAAAATAAGCACTCCATTCATAAATGCTTTCGGGTGAACGAACAATATAATCCATAAAATTCTTGCATTTTTAGACTATTTAAACTATTTCCCCACATCCTGCAACATGTTCGCCTAGATAAAAAACAGCTATCTGTCCCGAGGCAATAGATGAAACAGGGCGATTAAAAACAAAAGAATAATTATTTTTACTCTTAATAATTTTGCCATTGTAATATTGACCTAAATGCCTTAAACGTGCCTTAAGTCCTGACAGAATCATTCTCTCTTTGTTAATAAAATGTAAGTTTTTCAGTCTAATTTCTTTCTTCTTCAAAAGCAAACTTTCTTCAGAAGTAACAATCAATTTATTTCTCTTTAAGTCTTTCTGCGCAACATATAACCTTTGCTGTTCAAATCCTGACGGTTTCTTAATTTCAATACCTATACTGGGCAAAGCTTTCTGACCTATCGTATAATAAGCAACGCCTTGATGTATTCCAATTTTTCTTCCAGTATCATCAAACACCTCTCCCATCTTCACTTTAATATTCTCTCTAAGTAATTCTTGCATATTATCTTGTCCAACAAAACAAATCCCTGTAGTCCCATGTTTATTCCAATTTGGAAATCCATTTTCTTTAGCTATTTCTCTAACTTCTTTTTTAGTAAGTTCTCCCAAAGGAAAAATTGCTTTTTTCAATTCTTTGATTGATAAATCTGCCAAAAAATAAGATTGATCTTTGGTTTTATCTTTTCCGGTAAAAAGCTGAATTCCTTTGGACGTTTTTTTTATCCTAGCATAATGTCCCGTGGCAATAAAATCGGCATTATACTTCCCAGCTGATTTTATCAGTAGAGGAAATTTCATCAGTTTATTACACAAAATATCTGGATTCGGAGTTTTTCCTTTTCTATATTTTTCGAACATGGGTTCTAGCACAAGTTTCTTATACTCTTTCTCAAAATCCAAAACATATAATTTAATGTCTAACAGCAAAGCAATTTTCTTCGCCATTTTCAAATCTTCAAGATATGCACATTCCCCTGTCAAAGGATGCTTCGTATCTGAATACAATTTGAGAAACACTCCAATTACATTGTATCCTTTCTTCTTAAGTAATAGTCCAGCCACACTCGAATCTACTCCTCCTGAGAGTCCAAGTACAACTGTTTCTTTAGATTTCATATAATTTATTCTTACACAAACTTTAAGTATGTTTTTATCCACATAAAAACATGGTAGAAGAAGTAGAAACTGGCGGTTTGATGCGCTTTCGTTACTCTGGAGAGCAAGCTAAACTGGGTGATAAAGAAAAAAAAGAAATAGAACTCGCATATCAAAAATCAGATGAACGGAAAAGAAAAGAAAGAGCGATAAAAAGATTGATTTGGATATCTGGAATAACATTTGCGCTATTAATCATTGTGGCTCTTTACTTCTTCCTTAAATAAGAAACGTCCCCTGGAGGACTCGAACCTCCGACCCTCTGATTAACAGTCAGATGCTCTACCGGCTGAGCTAAGGGGACTTAAAAAAGAATAAGAAGATTGTTATTTAAAAGTTCCTATTCTGACTTTTAAACCAAGAAAAGCAGAGCTTTTCTGGTCCCAAAAACCTAAAAGGTTTTTTAGAGCCAAAAAAATTAAGATTTTTTTTATATTTAGTTTCTTAATATTGAAAAAATTCTAAAAATCTTAATAAATTTTCTCCGTCGATAAATAACTTCAGTAGTTTTTAAATTTCTTATTTTTAGAAAAATTCGGCATATGTTTATATATAAGTTGTACATATTAAATATACAAAGGAAACAAAATGGCTGCAAAAAGAAAAACTATAACTAAGAAAAAAAAGAAATAATAATTTCTTTTTGATCTTCAAAAACCATTTTAATTTTTCTATTCATTTCCCATCTGCTTTTTAGCAGCATTCATTCTTTCTAGAAATCTGTAAACGTTCGATTGTTTCGACCCTCTGATCAAGTTAGTTAATGCAGTCGTAGCTTCTTCAATTGACTCCGCAGATCCAATCAATCCTACTGAATCATCTTTAACCATAATTTCACATCCAGAGATATTTTCTAAAGCATTTTTAGTTTTTCCTTCTTTTCCAATAACTCTCCCGCGCACAATAGAAAGATCTTTCCTTCTTGTAAAACTCTTTATATGTAATTTTCTAAAAATTAAGTTCTCGCTCTTTAATAGTATTGCTTTCTTAGCAGAAAATCCAAACTGCATTGCCTCAAGAACAAGCACTGCCTCATACTCTTTAAGGGCTTCTCCATCAACGATAGCTTTCTTCCCTTCAATTATAATCTTTACTCCTAGCTTTCGCTCAAGCATTTCTTTCTCTCTTCGTAATTCAATTATTCTGGGAAAATACATAGTTTCCATGATAAAATAAAGAAATTGGGGTTATTTAAAGTAACGGTTAGAACAATTTAAGCGCAAATGGCACGCCTTGAATAGTTATCACATCTCCTTCATCAATAACTTCTGCCTCTATGGAGCATTTAATCGCCTCCTGTCCAACAATATAAAATGTTGCATCTTCACGAAGTTGACTTTGAAGAATAAATATCGCTTTCTCGCGATCAACTTCTTCTCCCTTAAAAAAATGCTCTTTAATATCTAGTTGTCTTTTCCCTTCTTCAAATCTTTTCCCAAGTAATGAAGAATCTACTAGAGCAACAACACCTCTGTAAGACTTATGAATTTTAAGAAGCATTATATGGAATGTTTTATTGACGACTTTGCTCCGCAAGCCAAGCAATGTTTAAATTTTATCCCTTTCTCAGAAATAACTTCGGTATCTGGCTTCCCACATTGTCCACAAAGAACAAACTCTTTAGCATATATTGTTATCTTGTCGCTCACTTTCAAAGAACTTAATTTAGTATTCAAAATAAGCCTATCTCCATCGATTTTCCCCGGAGTAGCAAGAGATTTCTGCAGAAATTTAGCGAGATGTTCTACAGGTCTTCTCAAATATCCTGCAATGGCCCCTATATTTGTGATGATTGTATTCTTTCCAGACACAATTCCAGCTATCTTTGGAATTTCAAATCTCTCTCCGGTGCCAGAAACAACTTTAATCTTATCATACGCGCGTGCAAGTAATAGGTCATAACTTTCCATAATAAAAAAGGTCGACAAGGGTTTATAAAGTTGAGCCTCTTTTTAAAAAAATGAATATAAAAAATCTAGTCTTAGGTATCGGTATCTTCATCATCTACATCCTAATGTTAAATTATGGTCTCGAAGCTTTCTATCCTTCTCCGCAATACCAAGACTTCTGTAAAACTGAGGGCATGGGAAAATATCCAGTAACTGCACCTATGAAAATATCAGATATAAACTCAGTAAATTGCACATTTTCCAAAACTCTTCAAGAACAAACAGATAAATGTTATGCTAGTCAAGGATTTCCAATTTATGATTACGATAATTCTGGTTGCACTTCATCTATAAAAGAATGTAACTTTTGCAACAAAAACTTTGAAGATGCAAGAAGACCTCATGACAAAACAGTATTCATAATTGCACTTATCATTGGCATTATCACCTTACTCATTGGATATGGTATTCTATCCGTAGATCCTGTAAGTAGTGCTCTCATCGCCTCAGGCATTGGAGCCATATTTTACGGCTCTACAAGAAACTGGGATAATCTCTCGGACATTTGGCGTTTTCTTCTTCTCCTTCTAGCCCTAGTATTTCTCATCTGGATAACTCTTAAAATTAACAAAAAAGTAGAAAAGAATCGTAAATGAAAATTGTCGCATTCACTTTAGAAAATCTAAAATATTCTCACATTAACCATCCAGAAGAAGATTATTTCATCTTCAAAGAAAAAGAGAATCAAAAGCACGATGCGCTACCCCAACTTAAACGTCAGAAACTGAAAGTTTCTGATCGCCTCGAAACTCGAAGAGTTTCTTAGCCTCAAAGACATTTATCTTTGACGGCACTCAAGACATCAAGAATACTCTTTCTTCGTATTCTTGAGTGCGCTCAAGAATCAAAGATTCTTGACGATTGAAGATTTTTGATGAGTTGGGGTTTGAATAAGCGCTCGTGCTTTGGACCTCAGAAACTCTTGGTTTCTGATGGCGCTCAAGAATTAAAGAATTCTTGACGGCTGGAGTTTGCGTCAAGTTTCTTGACATAAAATAATTCTAGTAGTTGCAGACTGAATAACAGTTATATTTTTCTTTCATTAAAGAAAGAACACATGAGAATTTCGTCCAATTCAAAAAAGGCAGTCAAAGATAGTTTTCTATTATACTGACAAAGAGATTAAATTGCTCCTTCAACAAGACTTTGGTATTATTAAACGTGGCATGTTCCTCTCCCTGGAAAAAAAAATTCTTAGATTATTTCTGCAAAAAGAGAAACTAACCTAACCATCTAAGCTTCCCAGGCCTCGGCTCATAAACAAGCCCATCTTCAAGAAGTTTCTTTATTTCATCATTTATAACCTGTGCAGATTCTTTAGATTCAATAATAATTTTCTCAATATCGACTCCTCCATCTTTCTCAGCGTTTTTCACCATTTCAAGAACTTTATCTTTCAAAGCACGTAATTGGGTAGTGTCGTGAGTCTTTGGCTTCACAGATTCAATCTCCAATTTCCTTACAAGTAAAAAAGAAGGGTCTTTCTTCTTCACAATATCTGGAGTTAAATAGATCTCATTATTCCACGAGCGAAGCATTCCAATAACTAAAATAGTATCTCCCTGATTAAATATACTAAATTTTTCAACATCTTCTCCAAAAGTCTTTACTTTAATCTGTCCAGTTGCATCATCAAGTGTTAAAGAGCCAAATTTCTTCTCTCCTTCCTGAATATACTTATCTACTATATTGGCGATAACATTCACTCGCACAACATTTTGAGCTCCAATCTCGAGAAACTTTATTCTCTCATTCTCCATCACAGGCTTCCCAGATACAATCGAACTAATATGATATTTGTAAGCAATATTTCTTTTAAAATTTTGTTGTGTTTGTTGTTCCATTTATTTATTTACAATCCATCCCTTTTAAGTTTTTATGTGCTATTTTTATGTCAAATTCTTTGACCTCAAATAATGCAATCTCTTAAGTTTCAAAAATAGATGAAGATTCGTCTAAACTTTTTCTCTCAGAAGAATAATAAATCATAACTGTTGAAGGGTTAATAATTTCAAATTCAGGGCTTAATCGTACAGAAAGTTCCAAAGAGTGTTTTACACGATTATTTAAAAGAATTTCTTTCAATGGGAGTTGATGTGGTTTAAGTCTGGTATCACTTTCTATTTCTTGAGACGTTGCTAGATAAGAGATCATATCTCCTTGCATTCTCGAAAGAAGAAATTTATATTTATCTAGGGTAGATAAATGCGCTATCTTTGTAAGTATCGCATTAGATTCTTGAGGGGGATCTCTATAAGATGCTTTTCCCTTATTCCAATATGATAAAGCATCTACGTCGTAAACTTGTATTCCAGAAAAAAATCTATTTTGATCCATTAGTTTAAAAGAAATGTTATTAATACGACCATCTAAAAAAAATCTCCAAAATAGAACTAATTTTCCGAATACTCTAGATAGAGATATTTGATTTGTCTTCTCTTGAATGCAGAAATAATTATTTCCAACTTTTCCAAAATATTCATTAATTGTTGAATCTCTTTTAGAAGCAGAATTAACAGAATACCATTTCTTTACATAGGAAGAATCACGATCACGAGTGAAAAATTCTTTTTGAATCATTTTATATCTTCTGAATAAACCCTTTCTTCGGTCTAAACAAATCTCCAGATTTAACTAATTGCTCTAAAGACTCCTCAATTTCAATCTTACTCACTTTTCCCTCTAAAGTTTTCTCTAGTTCTTCAAGAGGAATCAGTTTCCCTAGTCTAGACTCTAGTTGCGCAATTGCCTCCTTCACATTGATAATTTTCCCACGCTTTGAAGAACTAATTCCGGTAGTTACTCTATCTATATCAAAAGTCTTCGTCTCTTCATCGTATCCTACCTGAGTCAATGACATCTTAAGTAAATCTATTGCTTTCCTCGCATCTGATCTTTTTACTTCGCTACTCAATCTCATTTTAGCATGCGCTTCAGATAAACGAACAATTCCTTCAAGTTGACGCGCGGTAATTGGAATAGGTTTCACAGCAGAGTCCACATTAACTGATTGATTTCTTAATTTAACATAAAACTCTTTTATTTCTTCAACAGCTTCATCAGTTAACTTCGGTTTATATTTTTGTTTCGCATAAGAAACGTATTTTCTTAATAATTTTGGTTCAATAATATCACGAACAACTCGCTGTTGATGTTCTTCAAGAACGTGAGAAGCAATAGCTTCATCTTGTGCTTTATTTGGAATATCTTTTATCACAAAAATAACATCAAACCTGCTTAAAAGTGCTGGAGAAATATCAATTTGTTGAGGAATTGGTGTATATGGATCGAATCTTCCTAACTTTGGATTTCCCGCAGCAAGTACCGTAGTTTCAGAACGTAGAGTTGCATGAATATTTGCTTTAGCAATAGTCACCGTCTGTTGTTCCATTGCTTCATGCATCGCACTTCTATCCTGTTCATTCATTTTTTCTATCTCATCAATACACACCATTCCCCTATTGGCGAGAACCATCGCTCCTGCTTCTAATGACCATCCCCTCAAAAATTCATCTTTAACTACTGCAGCAGTCAATCCTGCAGCAGTTGCCGCTTTACCAGAAACATATCTCCCTTTAGGAGCAATAAGTGATGTAAATTTAAGTAACACTGACTTAGCTACTCCAGGATCTCCGACAAGAAGAATGTGTATATCTCCTCTTGTAGATCCTTTGTCAGATTTAACTTTCTTCACTCCTCCAAATAGCTGAAGCAATACTGCTTCTTTAATTCTATCAAAAACGGGAGTACCATAGATACTTGGAGCTATGCTTTTTGTAAGTTTATCAAGTATTTTTGGATCGGCACTTAGTTCAATTATTTGTTCAACTTCTTCATCTGTAACATTTAAGTTTTCAAAAGATTCCTCAAGTGGAATTATGTTATTTGCTTCAATAGCAATGTCATATCTCGTAGATATGGCTCCTGTTTGAAGTGGAACCGGAACTTCTTTCAAAACTCCAAATACTTTAACTTTACTTCCAGGAGTAGTTCTTTCTTCCATACGAGGATCAACTAAATCTTCCTTAAGAAATACATTTATTCTTCTTGGTTGTTCTCCTCCATCCATAGAGTCTGGAGATTCTTCAATAACGAGTCTCTGAGTATCGACCATCTCCTTAGAAAGCAATTTAAATGAACTTTTCCATCCACAAGTACATCTGCTCGGCTCGCGAAATTTCTTCTCAATTTGCAAGACAGATAATGTTGCCCCACAATTAGGACATTCAAATTTAGCATTCACAACTTGTGGTCGAACATCAGAGGCCAATCTAACTATTCCTTCAATCCAAATAAATAAATCGAGATGTTTAGCGCGAATTTCTCTTACTTTGACAAATGCATCACGAGAAACATCGGAAAACCTTACTCTGGGATTTCTCAAAAGTTCAGATTCATCCAGAGCAGTCTCAAGTACTGCAATCGTCTGTTCTGGAGTCTCAAGAACACTCTGAGAAAGAGTCGGAGAAAATTCACTAAGTTGTTGAAAACTCAAATTGATAACTCTTTGTTCGGAACGAATATTCGAAGCTAATTCTTTTTTATGTGCATCAAAAAAGTTCTTTGCCTCAAGCAGTAGTTCTTCTTGTTTCTTCTTTTTATCCATAATACCTTAGCGCAATCTTCCTTTATATGATTTGTTGTGCTATTCACAAACATCTAGAATATCTCAATGACTAATATCAAAAGCACGATGCGCTACCCTAACTTAAACGTCAGAAACTTTCAGTTTCTGATCGCCTCGAAACTCAAAGAGTTTCTTAGTCTCAAAGACTAATGTCTTTGACGGCACTCAAGACATCAAGAATACTCTTTCTTCGTATTCTTGGATGCACTCGAAAATTAGAGATTTTCGACGACTGAATGTTCTCTCAGTCGTAAAGCTCCGCGACATTAAAATTCTCTTATCAAATATACAAAGCAAAGAAAAATGGGGTTGTTAAAAAGAAAAGAAAACCCGGGTATATAGACTTTTCTTCCTCAATAGTTATATCGAATCACCCACTTATTTTTATAAACTACTATCGTGAGGAGTTATGAACAAACTAGAAATCTCGCAATATGAGAATAAAAGTGTATATTTTTTCTATAAGCTTCATCCATCAGAGATGCCAAGTAGAGTTGGAAGAGGGATAGTATATCTTGGACAATGCTACCAAGTACTATCTATTCTTAAAAAATCTGCACTAATTCCAAAAATAGTGTTACAAGCATTGCCTCTAGAATCCATTGCAGAGATGCATTCCCTCCAAAGGAGACAGAAAAATGCAATCGAAAAGGCTCTAGAAACTGCAATGTTTAAAGGGCACATTTCTCAGATTCGTATACCTCTAGAAATCGTAGTAAAAGCAATACCTGTAGAGAAAGAGTCTAAAGAAACTAGTAGATCAAAGTCTGAAAAACAACATTATTTTACATTTATTCCAGAGCAAATCTTAAAATAGCTCCAACACCTTTAGTTAAATTCCAGAATTGCTCCCCTTCCTGATTCTCATTACTTATCAAAATAACTTCGGCTCCAATATTTTCAGCTTTTTTCTCTAATTCCTGCATTTCAGCCTTGGGAAAATCTTTAGAAATTAACAATCTTTCAACAGCCCCTCTTTCCAAAGCTAGTCTCACCCTATCAATTCCATAAGTGGCCTTCTCTCTCTTTTTACCAAGAGTCTCGAAAAAGTTCTGAATAATTTTTTTCTCTTTAATAAATTCCTGTTGAGATATATCTTCATAAGATGCCTCAACTAGTAATTTTAGTCCATGTTCATCGGTATATCCAATATCTTTAATTGCAACAACTTTCTCCTTAAGTTTAGTTACCAAATCTCCTTCTTCCAAGAATTCATCTTTAGTTGGAATGGGTCCACCAACTAAAATTCCACTCAATTTTGGTAAATCGAAAAATATCTCTTTCATTGCTTCAGCAACTCTTCTAAAAAATTCTTTAGCAAGGCCTTCAGTAACTCTATGGTAACGTTGAGATGATTGTCCTCCAGCCCTAACTTTTCCAGGAACTCCACTAGTCATTGTTCTAAGTAATTTAATCTGTTTTCCCTCGAGAACTCCAATTGTTGCTTGCTGTCTATCTATTGCAAGTAATCCATAAACCTCAGTTACCTGTAACATTTCTTTCAAAGGCTCAAGTACAAATGTCTTATCGCACCGATACATTCTCACATTAAGGGGCTTAGGTGGTTCATACGCCCAAATTTGAACGTCTTGTCCGCCTTCTTTCTCAGAAACATTTCCACAAAATAAAGCCAAACCGTTCTTCGGAGTCTGCTTATAATTTTTTATTTCTCTAATAATTGTTTCTAAAGCCGTAACAACTGCAGTTCTAGTCTGTTTAGATTTAATGTTCTCTGCAGTTCCAGATTCAGAAGTCAACTGTGTAGACACTTGATGTATATTTGTTCCAGCAGGAATAAGCACGGTCACCAGCTCAGTATGTACTCCACGAATTCCATTAAGTAAAGTAACGAGCTCTTCCAATTCTTGTTTTTGTTTATCAGTTATCTCTGGTGAAATTTTTCCCGCCATGTTAAGAAATCTATGAAAGGAGGGTTAATAAGTATAACTAAGTAACGTCCGCATCATTTAGTGAATAACAATTTTCACTTTAGAATCTATCTTTCTAACGGCCTCAACAACAAGACTCCTATGACAAGATGCTCCCTCTTTTCCAAATCCCAAAAGCGTAACATTTTGTTTTTTTGCAATCGCCGCAAGCAATTGGAGTGTATATTTATTCTGCTTTAACTCTCTTTGGAATTTCTTCTTAAACGCTCCCCATTTCAAACCTTTTTTTACTTCTGCATCAAGTTTCGCAGAAGGAGAAAGTAATTGCATCCATGCATCGTAATGCTTATACTTTCCAGGATCTCTCATGATACATATTCTCACGCCATCTATCTTGGTCGCCCTATCTTGGATCGATTTAGTAAATAACGCCATAAGATATAAAGAAGTTCCTAGTTTTTATGTGTTTGCTTCACTCAAACACCATTTTCTCTGCAGGAAAAACATGATCTTCTTTCATTATTGCAGTCTCAACTTTTTGAATACTTTTAGAAAATTCTTCAGTCAATTTAGAGATTATCTCATTATATTCTACAAAGCTCTTACACATTATTTCTAATTCTATATCCCAAGCGGATATTTGTTTAATGAAATTAATTATATTTGGATTCTCCATTGCATATTTCATAAATCTAAATAATTCCTGTTCATTTAAACTCTTAAAGTAAAGGAACGTCTTGTAAAACTCATATCCTAGTTTTTCGTAATTTAGGATAATCGTATATTTTTCAATAATTCTTTGTTCTTCTAGCTTTCTCATTCTATTTCTTACTATGTCCACACTAGTCTTATTATTATGTGCAATAGTCGCAATGTTCTCTCGAGAATTTTTGAAAAACGATCTCAAAACTTTCTTACTCATTCCATCTAATTCATAAAAACTTTGTGAATCGAACATACTCTTCCATTCACTTTTTTCATTATGGAGAAAAGTCTTATTATGATAATATATTGCGATAACGGATGCAGTCTTGCTTTCAATAATTAGGTCTTTGAATTTAGAAAAAAGAGAATTTTTCAGTTGAAAAAATTCCTCATTCGATTTTACAAAAAATGTAAGCCCCACATTCCAAACACCTTCTGCAATTCCTAGCCAAAAAAGTCTTTTATCTTTCTTTACATATTCAATAAATTCTTTCTTTTTTGAAGGAATATTTGCAAGATGCAGATACATTTTTGCAGTTTGATATCCGATTTTAATGGGGTCAATCCAAGTTGTAAATCTTAGAATAATTCCTGAATCAACTAATTTCTTTATTCTATATCTCACTGCTTCTTTACTCTTTCCTATTTTTTTAGCTATCTGTACTTCAGGTATACGTGCATTTCTATCTAATTCGAAAAGTATTCTTCTATCTATTGCGTCAATTTCAACCATGTTTTTAGTAAATAGTTGACTTTCTTTATATATTTTTCCATTTAATTACCATTTTAGAGGCAAAAGCCTTATCTATTCATCTTTGATGCCCTTTTTATGAAAAACACTTCAATAGGAAAGAACCATGGTCTATAGTAAATTTGAAAGTATCGCTCAAATGCAAAAGTACTTTAGAGAACGCATTGAAAAATCAAATTCGACTGCAATAATAGGCGGGCACTTTGCTCTCGAACCACAATATTTCCAAAATAAATTAGAAGTAAGAGCTGGGATAGAAGAAGATGACCGATTTGGAATATTTCCATTAGTCACCCTAGATTATGCTTCACAGTTAATTGCCTTTGGTAAATCACGAGGGAAAAATTGCAAACTATCGTTATTAGTAGATGATCATTCCTTAATGAACCCGCGTACATGGTATGCTCAAAGCGATTCTGCTTCTTTAGAAATTCGTACAGCTGTTGAAAAATACTTTAAAGACTTTCAACTTCCTAAAAAATTTACTTCAATTTTGAACAGTTATGGTCTTGAGGAAAACGACTTATTTGTTGCTAAGAACGGAAAACCCGTATTTCAAGAACATCTCTATCGAGAAGAATTTATACAAAGAAAAGGAACTGATCTGGGCTGTTCTGGAGAGTTCCAGTTGATTATAGAAGAAATCGTGAAGAAGGGTTTTGATAACTTGCTTGGATATATACCTCTACGTTGTCGCCAACCTACTTGCGGTGCTCTTGTCACAGCATCTATCGGATTAAAGCTTAACTCTTCATCACAATATCGCGTGGGAGGGGATTTGGCATATTTTGTAACTGACAGCGCACTTGATAATAGGGATCTCTTTGAAAAAGCCCATGATGATGCCAATCATGGTCTCGTATTCTTTAATTGCAGTAAAGACTAAACAAACTCCACACTCAAATCTCCAGATCTAATTTCTTTAGCACTTGTCACAGATTTCAAATCTCCTAAAATACTAGAAAGCAATCCCTCATCGCTCTTAGATATAGTTAAAATAATCTCTGCCTTCATAGATTTTTGAGCTTCAGATTTTTTAGAACGCACAAACGTAATTACCTCTATAAACTTCTTCCAGACTTCTCCATCGTCTTTCAATTTCTTCAGTTTCAAAGGAACTGGCCAAGAACTAACATGAACAGACTTCTCTTCCTCATATTTCCTAAAATGCACTTGATACAACTCTTCGGCAATATAAGGAACAAATGGTGCAAACAATTTAGTAAACGTCAAGAGCGAATGGTACAAGGTATAAGCCGCAGATTCTTTTTCTTCTTTATTCCCTTGATAAACTCTGTTTTTAACAATTTCTAAATAATTATCTGCAAAAACTTTCCAGAAAAATTGGTCCGTATCTAGTCGAGCTTTTGAATAATTATATTCTTCAAATGATTTAGTCACTTCTTCTACTAAATTATTCAACTGCCCCATAAATAATCTATCTGTCTCATGCAATTTAGAAGGTATTTTTATAGGCAACATGGAAGAAATATTCATAAAAACAAAATTTGCAGCATTTAGAAGTTTAGTTACTAATTTTCTACCTGTAACTAAGTCTTTTTCCTGATAATCTAAGTCTTCGCCCAATTTTGAAGAAGAAGCCCAATATCTCAAAGCGTCAGCACCATATTGCGTAAGTACCACTTTAGGCTCTATTCCATTTCCTTTAGATTTTGACATCTTCTCTCCACTCATAGTAACATTTCCTGAAATAGCAATTGTTTCCCAGGGAATATTTTTCTCATGATACATCGATTTAACGATTGTATAAAACGCCCAAGTGCGAATAATATCGTGTGCTTGGGGCCTTAAAGAAAAAGGCACTTTCACTCTCGAAGTCAGAGATGAAGCAATCTGAGGAGTAAGGGAAGAAGTTGCCCAAGTATCTAGCACTTTATCTTCTGGAATTGCTTTTGACTTACACTTTTTACAATTCTTAGATATTTGCAATGGATCGATAGGCAACTCTTTATCTTCGGGAAGAATAAATTCATTACATTTTTCACAATGCCAAACAGGTATTGGAATTCCAAAGTGCCTCTCACGAGAAATTGACCAATCCCATTCTAACCCATTTACCCAATTTTCATATCTCTTGAACATATATTCAGGATGCCAATTAATTTTTTTAGCTTGCTCAATCAATTTATTTTTATTTTCAAGTATTTTAATAAACCATTGAGGAACTGGAAGAAATTCTATCGGAGTTCCACATTTATCATGTACATTAACTATGTGCTTTATAGATTTTTGTTCAATAATTAGATCTTGTGCTTTCAAATCAGCAAGTATCTTTTTTCTAGCATCTTTAATGGTAAATCCTTCATAAGGTGCAACAGATAACTTTCCCTGTTTAGTAAGCACAACCTTGGGCTCAAGCTTATGACGTTTAATTGCATCAACATCATATTTATCTCCATAAGAACAGATCATTAATACTCCAGTTCCCTTGTCAATTTGAGCAGAATTATCTGCAATTATTGGAACTTCATGATTAAATAATGGAACTTTAGCTTTCTTTCCAACAAAAGACTCGTATCTTTTATCTTTATGATTTACAAAAACTGCCACACACGCCCCAAGTAATTCTGGTCGAGTCGTTGCAATGGGAATAGTCTTCTCCCCAGATAAAAATTTAAGCGTTGTAAAAAATGTATCTTTCTCGCAGTCTTCAAGTTCTGCCTGTGCAATTGGAGTCTGACATTCACTACAATAAATTGTTGGAAATTCTTCGCGATAAACAAATCCTTTTTTATATAAATCAATAAACGACTTCTGAGAAATTTTCTGGCAATGCTCATTAATAGTAGAATAATACATTGAATAATCTGCAGATACTCCGATGTCTTTCCAATCAGCAATAAACGCGGGAGTTATTTCTTTAAGTGTGTTCAAACATAATTTAATAAAATCTCCACGAGACATATTCTTACTCTTCACGTTCTTAAGTTTCTCAACGAGTCTCTCAGTAGGCAATCCATTATCATCTGTTCCAAATGGATAAAAAACCTCATATCCTGCCATTCTCCTATATCTCGCAATGAAATCTTGTTGAGAATACGAAAACGCGTGTCCCAAATGCATATTTCCCGAAACAGTGGGGGGAGGAGTATCTATTGAATATATTTTTTTCTTGCTTTTAGGATTAAAAGCAAATATTTTCTCCTTTTCCCAATATTCCTTCCACTTCTGTTCCATTGCTTTAAAATCGAGTTCAGCCATATCTGACAGGAAGGAGAGAAGGGGTTAAAAATCTTCACTTCCTCAAAAAGCAATGAACAAAAAAGATCTCTTTCTCCAAGTCTTCAAAAAAGCCCAAGTAAAATACGGTCAAAGCAAATATCGCCTAGCTGGAGAAGCTTGGCCAGAAGATTGGCAAACGCTCATCACAACCATCATGTCTGCACAATCAAGAGATGAAACCACAATCCCCATAGCCGATAACCTCTTCAAAAATTATCCTTCCTTGGAAAAACTTTCTAGGGCAAGTTATGAAAATGTTCTTCATATTCTTAAAAGCATGAACTACAATCGCACAAAAACAAAACATGTTATCGCCGCAGCACAGCATCTCATCACCCACTATAATGGCATAGTTCCAAACACAATCGAAAAGCTCACAGAAATCCCCGGTGTAGGGAGAAAAACAGCAAACCTTGTATTATCCGAAATCCATTCAAAAGACTCTATTTGCGTAGACACACACGTTCACCGTTTAAGCAACGTTTTAGGACTAGTCAAAACAAAAACTCCTCACCAAACTGAACTTTCCTTACAAAAAGTAGCACCAAAATCTTATTGGAGCAAAATTAATCGGATTTTTGTGTTATGGGGCAAAGAAGTGCCTGGGAGAGATAGAAAAAAACTTTTAGAAAGTCTAAAAAGATAGCTTTTTATATTCAATTTACATCACTACAATATGTCAAATGATAATAGGATGAGCATGCCTGGAACATTCGGCGGACTAATGAGATACGATGACGAATATGAAAGTAAATTTAAAATCAGTCCGGGACAAGTTATAGGGTTCATTATAGGGTTAGTTATTTTTGTTATAATTCTAAAAATCATGGGATAATTTAAGAAAGATAAATCTAGATTTGACTTTCATTACACTTTAAAAACAGATATTCTTTCAATATCTATGAAAAAAGACATTACTCTTGTTTATCTTCTTGGAGGAATTTCAAAGCGCTTCGGCGGAGGAATAAAATCTCTCGCTTCAGTTGGAATAAACAAAGAACCATTATTGGAAATTTCTCTTAGACAAGCAACCTCATCAAGCTTTACAAAAATAATTTTTATTGTTGGCCCCACAACAATTGAAGCTTACCAAAAACAATTTGGATTTAATTACAAAGGCATACCTATAACCTATGCTCTTCAAACTCATGATTCTACAAAAAGAGACAAACCCTGGGGAACTGCAGATGCGTTAAACGTGGCGATACCTTTTCTTTCAACACCTTTTGTTATCTGTAATGGTGACGACCTTTACGGCCAATTATCTTTTGAACAATCAACAAATTTTCTTAGACAGACAGAAGAAAATATTATGATTGGATACGAACTAAAAGAGGTCTTGCCTAACGAAGGAAAAGTAAATCGAGCAATAATTCATGCAGATTCAAAAGGAATAATCTCGCAAGTAAAAGAAGTATTTGATATAACTCTTGAAAAAATAGAAAATAGTGAATTTCAAGGTAATTCTCTATGCAGTATGAATATTTTTGGATTACAACCCCGTCTACTTTCAGAAATTCAAAAAAAAGTAGAACAATTCAAGAAAGAAAATGAAAATAATAGAAATGTAGAATGTTTACTTCCAGAAATTATGAACGAACTTATTGTTGAAAAAAAAGCAAAATTTAGAGTACTTCCTGCACAAGAAAGATGGATTGGAATTACCTACTCATCGGACGTAGAAATAGCAAAGTCAAAACTAATGATGTCAAGAAACTTGACGTAAACACCACCCGTCAAGGATTCTCTAATATCGAGAACGTTCAGTTTTTGACGTTTTAAGTTGGGGTAGCGCATCATTTTTATGATCTAATTTTCAAGCAAATGCTCCTTATGAACAAATAAAGAACGAGTAAACCAGTACATAGAATAAAGTTCAAATGCAAATGGAAAATATCCCAAATACCCTAAAATCGGCATTTCAAAGATTTTAAAAAATCCAACAAACGGAATGTTATACGTCCATTTAGGCAAGGCCCAATAATTCCAAAACTCCCAAAAGAACCCCATGATTATTCCTGCAACTAATAATGAAAGGGGAATAACCAATTTTCTATCTTTCAAATGCCCTATAATGCTTGGTTGTCCATGTAAATAATTAATTGGATCAAGAAATAAAAAGAAACTTAGCCAGACAAGGGGAAAAGTAAAAGAGGGTAAAACAAGTGGGACAATAAAACATACAACTCCCAATGCAACCATTGTATGTAACAAACTCTTTGTGATTTTATGTTTTTTCTTAAGCTTTTTAGTGTCAAATAAATGAATACTTCTAATAAGTTCAACAGTTTCAAAAAATGCAGGTAATACTGTTGCAAAAGAAAGAGTTCCAAATAAGTTCTTTAATATTCCTAATTTACCTGTGCCCTGATAATTCCAATTAGAAATAACTAAATTTACAAACTCAAATATCCACCAAAACAATGCCGAAATAACCACCATTCCAATAAAAGTGTAAAATTGATTGCTAATCAAAGATTTTCCTCGCAACTTGAATACTAAAGCATCAATCACCAAAATATACCCTGACCAAATAATTGGAAAATACCAACTTGCAAACGGCTCAATTTTTGTAAAGAAATTAACTTCCATCAAAATAATCAAAGCAATTCCCACAAGTCCATATGTTTTAAACATCTAAATGAATAGAAAAACTAGAATTTAAAGTTTTGCAAAAGTATTTATAGCATAATTTTCTCGCAGAGTTATGTTTGGCGGAATAGATCCTAAAAAAATGCAAGCTATGATGAAACAAATGGGCATCAAGCAAGAAGAAATAGAAGTAGAGAGAGTCATTCTAGAATGCACTGATAAAAAAATTATTATCCAACCAGCTAATGTTCAAAAAATAGTCATGCAAGGTCAAGAAAGCTACCAAATCACTGGTGAAGCAAGAGAAGAAACAAAGGAATCTGGCATTTCAGAAGAAGATATAGAAATGGTCTCAATAAAAGCTTCAGTATCAAAAGATATAGCTAAAAAAGCACTAGAAGATGCAAATGGAGATATTGCAGAGGCCATTATAAATGCTAGAAGTTAATCGAGTGTCAAATTATTCTATCCAAAAAGAAATTCAAAAATCAATAATTGAATCTGAAAAACAAATTTTAAGCGCGAATAACTTAGCAGAAAAAATCTACTCTCAACTAGAAGACTCAAAAATTCTACTTAGGGCGCTAGAACAATTGGCAAAAGCCGAGTTAACCCTAATTTCTCTCTCACTCAAATTAGAATATATCTCCGGAAACATCAAACTTTCTATAAATCCTGAAAAAAATAAAGAACTTTTCTTCAAAATTTCACCAAAAACCTACTCTTTGACTAAAACACAAATAAAAATCTTACAAAGAATATTAGAACTGGGAAAGAACTATCAAAAAAGTGGATGCACTTTCTCTCAAAATCAAAAAGCACGAATACTCAACGATGATGGAACTTTAGATGAAGTTTCTCTCCAAACAATTAGATCTGGAATTTTAGTTATTAATAAACTCTTAAAATCTCTAAAAAGCCGAATTATAGCCTCCAGAAAGGTATAAAAGGGATCTATCCCTTGTACAGGAATACCCAATTTATTACTTATGGAGCTTATAATAAAAGAAAAGATTAGTGCAGATCATTTGTTGTATGTTAGCCTAAAATATACTAAAACTTGCGATGTTATAATCAATCTTCTACTTAGATGGAAAATGATGATAGAACTAGGCATGGACTATCTAGTAGAAAAAGCAAAAAAACAAAAGAAATGGAAACCTACTCCGGATGCTCCTCGTGCAAAATTAATTCAACTCAAAAATATTTATACAAATAACAAAGAAGTAAGTGAAGCGCTTAAACTATACGAACTCTTTAGAGACATAGAACAATTAGAAAAAGTAAGAGAAAATGAATTTAGAAAAGGCGTAAACCTAAGAGTTACATATAAGGGACAAATAACTAATATTAATCTCGAAAAATTAAAGGAATATGCTGCAACTTTAGAAAGGTTTATAAGTGCCCTTAAATAACTTTCTTTGTTCCAATCGATTACTCAACCCGGAAGAATATATTTCCCATTTTGAGGCTTAAAGATTACTCTAGCGAGGGTTCTTTAATTTTCGGTGGAAAATATCATGACGAAACTTATTACAATTACTTCAGGAAAGGGTGGGGTCGGAAAAACGACAACTGCAATTAACTTAGGTGCAGCATTAAATGCTTTTGGTAAAGAGGTAATCGTTCTAGACGCAAATTTAACAACTCCGAATATAGGATTACACTTGGGAGCACCCATAGTGCCCATTAGTCTTAATCATGTTCTATTGGGCAAGGCGAAAATTTCTGATGCACTATATGAACATGAATCTGGCCTGAAAATTATACCTAGCTCTCTATCGGTAAGAGAATTAAGAAGACTCAATCATGGAAAACTTAAAGATGTGGGAAAAAAGCTTAGAAAGATGGCAGATTATATTATCTATGATTCTGCTGCAGGTCTAGGTGAAGAAGCAATAGCTGCCATGGAGGCATGCGACGAAATAATACTGGTGACAAATCCAGAAATTCCTGCAGTTACTGACGCCTTAAAAGCTAGTAAAGTAATAGAAGAGTTAGGAAAACAAATAAGGGGAGTTATTATCACAAGAGTAAGGGGACAAAAAACAGAAATGCCTATTGCAAATGTAAAAGATATGCTTGAACTACCCATATTGGGTGTTGTTCCTGAAGATAAGAATATGCAATCTGCTTTAGTAATGAAAGATGCAATACTTCATACACATCCAAAAAGTAAAGCTGCTCGTGCCTATCGTCATATTGCCGCAAGAATAATAGGCAACAACAGTTACAAAGAAGATTATACTATTTTTGAAAGATTATTTGGATAATCTCACTCATAAATATTTAAGCTTAAGTTTATAAACTTCTATTTAACTTGATTTTTATGTCAATAAAGAATGCTTCTCTCAAAAATGAAGTCTTACTCACTAGAGAAGAATTTACTCAAAGTTATAGTTATCCATGGCGCGGAGAGCGAGAAGCAGAAGTTTTAGATTCGCACGAAATTTTCAGAGGTAAAAAAGATGCAATAAGATACGACAATCCAAATCTTCCATTAATTTCAATTGTTGGCTTATATACTCAACTTTCAGGAACACTTTATGCAAAAGACTATAATTCAGAAGGCAAACCCCTTGGTTTTAATGGCACGCTGGGAAATCGCAGCAGACAACAGCCCACTTTGATTCAAAGATGTAAAAAAGATTTAGGTCTCACATTTCATAGTGCAGAAAAAGACCATCGCTTTGGTGAAAACGGAGGCCAATATGCAAGGTTATTATATCTTTTAGGATTTTCAACTAGTCTTCCAGAAGAAAGAGAAAATCTACCAAAATTTCACAGAAATTCTAAATCTGAAAGAGGCACGAAAATACCAAATTATCTAACTTTCTTAAAAGAAAATTACAAATCATTAAATATCTCTAACCATAGAATCGCAAGAAGATTATTACATGATTTAATAACTGTCTATTTTGATGCATGTAGCTCATTTTCTGAAGATAATTTTACTTGTTTATTAAGTTTAACAAGTAAGCATTCCAAAGTTGAAATAGAAGAAGATGCAAATTTTTTAACATCTACGATAAATTTGCTTTATCCTGAATTTGAAGCTTCTGCTCAAAGAAATTTAAAAATAACGACCTTAAAAAAGAAAAACCTTGCTTACTCTCCTTACTATCAAGGGGTGATCACATTCTCTGCTGAACAAATTGCCCGAGTTTCAACCCCCGAAAATCGTTTTCCCATAAAAACCTGCCTTATCTCAGAGCCTCGCTTTTCTCGTAAATGTTGAAGAAAAAATTCAGATATCTTGCTAATTCAAGAATTTATATCTCTTTGACAAAATAAATCTATCAAAGCACGATACGTCACCTAACCTTGAAACATCAGGAATCTACTATTCCAGAACGCCTCGAAAACCAAATGTTTTCTCAGTCATCAAGTTCCTAGACATCAGAGAAGAAATTCTATTGATGAATCTTTGACATTCCACAATTCTAATTGCTTTCTGCAAAGTTCCGATCCAACAATACAATATCCCTGTTCAAAATGAAAATGTGGTGCAGTAAGAACAAGATATTCTTTCGCAATATTTCCCCAATTAGGAGCTAGATCATAGAAGTTTACTCTGGGCGTAAGAATCTTGAAAGGTTGCGGCCACATGGGCCATTCTATTTGTATTGCTTCTGGTCTAGTCATTCGTAAAGCCGATCTTTCTCCAACAAGTTCAGAAGGCAAGTCAAGACAATGAGACATATTTGGGATCATTGTCAAAGGTCCACAAACGCGATAGATCATGACATATGGGTGATTGGTATTTGCTTTTAAAATGGGAGTTTCTCTTTCTCCGGAAAAAGCATCAAGAAGGGAATTAGAATTGTTCGAACCAAAAACGATTGCTTCATCAATAAAATGGACCTCGACACCTCGGCTATTCATATATTTCATTCTTTTTATTCTTTCTTGTTATTTTTAAAGATTGTTGTGTTGTAAATTGTTAAGACATCTGTCTCAAGAAAATCTACCTAACTTTACTTCCTTCTTTAATATCTTTTTCAGGCACAAGAATAACAACTTGACTATCATCTTCACTTACAGCTGCAAGTATCATTCCCTGAGAAACAACACCTTTCATCACTCTTGGAGCAAGATTTGCAATAACAATGCATTTTTTCCCTTCTAGTTCATTCTTAGAATAAAACTTCTTTAATCCTGCACAAATAGTTCTTTTTTCACTTCCCAAAGAAATACTTAATTTATACAATTTATCTGCTCCTTCAATATCCTCCGCTTTCTCAATCTTTGCAACTCGTAAATCAATTTTATCCCAATGAGCAAAATCAACGATATTTGCAACGCCTTCAAGAGCATGCATCTTCAAGTCTGCCTTCTGCATTTGTTGAACAGGAGCTTTAGCTACAACCGTTTTACTCACGATATTATCTTGCTTCTTGAAAGGTGGAAATGTCATAGTATCTATCTTCTTAAAAAGTATATCTGACTTTTTAATCTTACTGATGTCTAGAGAAGTTTTAAGCGCATCATTAGATATTTCAAAATGAAAAGTATTTGCAATCTTCTCAGTCGTTTCAGGCATAAATGGCGAAAGAAGAATAGCTGCATCTTTCAGTGCACTAACTGCTTGGTAAAGCACTTTTGAATCTTTTGTTTTCCAAGGTTTCTTATCTTGTAAGAAAGTATTAATGGAATCAATAAAACCAAATATCTCATTTAGTATTTTATCAAACGCTAACTCTTCAAAATGGGCATTTACACTTTTAATAAGCTTCTTCGATTCTAAAACACTAGGAATTTTATCTTTCTTTAAACCATTTTGTTCAGCGAGTGTAGAAAGTCTGCTCACAAGGTTCCCTAGTTTATTGGCTAACTCATTATTATGTCTCTCAATTAGTGCATTCTGAGAAAAGTCTCCATCATCTCCAAATGGCGCGGCACGTAGTAAAAAATATCTTGCACTATCCACTCCAGCAAGATTAGTCAATTGATCAACTTTCACAGCATTACCTGCAGATTTCCCCATTTTCTCACCATTAACTGTCCACCATCCATGTGCAAATATCTTCTTTGGAGGAACGATTCCAATAGAAAAAAGCATTGCAGGCCATATAACTGCATGAAACCATAGAATATCTTTTCCAACTAAATGCACATCAGCAGGCCAGAATTTTTTAAATTGTTCTTTTCTTTCCAAATATCCAATTCCAGTTAAATAATTAGCAAGTGCATCAAACCAAACATAACAAATATGGCCTTTATCAAACGGAACGCGGATTCCCCAATCAAATGATGTTCGAGTAATACTCAAATCTTGCAAACCTTCCTTAACTCGATTTACAATTTCTTTCTTTCTATTTTCTGGCATAATAAAATCTGGATTTTTCTTATAAAATTCAAGAAGTTTATTTTGATATTTAGAAAGTTTAAAGAAATAAGTTTCTTCTTTTAAATGATCTAGCAATTTATTATGAATTGGACATATTTTATCAGGCGCATCTTTATCAGTAAAATATCTCTCGCAAGCATTGCAATAATATCCCTCATAATATCCTTCATAAATATCTCCCTTCTTATGAACTTCTGATAAAATTGTCTGGACAACTTGTTCATGGTCTGCATCAGTAGTTCTTATAAACCGATCATAATGTAGGTTTAATTTTTTCCAAGCATCTTTAAATTCAGGAATTAAACTATCTACGAAAGTCTTTGATGTCTTCCCTGCCTTTGCAGCAGCTTCTTCTATTTTCTTACCATGTTCATCCGTTCCAGTAAGAAAGAAAACTTCTTTTCCTTGTAATTTATTCCAGCGCGTAAGCACATCTCCAGCTAAAGTTGTATATGCGTGCCCTATATGGGGCACATCATCAGGATAATATATTGGAGTTGTAACGTAAAATGTTTTTTTGTTTACCATGGCGATAATATAACAAAGAGGTATAAAAAGCTGTTTATGTTGTTTTTTCTGTAGAGAAGTTTGAATAATTCCAAGTTTACGAGGGATTGTCAGGAACAGATTTCCTGAGCATGTCGTGAATCAAAGATTCACATCGAACGAGTATTCAGTTAAGCTGCAGTTTTCTTCTGACAAGAACTACAAACTCTATATTGAATAGTTCTACTATCTGACGCTCGACCATGTGGAAAATTACGTCTTTTTTTTAATTTAACAATTCCGCCGCAAGAACAATGTCTATCTGGTTCCTTATATGGTGTGCGCCCTCTTGAACTATTGGGTTTATACATTATGAATTAAAAACGCACTAAAAAAGAAACTAATCCTTAAAGAGAACGATTTGTAATTTTGAATTGATTTGAGGCTATTTAAATCTTCTTAAAATAGCAGCTCATAAGTAATACGTTTATAATTTTTATTTATTGAAATGTTTAATCGCTGCTAAATAAGTTGTGAATGCATCAGCAAAATCTCTTGCAGTAT
This sequence comes from Candidatus Pacearchaeota archaeon, assembly GCA_964202455.1. Taxonomy (GTDB): domain Archaea; phylum Nanobdellota; class Nanobdellia; order Pacearchaeales; family GW2011-AR1; genus VGKP01. The sequence goes on along the minus strand of CAXNIJ010000005.1, from coordinate 39,506 downwards.
AAGTATCTAGCATATAATTTGGAATATCTAGCAAGGTATTTTGTGAATCCTCTTTTTGTTTTTTAACATTTAAGTCAAAAACAGTCACATAATAGGATTTTGTTTGTCCAACATCTTTTCTTCGAGCCACTATAAGATATGTGTCTCCATTAGTCTGCTGTTCAATCTTCCATCCAGGAACATCTTGTTCAGACAAAACTTCAAATTGACTGCGTTCAAGATCTTTCCAAAATGAACATTCTGAATTTTCTAACCGAGCAAGTAAACTTGCTGAAGAGGGTGTAAAAAATGGAATAGTTGCACGATTCATAAAAAAACAAAGATGGGCCCATACTTAAATATGACTATGCTTGACTGCCACTTTCATAAAATGTTCATTTAAAAATAAATTGCAATTATATCATAAAAACGATGCGCTACCTTAACTTAAAACGTCAGAAACTGAAAGTTTCTGATCGCCTCGAAACTCGAAGAGTTTCTCAGCCTCAAGAACTGCTGTTCTTGATGGTCGTCAAGAATTGTAAATATTTGAATGGTGCGGTTTTGTCAGGAATCTTAGATTCCTGAACGCCTCAAGACACCGAGAATTCTTTAGTGAATTCTTGGATGCACTAGAAAATAAGAAATTTTCGATGACTGAAAGTTTTCTCAGTCGTCAAGTTCATTAACATAGTTAGAGTTTATATGGATTATTGTATTCAAAATAATAGTCTAATTAATTTCTTAAAACAGATATATTTATCACCTTAATCTTTAAAAGTAAGGATTTTCTGCAATTATGAGCGTGAAAAAATTAAACCCGAATGAATTCGAACACGATTTGAGCGAAAGTATTACTCGTGCTTCTATGCGTGCAGCCATAGATTTATTTCGAATCGTAAGTTCAGGAAATAATTCTAACGAAAATCTATCCAGATTGCAATACTATCAAACAGTTTTACCTAAATTAAAAGATTTAGCCGAGACAATGAAGATTGAATTAAGCACTCTTGAACAAAAGCTAATTCCTTCTGAAATTAGCACATCGGCAAATAATATTTCAAACAATATTCCTCAATTATGTTCACCTCCTCAACCGGTCAATACTCAAAATACAATTCAAACACAACTTTCCGAAAATGAGTATTATGGGTTAAGACATTATATGCTGGTAAGAGGTATACCTCACAATAGTTATGTGAATTTTATTCAATTGGCTAGAGAAAATACAATTTTGTTAAATAATTCTAAAAAATCACATAGAGGATATCAATATAAAAATACTCCTCTGGTAAGAGAGGCAATAGATGGAATTATTCAGGTTTACAACTCTAAAAGAAAAAATAATGTTTCTGTTCCAAAAACTGATAAACTAAATGAACAAAAAAACACACAAAAAGAAGGGATAGATATTTCTACAATTGATAAAAAAACTAATGATGGAATAAGGGCCCCTTATAGTGTTGTTCGCATATCTGAAAGAGTTAATGTTCCAGAACAATTTCTTATAGGTTCAGAGAACTTATTAGATGTTCAAACGGGAAATGCTGGAGAAAAAACCTATAGGCCTGAAAATCTTCCTCTTCTTGTTGACAAATGGAATGGTGAAGAGGGAAATAAATATCGCTTGAAACAACCTAATGAACCAATTAGATAATTCAGAAAATCAACCAAAAACCCCTTACTTACTTGAGGATCTTGCAGAACCCCCATCTCAAGAATTAAAAGAATATGAATCTGATACTGTTTATATTCCAAAAGATGAAGAAGTTAGAAATATTCCCTATTTGAACAAACTATTGGCTCATTCCATATTAACTCCAAAAGAAGAAAGAGATTTATTTTTAAGTCTTAAAAGTGCATATAAGAGTTGGACAGAAAATACTCTTCTTGTAGGTCTAGCTGCATTTCGTGTAGCTCAATTAGGAGCAAATGGAATTTCTTCACAAATGTCTCAAACGATGATTAGACGCAGTTTTAATAAAGAACCTCAAGAAATAATAGATAGTGCAAATTCAGTTGTTCCAGAAGTCTATGAATTAGTTTATTCAAATAGGGCATTATTGGCTAATTCAGGAAAATACAATCCCTCCATTTCAAAAATTATAGAGAAAAATAGTCTTGAGCAATCTAAAACACTGATTCCTTGGAATGCTAACGTGCAAAATCTAGAGAATAGATTAGAAGGGGAAGAACATATTCCAGGACTTATAGAATATGCTTCAAAAATAGAAAGTTGGCAAGATTTTTCTAAAAGAGACGAATTTTCTCATTCTAGACAGATCCAAATTTATAACGCTATTGCCGCAGAATTGGGCATTGTTCCAGAAACACTTACAGATATTTTAAAAGATATTTTAAGACATCGAGCAATTTACTATCAAAATAGGGAAGAAATAATGAAACGTAATCAACGTCTTGTTTATTATTACGCCAGAAAATTCGAATTGAAGCTAGGAGGTACATTTGTTTCAATTGAAGATCTTCACTCTATGGGCAACATAGGACTAATGAGGGGGATAGAAAAGTTTGATGTAGACAGAGGTTATAAGTTTTCAACATATGGTCTCTGGTGGATAAAACAGGCAGTTAGAAGAGAATTTCAAGAATCTAGTTCAGGTATCCGTATCCCAATACATGTGCAAGAAGATCTCTCTAAGATTAATTTAGCCATAAAAAATTTATATGAAGAACATCAAGAAGATGAATTACGATACACCCCAACAATAGAAGATATTGCAAGCGCTACCGGATTTAATGAAAATACAATAAAAAGAACTTTAAATGCTGGAAAAGAAAAAATATATCTTGATTCTCAAATTGGAGAGAATACTGATACGAACCTATATAATCAAATTGAAGATACTTCACAATTAAAACCCTATGAAGGGGCACATAACTCTTTAGTAGGAGATAATATTAGAGATTTACTAGACACATTAAAACCGCAAGAGAGAAAAATTATCACTTTAAGATATGGTCTTGATGGGGAATCTCCTCGCACTCTTGCAGAAATAGGAGAAATATATCGCGTTACTCGAGAGCGTATTAGACAAATTGAAATGATAGTTCTTAAAAAATTTAGACATCCCACTAGATTAAAAATATTACAAGCAAGTCGAGAAGAGCTTTTAGATTAGATATTTGGATTACTCTTCAAGTAACCTAAATCCTTAAAAACGCTAAAAATATGAATTTTTATGTCCATTCGAGTGTGGTTATCTGGAAAAGATATAGAAAAATTCTCGCAACTTGCTGATCCTAATTTAGAATATTACGGTCAATTTGATTTAGATTTGCCCATATTTACTGGATCTGTTAAAGAAGACGGCATATTTTCAAAATTAAAAAATGATTTTGTATTGGGCAAGATAAAATTTTGGGAACATAGTGGTAGTATACAGAGGTTTCCATTTGTTCGTATAAATAATCATCTTGCTTATCCTAATGGACTAGTACTGACTACATTTAGTAGAATTGATATCAAGTATAACAAGAAAAGAAAAACAATCGATCAAAGGACTGATTTAAGAAGAATTGAACTATTAAACGCTGCAGATAACGATTTTGTCAAAAGAGTATTTGTTACATATAATGTTGATAGTCTTATTTCAAAGCCGCGTGATTTTGAAAGACATTTACTTTTATATTGCCATGAAAAATTTCTAGACAATGGAAGAGTTCCAGATCCATATTCATTTCCTCCAAATATATCTTAAAGATCGCGATTCCCTATTATCTAATCTATTATCTAAAGATATTCTAAAACCTACGGTTTTCGACACATTTAAAAACCACTTTTCGCTCCAGAAAGCATGGCGAAAGGATTATATCATCACATTAGAGAAGCGTGGAAAAAACCTTCTAGAGAGATGATTCATACTAGGATGATTCAATGGAGAGCTGGAGAAGCTGCCGTTGTTGTTGATAAACCTCAAAGACTAGATCGTGCTCGAGCATTGGGGTACAAAGCAAAAGTAGGATTTATTGTCCTTAGAGTAAGGGTAAAGCGTGGAGGCCGTCAAAGATCTAGACATAAACACGGAAGAAAGAGCCGTAAACAGCACGTAAGAAAGATTCTAAAGATGAACTATCGTTGGGTTGCAGAAATGCGAGCGGCACGTAAATATACAACTTTAGAAGTCTTAAACTCCTATCCTCTAGGAAAAGACGGAAAATCATATTTCTATGAAGTTATTTTAGTAGATCCTTCTAAACCGGAAATCAAAAACGATCCAGTAATTAATTGGATTTGTAGCTCAAAGAATCGTAGACGTGCAGAGCGTGGTTTGACAAGTGCGGCCAAAAAATCCAGAGGTCTAAGAACAAAGAGTAGAAATATGAAAGTAAGACCAAGTCAACGTGCTTGGGGAAGAAGCGGTAAATAACTTTAAACGCTCTAATCTAAACAAGTTAATTCACTTCGCCCATTGCACTATATATCATATATTAATACTTAAAATACCATGTTCAAAAATATCGGAATTGTGATAAAGCGAGGATTACATCTTGACTCAGAAATTATAGAAAAAATAAAATCTCTCACAAACAAAACAGAAATACAAAATCTGCCTTTCGAAACTCTTCAAAAAAAAGACTTTGAAAAAAAAGACTTAATTATTACTTTTGGAGGAGATGGAACATTTGTAAAAGCAGCAAATCTCATAGAAAATATTCCAATTTTAGGCATAAATGCAGAACCCAAAACCAGTGAAGGCGCGTTAACAAGCATCACTGTTCGAGAAATCCATAAATTAGAAAACATCTTTCTAGGAAAATATAAAATAATTTTACGCCATAGAGCAAAAGTTATTCTTAATAGCAAAATTTTAGAAGAGCATGCAATTAATGAAGTTTATGTAGGGGCACATTCTCAATTTCATAGTTCTAGATATATAATTTCATTTAACAATAAAACTGAAGAACAACGCAGTTCTGGAGTTATAATTTCAACAGGTACGGGCTCGGCTGCTTGGTTTTATTCTGCAGGAGGGGAAATATTTAGTCACGAAGAAGAAAAACTTTCTTTTATTATTAGAGAACCTTATTTCGGAAAGCGCGTGTTCAAACCAACCATCATAAAGGGAAATATTCACAATGGAGAAAAACTAATAATCGAATCAAAACGCCATTCTGGAGGAATTATTACAATTAATGATTCAACATACGATTTTAACGATGGAGATCTAGTAGAAATAGAATTATCAGATAAACCTCTAAACGTAATTCAGGTAGCTTTTTAAGCCCACTTTCTCTAATTTCTACATGAAGAAGAAGAAATGTTTTGATTGTAAAGAAGATTTTGAAGTCAATCTCAATGCTCGTTATGTAAGAAAATATTGTTTAAAATGTGGTACTAAAAGAAAGAAAATGTGGGATGATCAATGGAAAATCAAATTCGAAGACCTGCCTGATGATTAAGTAGCACTATCTTCAGTTTCATTATTCTTCTTCGCATACTTATTATCTCTTTCTTGTCTTTTAGCAGTTTCAATTGGACAATTAGGATTAAAACAAAATTCCCAGGGCCTTTTAGCCTTTCGAATAGCGAGTAATTTTGGATATTGATCTGCAGAACATTGCGTCTCAGCTCTTTTAATCAGTGCATTAGGAGGTAATGAAAAAGTCTGTTTGCAATCTGGATATTTAGAACACCCAATAAAGTATCTTCTTGTTTTCTTAGAATACATTATCCTTAATTCGCCCACTTTACATTGGGGGCAAGGCATAATTGTATTTGCAACTTGCTGATCTGCTCTCATCTCTACTATCCCTTTCAATAATTCTTTTCCAATCTCTTTCTCTTTCACTTTGAATTCTTTTGAAATATCTGTAATTAGTCTCTTAGCTTTATCCAAAACTTCTTTCTCCATAAATTCAAAATTACTTTTGCTTTCCTGAATTTTTCCAAGTTCATCTTCAAGCTGACGAGTTAAATTTTCATCAATAATGATTGGAGAATATTTTTCAAGTGCCTCAATAAGTTGCATTCCTAATCTAGTAGCAGTAATGCTTCTTCCATCAAGATATCCTCTATCAAAAAGAGTATCTACAATCATAGAACGAGTAGCTTTAGTCCCAAGATTTTTCTTTTCCAAAAGTGAAACAAGAGATGTTGGGCTATATCTATTAGGCGGTTGAGTCTCTTTTTCAATAGTTCTAATAGAATCAATTGAAACTTTTCCTTTTAATTCTGGAAGAGAATTTTCTTCAAAAGCAATAGGATAAACAAGACTCCATCCCTTCTCAATGAGCGTGAATCCAGAGGCAGTAAAATTGATTACTTTTTTCTGCTCTTTAATCTCTTCCTCTTTACTCTTCTCCTCTTCATCTTCATCTTCATCGGCTAAACTAGAACTCACAGGCATCGGCGCAGGAACATAAGTCAGTGGAGTGCTTTTCTTATCAACACCTACAACAGATATTCGGGTATTCGCAGTCACAACATCTGCAGAAAATGCCGCAATAAATCTTTTAACAATGAGATCATATAACTTCTCATCTCCTTCCTTGAGAGCTGCACGTTCTCCAGTTGGATAAATTGACGGATGCGCAGGGTCAGACTTTTTACCTTCCATAGGAAAAGCCCGTATTGCATTTTTCGCTTCTGGATAATGCTTCTCAAGTTCCTTCAAAATCTTTTTAGGTTGAATCTCTTTTGGAATTTTCTGACTAGAAGTTCTAGGATAAGAAATCAATCCATCAAGATACAATCTCTGAGCAATCTGTAAAGTTCCTGAAGGAGAAATCTTAAACAATCTATACGCCTCTCTTTGTAACGTAGTTAAATCAAAAGGAACTGGTGGAGGAGTTTTCTCCTGACTCTTTTTTGTTTCTGCAATTCCATCTTTAATATCCTTAAATTTATCTAGAATATTCTTATCAAATATATCTGCTGGATGTTTCAATTCGATTCCATTTGTCTTAGCAAAAGCCTGCCAATATGGAACTGATTTAAATTTAGCAATTTCTTTTTCCCTATCTACAATCATCTTTAGCGCCGGACCCTGCACTCTTCCAATTGAAAGAATCTTAAAAGAACCTGTAGTTTTTATTGCAGACATCAAAGCACGAGATAAATTTATTCCATAAAGCCAATCAAGAATATGTCTTGTCTCTCCAGCATATGCATTTCCCCAATTAGGCTCTGGGAGAGGATTCTCAAATGAGCTTTTTAATTCATCAGCAGTCAAAGTAGAATACTTCATTCTCTTAGCGGTCTTCTGCTTACATATAAATCTTAAAACATTCCATCCAATAACTTCTCCTTCTACATCAAAGTCTGTTGCAACCATTAACTCAGAGGCACTTCTGGATAATTTCTTTAAAACATCAAAATACCTTTTAGTAAAAGCAGCAGATTTAGATAAATAAGAAGGCTGCCATTCTAGATTAAAAATGGGCCATCCTTTCTGCCCCGCAACATAAGTTAAATTAAACAAATGTCCTACTGCAGAAGCCACAATAACTTTCTTCCCTCCAACTTCAAGTTCATAATAAGACACTCCCTGCTCAGTTAACTTCCTTGGAGAACCTATTGCTTGAGCAATCTTCGCAGCAGCCTGAGGTTTTTCAGTAATAATTAATAAAGAATCTCTTTTCACAGCTCTCACTTCGCTAGGCTCAACCCTTTCTGTCCTTTTTTTCCTAGTCGCTTTCTTTTTAGGAGGCTCTTCTTCAAGCATTGAAGCAGGTGTTGGTCTTCCAGGGGACTCGATAGTCGTAAGCTCTGCTATGCTGGGCCTCTGTCTAACTGCCTTTTCAACGGTCATTTTCGAATCACTGGGTTTTAAAAACGCTTCAACTGCCATGTTTTTACATAGGTAATGAAGTATTTATACCCTGACTTCGCCACTTGACGAGTCAAAGAACTAATCTTATTTTTCAGGTTGATTTCTTATAATACTTAAAAATAATTTGAAATTTATCGTAAAGCGGCCAATTTCTGCTTAATTTTATCAATTTCTTGTTCTAAAGAAGCATTCTTGTCATCAATTACTGTAGAAAAATGGTGAACAACTGTTTTATGATGTTTTTCTTCTTTAATAACTGTTTTAGGAAGAAGTGATTGTAGTAAATTTACAGATACAAGTGCTTCATCTGCACTTTTCTTTAATTCTATCTTTAACATAAATTCTTCCTTTCGAAGTTTTTTATATTCATTAAGATGTTTTGTAGAATTTAGTAAAGAAAGCTGCGCTTCCAAAAAAGACTTTTTCCCATACAAAAGTTCTTGCGAATTTAACCTAACATACTCTAGAGCCATATTAATCGGTCTTCTCAAAAATTGCTTTAGTAATTTCTTCAATTTTAGATTTAGCCAGAGCCATATCTTTTTCCCAGGCAGAAAACTCTTGCTCTTCGCGCATCTTAGTTTCTCTAATTTTCTTCAAGAGTGAATCAACTCCCTCTAACTGAGTAGAAACAGTATTAAGAGCTTTCCTAGCAGAATTGAAACGATCAATTTTAACGAAAACATCTCCTCCTCTTGAAGGCATGGGAGAATAAGGCACAACCGGTACTGAATAAGGCACAACCGGTACTGAAGAAGCCACTGGAGAGGTCATAGCCGAGACTGTCGCGACAGGTAAAGCTAAAGGCTCAGGTCTAGAAAGAACAGATCTTAAAGGAGAAGAAACAGACATGGAAGAAGTTGATAAAGTCTCATCATCAACTTCTACAACTTTAAATGATTTTGGTTCTTGAGAAAATCCTACTAATTCTCCATCTTTAACCGAATCATTAATCACTGCGTCCTTAATCGCTGATTGTGAAAATCCCTTCGACAATGGAGAGTCAGGAAAAGATGGCAAACCGTGTCTTTCTACAGGAGAAAAGTCTTCACTATCATCTTCATGCTCCTGTTCTATTCCAACTCTTGGAGGAGAAATGGTAGTCCTCCCTTGTAAACCTGATTTCATAGGAGGAAGATCTGGCAACTGCGATGACTCTTTTTTACCCCAAAACATAATGATATACTTTGAAATTTATTTATATAGCTTTAGATTAACTATTAAATAGTAACAGAGTTTTAGAAAGATTTTTAACGAGCAGTTTACAGCAAGAGATATGCAAATTGATCTTCTTAAAGAAATTGTTGGATCCGTCGCGGGTGAAAAATCTAAAGCTATTGTAGATTTACTTCACGAGAGAAAAAATGTAAACGAATTTCTAATAGCAAAAAAATTAAAACTTACTATTAATCAAACTAGAAATATTCTCTATAAATTAGCAGATGAAGGTCTTGTAAGTTTCATAAGAAAGAAAGATACTAAAAAAGGTGGATGGTACACTTATTTTTGGACTTTAAACATTGAAAGAGGATTAATCAAATTTAAAGAGCGCCTTAAAAAACTCGTTGAATTAGAAAAACAACAAGTACAAATAAAGAAAACAGCTCGTTTCTTCTTCTGTCAAAATTGTCAGATAGAAATTGGAGAAGAACAAGCATTATCGTTGCAATATACTTGTCAAGAATGTGGTCAAACTTTTGAGTTAAAAGATAATTCTAAAGAAATTATCGCTCTAGAAAAAGAATCTTTAAAACAAGAAAAAATACTAGTAGAAATTGAGTCAGAATTAAGTATTATAACTCTACAAGACAATAAGTCTAAAGCTAGAAGAATAAAAGCTGAAGAATTAAAAAAGAAAACAGATAGAGCAATAAAGAAAAAACAAAGAGATGCTTTGAAAAAGAAAACACTTAAAAAGGAAAAAGAAAAATCTCCAAAAGCTAAGCGGAGATCAAGTTGATCCATGTCCAAGTTAAGACAAAAAAATAGTTTAAGGAATAAGTTTCCACAATTAAAGGTAACTATCTGGTTAATTATTCTAAATGTCTTTTTCTTTATAGTTTTTTCAATTCTATTCGCAATTGTCCCAAATTCTCAAACATCGATTCTTTTACAGTCTAGTCAAATAATACAAGGACAAGCTTGGTGGACATTAATTACTAGCATGTTCATGCATCAAGGAATATTTCATCTTTTCGTAAATATGTTCTCTCTCTTCTTTCTAGGCAGTTTCTGCGAACAACTTATAGGAAGAAAAAGATTTCTCTGGATATATTTTCTTTCAGGAATTTTTGCTGCAATATTCTTCGTAGTTGGTGCAGCATTAGGAAGTCAATTTACTTTAGGCCCTAGAATTTTCGGAAGTATTGATGCATTAGCTGCCGGAGCTAGCGGAGCACTTTTTGGATTACTGGGAATACTCGCACTCCTTATTCCACGTTATAGAGTCTATCTAATAGTCGGACCAATAATCGTATTTATTTTAATAGCCCTCCTAGAATCTTTCTCTTCATCTCCCTTAATTTTTATTCTAAGTCTTCTCTTAAATATCTCTCTTTTTCTTATGGTCTTTTCATTATTCTTGCCTTCTCAAAAATTGCGCAGACTTTCTTTACCTGTTGCACTTCCAATGTGGCTTGCTCCAGTTGTAGCAATTGTACCTCTAGTCTTGCTAAGTTTAGTAGTGGAGTTACCCATAGGAAACAGCGCACATCTTGGAGGACTCATAGTAGGTTTAATATATGGATTATATCTTAGATTAAAATATCCACAAAAAATGCTACTACTCAAGAGATTTTTCAAATGAAAAAAGAAATAATAAAATCAAAAAATATCTTCTCTACTCTCAAAAGATTCGCTAGTGAAGGTTGGGAATACACTTTAGAAAGTAAAAATTATATCTTCTCCTCGACAATCGCATTCTTTTTTTTTATTTGGGTAGGATTTGTATTTGCAGATCAACTTACTTTTCTTAATGAAATAATTTCTGGAATGAAAAGTTCTATGGCTGAATATTCTGGAAATGATCTTTCGATGGCTATTTTTCTTTCCAACACAAAAAGTGCATTCTTCTCACTTTTTTTAGGAATCCTTCTAGGTTTATTAAGTATAATAACTCTCATTCTAAACGGCACTCTAGTTGGATATGTAATGCACGCCCTCTGGATAGATAGTGGAGTCACTCATTTCTGGAGATTACTTCCCCACGGAATATTCGAACTTCCAGCCCTATTTATTTCCTGGGGTTTAGGAATAAAACTGGGAATGTTCATCTTCACAAGTGAAGAAGGCAAAGAACTAAAGCGTCGTCTTATTGGCTCCCTCAAGGCATTTCTGTTCATAATAATTCCACTTCTTCTTATAGCCGGATTTATAGAAGGCACACTCATAACTTTTCTTAAGTAGTTTTTGAGGCGTTCACAACCTTTAAAATCCCAAAGATTCTCCAAGAACTATGCAGTTAAATAACGAAAGTCTGCAAGATGAGAAAATTCCCGCTAAAAATCTCAGAAGTCATCAAGAATCTTCTTCAAAAGTCCTTGACGAAATTGATGCAGAACGTGATAATGAAAACACAAAAAAAGTAGAGGCTGCACTATTTATTTCGGGCAGATTTCTTTCTTTGCAAGAACTTGTAGCTCTTACGGAAGTAAATCCATTAATATTAAAAAAAATTCTGGAAGATCTACTTGATAAATACAAAACTTCAGGTATTTCAGTAATAAAGCAAGAAAATCTCTGGAAAATGGATGTCTCAGAAGAATACACTTGGATGGTAAATAAACTAGCCACGGGTAGTTCAGAATTCACTAAAGCAGAGCAAGAAACACTAGCAATCATTGCATACAAACAACCAATGAAGCAATCAGTTCTAGTAAAAATTCGTGGAAATAAATCATACGACCATATAAAAAAGTTCGTTGAAATAGGCTTAATAATCAAAAAGAAGCAAGGTCATACTGCAGAACTCACACTTAGCGGAAATTTCTACGAATATTTCCATCTTCCTCAAGGGGAAGACATGCCCAGTCAAGATAAATCGAAAGAAATTGGTGCTTAATGAATTGGATAGATATCATTTTTTTCTTTTACACTTTCTTAGGATTATACATGATGAGTCTTTTTATTCTATTATATTTATATAATAAAAAAGAGTTGTTTAATTATCCTCAAGGTAAGCCTGAGCCAGTAAGTATAATTATTCCTTGCTACAACGAATCAGATAGTATAGGTGCAACATTAGATTCTGTTTTAAATTTTAATTATCCTAAGGAAATGATAGAAATTATTGTAGTCGACGATAGATCAACAGATAATTCTATTGAAGTAATAAGAAATTACATGAAAAAAGATCCTAGAATAAAATTAATAATAAACAATAGAAATTCTGGGGGCGCTGCAGAACCAACAAATTTAGGAATTAAATCTGCAAAAAGTAAATATATTGCTCTAGTAGATAGCGATTCGACTCCTCATCCAGATGGCTTACTAAAAATGATTGGGTTCTTACAACAAGATTTAAAGGTTGGAGCAGTGACTTGTTCGATATTACCTAAATCAACAAAGACATTTATTCAAAAAATGCAAGACATAGAATACATGGTAGTAAGTTTCACACGTAAATTACTTGACCTTGTAGATGCAGTATATGTAACTCCAGGTCCATTTGCGCTCTATCGTAAAGAAGCACTCTTAAAAGTGGGTCTATTTGACACAAAAAACATGACTCAAGATATTGAAATTGTCTGGAGACTTCTTTCACATGGCTACACTGCTCGTATGTGTCTGGCAACATACGTTCGTTCTGGAACTCCTGATAAAATTAAATCTTGGTGGAAACAAAGAATCAGATGGAACATTGGAGGAACACAAACATTATTCAAATATAAACATCTTTTCTTCAAGAAAGGTATGCTTGGAGCATTTGTCGTACCATTTTTTAGTCTTTCACTTCTCTTAGGAGTAATAGGATTGACTCTATTTACTTATCTTTCATTAAGGGGAATTTTTATTTCTTATCTTTCAACAAAATATTCTCTTGCTGCTCAAACTGCAATTATTCGTTTTGATGAACTGAGTTTCTCACCTTCAATCTTAAACTTCTTTGGAATTGCCCTCTTCTTCTTAGGTATTTGGTTCACTATATTCTGCCTTAATTCTCTCTCTGAACAAAAACTTCAAAAACACAATATTTTTAACCTCTTATTCTATAATATTGTATACCTCACAGTCTATCCAATCTTACTACTAGTTGCATTGTATAAACTCTGGAGAGGAAATTATTCATGGTAAATAACAAACACGTTTTTTGGCAAGCGCTTTTAATGAGTGCATTTATTTTCTTTTTGGGAATGATGCTGGGTCTATATTTGGAAAATTGGCGCATAGATAAAGTGCAATTAGACCTTCGCAAATCAGAAATAAGCTCTTTAGATGAGCAATTGAGAAGTCAAGTTTTAGAAGATTTTAAAATTAATTGTGATGATGCAAAAAAAAGTATATTTAACTTTACAGATAAAGTTTACGATGAAATTGTAAAATTAGAAAAATACGATTTTGCAAGCACATTTAGCCAAGAAGAATTGCGTTTGCTTCATAAGCGTTATGATCTTCTTAGATTAATGATTTGGAAAGACGCTATAAAAATTAAATCTCAATGCCCTTCTGAATTTCATACAGTAATCTATATGTTCAATTATGCAACCGATAGTCCAGATATTCGTGCAGAACAAACAGCTTTTTCTAGAGTTTTAATTGATTTAAAATATGCTCATCCTGATGAAATTCTTCTTATCCCAATAGCTGCAAATTTAGGACTAGATTCAATACATCTCATGATGAAAGCAAAAAATATTTCTTCTGCACCGTCAATTATTATTGATGAAGAAACAATAATCGATAAGCCGATACCAGTTTCTAGTTTAGAAGAAATTATTTTCAGTAACGCCACTCCGATAAATATGTCGTTCCAAAATAGTATCACTATGTTACCAGTTAATCAAGAATTATCGTGGAAAAGAGATTATAATTAATAGAACTGTCAAAAATCATAGTACCTCGAAGATTCTTGAAATTTTAAATCGTTATTTGATTGTTACTCTTCTAGATAACAAAATTGCAGAAAGGTTTAAAAGCAGACCACAGGTTTAATATATAGATTGCAATCATAGCAATCGAGAATATACTATGGCAGAAATACGCGATAACTTTGATATCTTCTTTAGAAGAAAACCCGCCTTGCTCCTAGTCGCTCTTAAGCGCCTTGCTAGAGCTCGTTACGGCAGCGTCTTAGCAAAAGAAGTTGACTGTACATACAGCCACGCAGTAAAAATTCTTCAATCTTTAGAAAGGCTCGGCCTAGTTATGTTCGAAAAGAAAGGCAGAATAAAATTAATCAAACTCACGAAGAGAGGTCAGGAAATCTCGGATAATATAGAAAACATCAAACGTTTAGTCGGATAATTAAGGACTTGCTAATTTTTAATCTACTCTCCATCTTTCTAACATATTCCTTCTTTCTTAAAAAGTTAAAAACCCTATAGCAAAACCATTGGGCGTCAAGAGACACTGAAGCGATGAGGACAACAGATAATTAACTTGACGAAAACTCCAGCCGTCAAAGATAAATGTCTTTGAGGCTAAGAAACTCTTCGAGTTTCGAGGCGCTCAGAAACTTTCAGTTTCTGACGTTTAAGTGGGGGTAGCGCATCGTGCTTTTGATCTCTTCAATTGAATGCTGGGCGCTCTTTAAAGTTTAAATTTTATTTCTTACTACTAAGCGCTTTATCTCCACAGCAAGATGCGGAGCATTAAAAAATATAAATGGCCCCGAGGGGATTTGAACCCCCGACACCTGGATTGCTCCTAACTTAGGTTCTAACCACCATTGTAGTTTTTCTACCTACCTAGAGTTTCTTTTTTCCTCAAAGAGCAATGCTCTTTGGGACCTAGAAACCGCAATGGTTTCTCAGGCTAAAAAGAAACTGTACTAAGAGTCCAGTACTCTAACCGGGCTGAGCTACGAGGCCTTACGATGGAAAGAAACCGACGATTTAAAAACGTTTAGTTTATAGCCTTAGAATGAAACCTATCGAATATTTCAACTACATGACTCATAACTGCGGCAGATTTGGGTTTTTCAAAGTGAGGTATACCTAATGCACTTAGCCTTTGCATTTTAGGGTAATCAAAGCATGAGCTCCACATACAGATATTATCTTTGGAATATTTTTCTCCAACAATTAATCTCTCTAATGTTTCAAGTCCAGTAAAATCAGATTCCATATCATAGTCAATAACTCCAGCTCTATAAATTCCGGTTTTCCAAAAATCTAAAAATTTCATACCATTTATCACAGATTGGCACTTAATCTCATAAGGTTTATCTTTACATGTTGCATTCAAAACATTCATGAACATATAGGTAACAAATACTTGATCATCTGCATGAAGAAAATGATAAATTGGTTTTGCCATAAAATCCAGTTAAAAAAACAGTATATAAACTTTTGCTACCTATACTTTCTCCAAGTATACTTGCACTTAACACATTTATAGAATTTTGTCTCAGATTCATCACTAGAACGCGTCTGTATAGTCCAAAAATAAGATTTCTTATTTTTACATTCGGGGCAAGTCATGTCAATAACTGGAAAGGTATTATCTGAATCTTCATTAATTACTGCAATTGCTTCTTTTTTTTGTATTTTCTCAGAAACTTCAATCTTAATTTTCTTCTTACTCTTGTGACCACAAGCCACACAAGCTACGTGACCCTCCACCATATCCATAATTCCACCACATTTTTCACAAAAGTCCATCGTATACTCACACCCCTCATACTTTTAAAGCTTTGGTTGGGTAGTCTCATGACAAAATCCTCTAGCTTCTGATGGCTTAAAAAAATCAAAGAAAAATAATTTCACCCATCCAAGATAAGGAACTCTAAACACTGCCTTTCCTTGAATTCTTTCAAAATCAATATTTGTTTCATCAACTTTTCCCTTATTATTTGAAAAGTCTGAATTTGCAACAAGCTGAAGATTATTGTTGTCTCCTTTTGTGCCTGTGGGATTATCATGAACTATCCTATGAATAATTGGATAACTCTGTGTAGAACCAGAATTAGCATTAAAAACAATAACGTCTCCTTTCTTATAGGATGAACTTCCCAAAATAAAAATGATATCTCCTTTATTTAAGCCGTTAACAAATTTAAATGAGCCAAACTCAGACTCACTAGTATTATAAAAAGCATATAAATCTGAATTCACACTCCACCAATTTTTAAAGTCATTTCCATGATACATAGAGCATGATTCAACAATCACAATTGGTAATGAAGTTCCAGTAATTAAAGAAAGAAAAGGAAAAACTATAAATTTAATCAAAATTATAATTACTGGAAACCAAAATATCATCGATTTCCAATCATCACGTCTACGTAATTCCCAAAAATATTTCAGACCGCTCTTCGCATTCATATTAGTCAATTGTTTTGAGAGTTTAAAAATACTCGGTATATTGCCTCATCGTCAACAGAAACAAGTTTAAATATCCCCGATACTTTAAGAAAATATGGAATTTGACACAGTTATAGAAAAAAGACATTCAGTAAGAGCATTCAAAAATAAAAAAGCAAGCTGGAAATTAGTTCTAGAATCCATCGATGCAGCAAATCAAGGAGCATTTGCAGACAGCCATAATCCTCTTAAATTTCTCATCATTGAAGAAGAAAAAACTATTAGCAAAATTGCAGAACTGGCTAGTCAATTATGGATAAATGAAGCTAAAGCTATTATTCTTGTCTGTTCAGATGATACTCACATCGAACACCTTCATGGGGAAAGAGGAAAAAGATATTCTCGTCAGCAAGCGGGAGCTGCAATTAATACAATTATTCTTAAACTTACAGACCTCGGACTTGCGTCTTGTTGGGTAGGTTTATTCACCGATGAACAAATAAAACAACATCTTAAAATCCCGAGCCATATTGAACTCGAAGCCATTATTCCAATAGGATATGAAAAAGTAAAACCTGCAACTAAGAAAAGGAAAAAATCCCTAGAAAATGCACTTTATTGGGAATCCTGGGGTAGCAAAAAACGACCCACTCTTTTCAATGAAGATGCTCCAGAATCTGCATTTATTGAGTAGCACTATCTGAATATAATTTCAAAATAACTCTTGATAACGGAGAACTTTCTTCACGTTCAAGATGATATTTTAAAGCATCTGCAGATAATTGAAAATCTCTTGTTAAAAATAAATTTCCATTGCGCCTAAAAATAACTCCCGAGCGATATATAACTACATAAATTTTTTCGCAAGTATCATTGACAGATCTATCAAAATCAAAAAAACAACGTGCACTATATTCTTTACAATTTAAATTACAATTCGTAACATGAAAAGTACATTTTCTATCAGATAAATCTTTAGCAACTTCTTCTTTAGACCGCATTCCACTAACTAAATTATTTGGAACTCTTCTTAAAACTTCATTGCTATATTCCATAACATAAATCAGAAAGACTCCACCTAATAAATACTTCTTCTAGACTCATTCCTGCAAATGAAACTCCACTTTCATGTTATCCGGATCTTTCGTAAAAATGGCCGTTCCACCATGTCCATCATCTGTAATTCCTCCTTCTTCCATCTCAATCTCCAGTTTCCTAAGTTCTTCTTCAATTTCACCTAACTCCTCACGGCTATCTACTCTAAAAGCCCAATGATTTAGACCAGTCTCTTCAGGATTAAACTCCTTCATCGATTTCTCCCTAGAAAATGCTAACCAAAGTGAAAACGTCCCATCTGTCAATCCGCATACATCTTCTTCATCAAAGACAACTTCCATCCCGCAAACATCGCGATAAAACTCCTTAGATTTTTTTACATCTTTCACAATTAAAGTTATATGATGAACTCCTCCCGTATTAACCATTCTTTATTCAGAAAAAAAGAATAATTAAATCTTTCGTAGATCGAAAAGTAAGAGGGGCTTTCGCCCCTCTTTTAGAAAATAAAAAAATAAAAAAGTTATAAGAACTCTAGTTCTTATCTAAAAACTTCAATGCCTAAATCGGACATCTCAGATTTCATAGAGGCTTCTTGTCGGAACGCTTTCTTACCTAAGACATAAGGCGATTTAACACCAGTCATAATTGTAATAACGCGAACACGATTTTGAAATTCTTTATTGACACGAGCTCCAATAATGACCTGAGCATCTTGGCTAATATTCTCTGTAACGAGTTCACCTACGCCTGCGAATTCCTCGAGTTTAAAGTCTGGACCGCATGTGATATGAATCAATGCTCCAGTAGCGCCCTTATAATCTACGTCAAGTAATGGGTGCGTCAAAGCTTGTCTGACTGCTTCATCAACTCTTGCTGTTGTATCGCTTTCTCCAACGCCGATAACTGCTACGTCGCCTCCCTTCATAATAGACGAAACGTCTGCATAGTCTAAGTTAATCAATGATGGCAAGGTAATAGTTTCCACTATGCCTTTGATCATTGTACTGACTAGCTCGTTTGCTACTGCGAAAGCCTGCTCCATAGGTAAGTTACCTGCAATGTCGACTAAACGATTGTTATCAATAACGATAACTGTATCAACAACTTCAGTTAATTCTTGTAGTCCAAATTCAGCTTTATCATGTCTAGCTTTTTCACACTCAAATGGCATCGTAACAACTCCAATAACCACTGCTCCAGATTCTTTAGCTAACTGAGCAACAACAGGTGCACATCCAGTTCCAGTACCGCCTCCAAGGCCAGTAAGCACGAAAACCATATCTGCTCCAGATGCTGCTTTCTTTAGTTCTGATAAAGATTCTTTTGCTGCTTCACGTCCTTTAGCAGGATAACCTCCACATCCAAGTCCCCTCGTAAGCTCCTTACCAATGAGAATTTTCTCATCAGCTTTGGTAATACTCAAGTGAAGTGCATCAGTGTTGATCCCGTAAATTGTCGCCCCATTAATTCCTTTGTTAAAAAGCCAAGTAGCCATATTGCTTCCTGCTCCTCCAGTTCCAAAAACTTTAATGTTAGCTTTTCCAGCTCGTAATTCGTCAAAGTTAATACTATGTGTCTCTGCATTTTTTATTGCCTCTTTTGCAAAATCAAGTACCATATATTTTACCTCCTTTCATTTGTATAATTTACCAATTTACAAAATACGATTCAGTATTTATACTTGACTATACCGCAAAATACAAGAACGAAACACTACTACTAATCAAAAGTAATAAAATGTACTCAGAAAACTACAATTTTTCTAGTCTCTCTAAAAATTCAGACATAAATTTCTCTGGAAAACTGCAACCTGAAGCTGCCTTATGCCCGCCGCCTCCAGAATTTTCAAAAACTTCAACTAACTTTTGCGCAAGAATAGAAACATCTTCTTCAGCATCTTGTCTTCTAAAAGAACATTTGTAAATTCCACTAGATTTTTCACAAATCACAAAAGTTTTATTTTTCTCTTCATGACTTTTAATATTAATTAATAGCTCACGTAATGAAAATTTCCCATGGAATTCCCAAAATATTCTTTTATTGACCATTTTCCTTTCATTGTCAAAAAAAATCAACACTTCATTTAATTCTTTTTGTACTTCTAAAGTATGCTCTGATAAAATTCCAATTTCTTCAAATTTTTCAGGAAACATCTCATAAAATTCCATAATATTATTTTTATAATAAATCAAAGCGAGATATAATGAATATTGAAACTCCCAAAACTTATTTTTCTTTACGTCCTCCTCAGTTCCAACAAATTTATCCCCGTATTCAGAAAAAACATCAGATAAAAAATCTCCATTTTGTTTCCAAGCCCAATCAGATAAGGATGCACAAGCAACTGCCCATTCCAAATCTTTAAGATTTTTAAATTCTGAAAAAAGACTATAGGAAAGATAAGCTGCGCACATTCCTTGAGCGTTCATAAAGACCGTTTTCTCAGAATTAAAATCTTCTTTAAATTGATGATGATCGATAATAAGTAGTTTGGCAAATGCTTCAATCAAGTTAATATCTTCTTTATTTTTAAAATTCATATCTGTAATAATTATTTTAGTAAATCCTTTATTTTTTAATAGTGTTATAAATTTTTTATTCAAATCGTTGTAATCTACCAAAAATACCTCACTAAATTGAACAACCTTGCTTACAACTTTTGCAGAAATAATTCCATCTAAATCTGCTTTATGACTTACAATTGCAATTAAATCTTCCTCATTTAAAGAATCTATAAACTCACTAAATTTGTTCTCATTTCCAGCAATCCATTTAGGTTTCTCCATTAAATTTTCTCCAATATTCTTGCTACAATTCCAGATTCTTGACATAATGTCAAGAACCGTTGTGCATCTTCAATGGTACCTACAACCCCTGCCCCATAATGCATAGGAATTGCTATACTAACATTAAGTAATTTAGCAACTTGTACTGCTTCTTCTGCAGTCATCACATAAGTTCCAGATACTGGCAATAAAGCGACGAATGTATTTCCTTGTTTTCCATATCCGGTCAATTTTTCCATTTCAGGAATATTATCTGTATCCCCCGCGTGATAAATAATAACTTCAGAAAATTTCAATAAATATCCTAGCCATTTCTCAGACTTAGGGTGAAAATCTTTTCCAACATTATATGCAGAAACTGCTTCAATTTTTAACCCCTCTAAACTTAATTCATCTCCAACTTCCATAATCTGCATCTGTACTCCATCTATTTTTGTAATCTTACTTTGTGCATCAGCAGGCAGTATAATAACCGTTCCTTCTCTTGCAATTTTAGCAATGTCTTTTATACTGCAATGATCAGAATGCCCATGAGTAATTAAAATAAAATCTACTTTTCCCACAGAGTCAGAAACATTATATGGATCAATTGCGATTTTTCTTCCATTTTTTTCAGTGATTAAAAACCCATCATGCCCTAAATAATCAATATTAACGTGCCTTACTTCCATAACTATCCTGACCAATTTTACCTTAAAAGGTTTCTGGTTCTCAAAGCGAAGTTTGGGCTTTTGCAAACTTATCTATGGAGCACCATACTATTTTTTCTCCATCTTCCCCGCAATCTCCAGCATTTTCCTATCTTCTCCCCGCGCACACATCACCTGCATCCCTATGGGAATTCCATCAACTTTCCCAGCAGGCACACTTATCGCACAAATTCCAGCTAGATTCGCTGGAATAGTCAAAGCATCGGAAGCATATACCTCTTCAATACTCATTTTCTTCCCCTCTCCAATTTTCCAAGGCAATACTGGAACAACGGGCAAAACAATACAATCAACTTTCTCAAATGCCTTCGCAAACTCATCGGCAATCAATTCTTTGACCTCCAAAGCCTTCCGATAATATGCACCTGCAAATTCCGCTTTCGTAATTTCACTTCCTCCTAAAATTCTTCGTAAAACTTCTTTACCACAAAAATCTTCAATCTTTTTTCCATATCTTCTTCCATCTAGTCTACGAGTAGTAGAATAAAATTCAGAATAAACTAAAGGATAATAAGTCTGCACTGCAAGATCAATATGTTGAATAGTAATCTCCTCAACAATCCAATCATTTTTCTTCACAAGTTCTACAACGCGAGCATCAACAACATTTTGAATGCGAGCATCAACACCCTTCACTTTCACAACGGCCAAGGTAATCTTTCCTTTTTTATTCACTTCCTTATCCATGATCTCTACACTCATCGTATCTCTCGCATCTTTCCCAGAAATAACTTCAAACAAAAGACCAGCATCTGCAACGTTTTTAGCAAGTGGTCCAATCTGATCTAAACTCATGGATAAATCCATCAATCCATATCTTGAAACTATTCCATAACTAGGTTTCATTCCAACAATTCCACAGTGAGAAGCGGGTGCGCGAATACTTCCCCCAGTGTCCGACCCAAGTGCAACATCGCAAAATCCAACAGCAACAGCAGCCGCACTTCCACTACTGCTCCCTCCAGCAATTCTTCCAGGAGCAACGGGATTTACAGTAGCACCAAAAGCACTGTTCTCTCCACTTGAACCGGCAGCAAACTCATCACAATTGGTCATTCCAATTATTATCCCATCTTCTTTCTTTATCTTCTCAATAACCGTGGCATCGTATGGTGCAACATAATTATCTAAAACAAGAGAAGCACAATTACAAATCATTCCTTTTACATTAATATTACTCTTCACACCAATAACATATCCATACAATTTCCCTTTCTTCCCAGTTTTCTTAACTCTTTCATCAATCGCACGAGCTTCTTCAAGCGCAGTCTCATTGAGATGTAAAAATGCATTTATCTTACCATCTTCCTTTTTTATCTTCTCAAGATATTTTTTTACCTTATCTTCAACTTCCATATCTATCTTAAAAAATAAGAGTTATTAAAGATTATCTTTACAGGGAGTGTTAAGTTTTAGGGTGGTAGAAATGCTGTTAGGTGTCGGGTGATAAAGATTTGAGACTAAATTAGTTTTTCTTCTTAATTTCATCCATAACATCTGGATGTTTGTTTGCTAAATACTCTACAAATTTTCTTTTTGATTTGCTATCCAACTGATGATATAAATCATTTTCCTCTTTTCTTAGAGGACTTGGTTCTAATCTTGCACAAAGATAACCAGCAATCGATAAGACTAAAGATAATCCAGCAAGGGCTCCATAAATCTTGGATTCAACACAAGCAGCAATATACGCCCCATCATGAGTTGGATTTAGATACAATATATCGCAACTCCCACGCCAAACAAAGTCCAGAAGATAAAATAAGATAAACGAAATAAAAAAAGTGATACTTAACGTATTCCATTGTCTTACATTCATTATCAATGCAGATGTTTCATACTTAAAAATCCTTCTACTTCAAAAAAACGTTTACTTTACAGCTCACCTTTCTACTTTTACGAGCCGACAGGTTTAAATATTTCGGGTTCCTAATTTGGTTATGAAAGTTATGAAAGTAAAAGATAAAAAAGTAGGGGATACGACCTATTACAAATATAGAATCAACTTGCCTAAGGATGCCGTTGAAGAATTGAAGTTTCTTGATAAAGAATTGAAAGTTAAAATTGAAGGAAAAAAGATAGTAATAGAGAAAGAAAATTAACCACAATAATCCTTTTAAACTTGCAGATTATAAAAGTCTATGACTATTTGTGTATCCGCAATAGCGACTTACTCTAAGGAGAGTAAAGAAGAAGAGGCAATCATATTTTCTACAGACCACATGATTTCTGTTGGAGATATTGGTCAATTTGAAAAGGAGATAAAGAAATATAAAAGAATCAACAGCAAGGCAGTGGCTATGCTTTCTGGACAAACGCTTTTGTTTGACAAATCTATAGAAGGTACTACTGAAATCAATGATTTTTCAAAAATAAAGAACAAGATTTATGAAAATATGGCTACGTTGAGAAAAGAAATAATAAGAAAAGAAGTACATAATCTTTTTAGTATTGACGAGGATTATGTAAAAGAACTATTAAAAAATGAGATAAAAAATCCCTTCGTTCAAAATATTATCCAAAGCATTGCTGAATTTAATTTAAAAACGAGTATTCTTTTGGTTGGATTTGATGAAAAGGGAGAAGCGCAAATTAGTGAAATTGATGAGAAAGGATTTGCAGACTATAGAGATATTCATTTTCATACGATTGGTTCTGGTTCTGTTCAAGCTCTAAACACTTTACTCTTTCAAAATCATGCAAAAAAACATGACTTGAAAACTACAATATATAATGTTTACAAAGCAAAAAGAAACGCCGAAGTTGCAAATGGCGTAGGAAGAGAAACAGAGGTTTTAATTTTGAAAAATAATTGCGATTTGGAATTATTAAAAGAAGAGCAATTAAAGATACTTGCAGGTATATATGAGAAAGAGTTGAAATTTGGAGTCTCGCACGAAGATTTAAATACATTATTACCTTTATGACACAATGTACATAAGAGAAAAGATAATTAACCGAAATGTAGCGCACGGCTCTCTTAGAGATAAGTTTGTTAGAAATATTAAAAAAGTAATCGTTATAAAAGAAATCAGGGAAGAGAAAGATAGCGAAGACGACCTTAGAAAAAAAATGCTCGAAGATATTAGGAAGGGCGAGTTAAAAATTCCAGCATAGTTTCTATAGTATTCGGCTCCCGAAAGATTTAAATAGTTCGGGTGCCTAATTATTCTATGATAGAAACCATACAATACCTTAAGAATTTTTCCGATTGGAGAAACGAAAGAGCAAGGGTAATCTTACAGAAAGGCAACCCTGAAGTGATAGACGAGTTCACTTATCTTGTTCCTTCCCAAATCTCTGATAAGAGATACAGAGTTACGCACATTGATGCTTATTCTTGCGAATGTGAAGATTTCAAGCGGAGATGTGCAGGAAAGAACCTCTACTGCAAACATATCAAAGCTATCCTGCTCTTTGAAAAGGTAAAGGTGAGTTACGAGATAGAAGAGAAAGTAAAACCTGCAATAGAGCTAATGATTGAAAAACCTCTTGAGGATTGTTGCCCTGAATGCACATCGAAGAGCATTATGAAGTTCGGCACGAGGCAAACGGCAACAGGCATAAAGCAGAGATTTAAGTGCAGAGATTGTAAAAAGCGGTTTGTTCTTACCCCTATCAAGAACATCAAGGGAAACGCTAAACTTGTTTGTTTAGCTATGGACTGCTATTATAGAGGATTATCTTACAGAGATATTTCTTATCAGTTTCAACAATTTTACAATCTAAAAATCTCCCATGTTACTATTAGAGATTGGGTTTTGAGGTTTGGAAGTATTATGGAGAAGTATAGTAAGACTATCCAACCTCAAATTAAAGGAGTTTGGAACGCAGACGAAACTTTAATCTTGACGAAAGAAGGAAAGAACAAAGAGAACACAAACTATCATTATGTTTGGAACGTCATGGACAATAAGACAAAGTTTCTTTTAGCGTCTGAATGTTCAGGTCGTTCAAGAAGCAGTAAAGACGCACAGCACATTTTCACAGAGGCATTAAATCAGAATGGAAAAATACCCTATCAGATTATCGTAGACGGTTATCGAGGATATGAAGACGGATGCAGAAAGACATTCAGGAACTGGGGACAAGAACGTAAGGTTAAGTTTACCTCAATCAAAGGACAGAGAAAGCAGATTAACAATAATGCAATAGAGAGTCATCATTCACATCAAAAGGAGTTTCACAAAGTAAGACGAGGAGTTAAAGAAGTGCAAGAGTATCAAGATGGATTTAAGGTGTTTCATAATTTTGTGAGAAAAAATGCACGAGAAGGTTTAACCCCTGCGGATAAAGTAGGTATTGGAGTTCAAGGCAATGCGTGGGAAACGATGCTGTTTAATTCAATTAAGTACAACAAACTATTTAAGGAAGTCCCTACTGGATAGATTGATATGGTAGAACCGTTTTTTAGAGGGAATCCTGTAAGTTTTGAAGATGCTTTTCCAGAAATAGAAGAAATTAAAATTGAAGGTACGGAAGGTGATGTTGCACAAAAACATAAGATTGTACTCAATAAAAAATCATTAGGAATTTCGTGTAGTAATTCTCTTTGTGAGAAAGGTGGATACCAGTCAGAGTTAGGAAATTTAATTTCTGAGATGTATCGTAAAAAAGAAGTTTTCAAAGAAGACATTGTCTCATGTAAAGGGCATGAAAATATGGGTAGAGGACAAACAAGAAGGTGTTTAAATCACCTATGTATAAAAGCAAATATTACGTATAAAACTCCCGCAACTTAACAGCAAAGGAAAAAACGTCTATAACTCCCTAATTCCTAACACTCTCATCTTTACAAGAATTAATGCACAAATTCCTTCATCTTTTGTTCAAGTACCTTTCTCTGCTCATCATTCATTATCAATAGTTTATCAGAATGTGCCTGTTTAAAATGTCCTAGCATTTTAGCAGCAGTCTCATCAGAGTTTTTTCCCCTAGCAACAAATCCACAATCCATATTTCCCAGCGAAAAACAACTTAATTCTAATTCATTCATTCCAGCTCGAGCTTTATCGGCATCTTCTTCCATATTACCAGCTCACACTCTTCACAGACTTGCGTAAATACATTATATCTTGGAGTTCATACACTTCTATAGTGCTCTCTACTTGATCGTCAAAATAACGAATTTGGTAATCGTGATCATTCTTATCAAACACTTCAATAGCTATTTCTTTAGTCGTACCATGATCTATTAGTTCATAATGTGCATCAACTTCAACTTCTACACCATCAATTTTCATTTTGTCTCCTTTCTTAAGTTTTCCAACAGGCTTTGATCCATTAACTTTCGGGGGCTCGCGAACACCCCCATCTTGCATTTTATTAATGACTCCAACTGCATTATTAACGAGATCATCAATATCTTCATCATCTTCAAGATTTTTCTTTTTTATCTTAACTGGCTTCGGCTTTGCATATTCAACATCTTCATCATCTCCAAAAGCATCATCAAGCGACATTCCTTCTCCCTCTTCAGTCTTTTTAGTAGTTTTCTTCTCAGTTTTTTTAGCCTTCTTTATTACCATTTTTTCTTCTCCGCAATAATACAATTTTCATCTTTCATATGGGCATTAGAAAACATTCTTTCTCGAAAATCATCATCTTTCATCATACTATCTCCTTCTTCTCTCCATCCCCCCACCTCTTCTTCTCTAAGTTTCTTAGATATCTTCACATTCATAAGCGTAGCACTAAATTTCTTAAGTAAATCTTGCGCTTCTTTTTGTATCTTGACTCTCTCAGCGTCAGTAATCTCACCCATACTGCAAAGAAAAGATAGGTATTTATAAATCTACCGCGCCCTCAATAGAAAAGCACTTCTATTTCTTTCATTCTCTGAAAATATTTACAAGGACAAAGAGAGTTCATATAAAGAAATTAAAAGCACGATACGCTACCCCCACTTAAACGTCAGAAACTTTCAGTTTCTGACCGCCTCGAAACTCGAAGAGTTTCTTAGCCTCAAAGACATTTATCTTTGATGGCACTCAAAACATCAAGAATACTCTTTCTTCGTATTCTTGACGATTGAAGATTTTTGATGAGATGAGGTTTGGATAAGCGCTCGTGCCATCAAGGACGTGATTCCTTAACGGGTGTGGTTTTCGTCAAGTTCCTTGACATAAATGAAGAATGCATAGAATTCAGCCCTTACCTTATGAAAATCTAGCTTTAATCTTCCCCGTTTTCCCAATCTCCACAATAGCATACTTCCCATGTTCCGCATCTCCAGGATTCACAACCTGCACGCCATGCAATTTCTTCACACCCACATACTCATGCATATGCCCACAAAATACAACTAGAGGTTTATATTTCTTAATAGCCTCTGAGAAAAAACCAATTCCTGCACTTTTGCCATTCATCGGATTATCTTTTTTGTCACGAATAATATCAAAAACTCCTTTTGGAGGATAATGTAAAATAAAAATTCTTTTTCCAATTGTACTCTCAAGAGTATCGAAAAACTTCTTTCTATTTTTCTCTCTTCTTCCTATTCTTTTTCTTATAATTCTCTCATTCTCATCTCCACTACTAAAATGTTTTCTATCAAAATAAGCATCAATATCCATATATCCTCCTGCTCCAACAAAATTAATTCCCTCAAATTTCTTCTTCCCATAAGTCATAACTTTAACATTTTTCAACTTTTTCAAAAATTGAGCATGCGTTTTAGGTAAATTCATCTTAGTGTTTCCATCAAAAGGATAATTATACCATCTGTCATCTCCATTCCCAAAAACTAAAAATACTGGTTTTCCTAATTTATCCAGTTTTCTCAAAACATTTTTCGCAGCATCATCATCTTTCTTAATTAATTTTTTCAATTTTTCCTTTCCAAAAAACTCTTCAGCATTTTTCACAGGTAATTTCTTCTTCATTTGATTAAAATAATACATAATGTATTGTCTAAAATCAGATATTCCTGCATAATCTCCTACAGCAACAATCGCATCAAATTTTTCTTTCTTCATTCTCTCCTTCATCCTTTCAGAAAAAACTCCCTGAAAATCTCCAACAATAAGTAAGTTCATACTAGTCAAAGACAAAATACCATTAAAAAGTTATCTTTTACAAATTAATAGATTGAATAGTCTTATTAATTTCTCCAGACAGAATTTTAATTTTTTCAACATCTTTATCTTTACTAAAAAAATAATCCGTATATCTTCCGTTACTGATTATAATTTCGTCTGCTTTTTTAAAAAAATTTTTAGCAATATCACTTCCCTCAAATGAAACACCCTCACGTAAAGAAGTATTTTCCTCCCATTTCAATGCGTAAAATATTCTATATCTAACATTGTTTCGACGTAAAAAGAATTCATTTTCTTCATCTTTCTCATCGGGATATTTATTTAAATTAATGCCCAGATAATAAGATTGATCTGTGATCCAAGGTTTCTGATTCTGTAAATAATGTCTATACGCT
Organism: Candidatus Pacearchaeota archaeon; assembly: GCA_964202455.1. GTDB lineage: Archaea > Nanobdellota > Nanobdellia > Pacearchaeales > GW2011-AR1 > VGKP01. Next base: position 11,282 of record CAXNIJ010000005.1, on the reverse strand, counting down.
TTAGAAAAATAAACAATAGAGTCATACAGCAAATCTTGAAATTGAATAAGCATATTATCAACAAGAGAAATTTTCCAAATATCTCCAGGATCGCTAATTACATGTTTATCTGAAAAACTCAAATTAAATCCCGTACGATAACTTTCTAAACTAAGTTTCTGTCTTTCCCACAATCCATCATTATTTTCTATCGACATTATATTCAAATTTAATAGATCTCGAAGTTTTTATTCTTTTCCATATTAAATATATTCAGAAATATATTACTCAAATTAACTATATACTTCCTAGAAAAATAACTAATTTTTATATTCAAGTTTTTCATCTAACAATTTAGAAAAGTTTATTAATAAGATAACTCATTAAAAAACATGTCTGAGATATATCGCCCAGGAGATAATGAATTAATTAGAAATTCTTCTCTCTATCACGAATTCCAAGCGGAAAGACAAGAAATTATAAATCACAAATTGTTAGAATCTGAAAAAGCGGGATATGATATTGGTTTTGAACAGGCGTTAACCGATTGGATCATTAAACATAGAGCAAAATGGCTTAAATCTCGTCAATTAACTCGCAATGTCGTAACTGAGGCACCATATAAATCTCAGGATAGATAATTCCCATTAAACAAGAAATTTAATTACTTCTTCTTTTTCTCTTCTTTTTTAGGCATGTCAAGAACCTTCGGTTCTTGAGCACTCTCGAGAATAGGTTTCTTGACGATTCTCGAAGCATCTGTTTTAATAAAAACTTCCTTAAGTTGCTTTTCACTTACTTCACTCGGAGAATCAAGCATAACATCTTGTGCCGCCTTATTCTTTGGAAATGCAATAACATCACGAATAGATTGAGATTTAGTCATAATCTGCAAGAGTCTATCAAGACCGAAAGCAATTCCACCATGGGGTGGAGCTCCATGACTAAGTGCATCAAGTAAAAATCCAAATTTCTCTTTTGCTTGTTTCTCATCAATTCCTAAAATTTTAAAAACTTTCTGTTGACGCATAGCGTCATGAATTCTAATACTTCCACCAGCAACTTCAACACCATTTAATACGAGATCGTACGCTTTCGCATTCATACTTTCAGGTTTAGTATAATCGGCTCCTTCGACAGGAGAAGTAAAAGGATGATGCTTAGCATACCATCTTTTATCTTCTTCATTCCATTCAAACATGGGAAAATCAACCACCCATAAAAAAGCTAGTTCCTCGGGATCGTTAGTATTCTTTCGAGTATCTGGTTTGTCAACGCCATAATTCTTAATTGCTTCATCATACGTCATGCGCTGAAAAGGAGTTTTCAAATTAACTCCCTGTGTTTCCTTAAATATGTAAGATACAATTTCTTCCATAGTCTTCAAAATATCTTCAACTTCAATAAAACTCATTTCAATATCAAGTTGAGTAAATTCGGGTTGTCTATCTGCGCGCAAATCTTCATCGCGAAAACATCGTGCAATCTGATAATAACGATCGTACCCTGAAATCATCATAAGTTGTTTGAATAATTGCGGAGACTGTGGTAAACCATAAAATTTACCTGCATGCATCCTGCTGGGAACTAAATAATCTCTTGCACCTTCCGGAGTACTCTTATACAAAATTGGAGTTTCAGTATGAATAAATCCTAGTTGATCCATAATCTGATGAATGGTTAGCATCAATTTATGCCGAAACATTAAATTTTTTTGCATCTGCTCTCCTCGTAAATCCAAATATCTATACTTTAGTCTAACATCCTCATTCACAGATAAATCATTCAACATAAAAGGCAAGGGAGGACAAGAGTTCAATATCTCAAAATCCGAACAAAATATCTCGATCATTCCCGTAGGTAACTCTTTGTTTTCTGTCCCAGCTTTTCTTTTCACTACTTCACCAGTAACTTTAACGCAAGATTCAATTGCTACATTTTTAGCTTCCTCAAATCCTTTTCCTTTCTTAATTAAAACTGCTTGTATAACTCCGGACCTATCTCTTAAATCTAGAAAAACAACGCTTCCATGAGCTCGGGAGGTCTGTACCCATCCGCACAAAATAACTTTTTTCCCAGCATCTTCTTCTCTAAGTTCTCCGCACATATGTGTTCTTAACATCTTCCAGAAAGATAATCATGCTTTTTAATTCTTATTATTCCCACTTATCCATGGACACACACTTGGATTCCCTCCCCGAGGATCTGTCCATTCATCATCGTGCCCTCCAATCTCAGTCACAGAAGCTATATTCAACACTTGTGTACCATTACATTCTGCAGTTACATCCATACATCTTCCACCTTTAGTACAAAGGGCAAAAGTCCAAGAATATAATTCTGGAATATCTTCAATAATTTCAGGTGTTTGCTGAACAGCAAATGCAGTTCCAGTAATTTTTTGTATAAAATATCCTGCGCCAAATGCTAGAATAATGAAGATTACAATAGATGTAATTTTAAACCAATTATTTGAGCTCTTCATATTTTTATTAAAACATCGACCTTTTTAAACTTTGTTGTTACTATCTAGAAGTAATAAAGAGAAAGGTTTAAAAACAGGTATTTCTCAATAAAAACATGAAATTCCTCAAGAGGATGGTACAAACAGCAGTAGCGGCATCATTACTGCAAGTAGGAGTAGCAAAAGCAGAAAACGAACATGACTTTTGGGTGTATGGATCTCCAGAAGCAAAACATGATGAATATATCCAGAGGGGCTACTTCAAAGCACCAGAATCAGCACGGTATGGCTTTTCACTCTATCTCAACCAGACTGATACTATCACGCTCTCTCGTCTCGAACAGCAACTCGCCAAGCTCCCAGTATCGTTCAGAAGCGCACTCAAAGAAGTCAGAATCAACAACCTGAATGAAACAGTTCAAGGAGGAGATACTGGAGGTAGAGGAGGGGTAGACGGAGCACTTGCGATCTATTCCCGTGCGGGACTGACCAATGGACACTTCTTACACGAGTGTGGTCACGTCTGGGTCGAGAGCCTCACCTCTGAAAAGAAGCAGGAGTTTCTCAAGCGGTGGGACATGGTTGCACAGTTTAACTATGGAAGCCACAACGTAGCCCTCAACAAGACCGAGTGGAAAACAGGATCAAAGGTAGAGCGATGGCGTTCGTTAGGAACCCGCATTGACAGCCTCAAACCGCTCCTCGCAAAAGAAAAAGCCGAACTTGAAACATTGCGCGAAAGAATTGAAAACGATTCGCAAAGTAACGAAGGAGATATTACACGAAATGAATTCAACGCGCGCGCAGAAAAGTTTAACAATCAATCCGAAAAATTCACAAGAGATGTTGATGAATATAACCGGCTCTTCCCTTGCCGTAACGAACCTCGTGAAGGTATCTTCAGTGCATACGGCGCAATGTCCAGAGGAGAAGATATTGCAGAAGCAGCTAAAACTATCATTCACAACCCTCCAAGAGCACGAGCCCTCTTTACTAGCCCTGATGAAAGATACGCTAAAAAAATGCATTTGCTTGCAGAATATGGAAATTTTAAGCTCGAAGAATACCTTAATAAAAAATAATTTTTTCTAGTTCACAATCCTATTCAATATCTCCATCGCCTTCCGCTTATCCACACTAGCCCCAAGTTTAGTAATAACCATGCCCATATAAGCATTAGCCCTCATTCCAGGTCTCTCTTTTATAATCCTGGCAATCTGCTCTTCAAGTTTAGAATCATCAACTTTCTCAATTTTTAATGCGTCTTCCAACTTAGTTCCATTAACAATTTTCCACAATATTCCTTTAATATCTCCTTCAGAAATCTTTTCCAAAACAAACGCTTCGAGAATTTCTTCCAAAACTCTTTCTGTCAAAATACTCTTTACTTCTTCAAAACTTTTCTTAAGTTTAGTAGCGAATTCATTTCTCCATAATACTGCCATCTTCGCAACAAGATTAGCATCTTTCTCGTTCACTTTAATCAATGTCCAGAACTCATCAACATGTCCATCAAGAACCAAATTAATTAATTCATCGCTTAATCCTCTCTTCTTTAATTCATCTCTAATTTCAGTTTTCAATTTAGGCAAAATCTTTTTCAACATATTAATTCTCTCACGACCAATTTTTATTAATGGTAAATCAGTCTCCGGATACATTCTCGCTCTTCCAGGCATGGGTCGTAAAAATTCAGTTTCTCCATTAGGCAAAGCATTTCTAACTGCCCCATTTTTCTTCCCTTCTTTCAATTCTCTTTCCTGTCTAATAATTTCTTTATCTACCGTTTCAATCATCATGGCCGGATCTTGAAATCCTTTGACTTCAACTCGATCATGCCCTTTAATAGAAATATTAACATCTTGTCTAATCGTCCCTATTCCTCTTTTAACTTTACAAGCTCTCAAAATTTCGCCTATTTTCAAAGCAGATTCTTTAATTTTCTCAGGTGTGTCTAAAACTGGAGCAGTGGCAATTTCTACCAGAGGAATTCCTAACCTATCCAATCGATACACTGCTCTCGATCCATCTCGACTAATAATTCTCGCAGCATCTTCTTCTAAACATAATGTATCGATCTTAACTTTCCCAAACGAAGTTTCAAGATATCCATCGTGTGCAATTAAAACTGTTCTTTGAAAACCACTTGTATTACTTCCATCAATAACTGTCTTTCTCATTATCTGAGTTACAGGATAAACTTCACAATTCAAAAGCAAAGCAACTTTCAATGCTTCATCAATTGCCGTTTCATTCATAAAATGCGGTGGCTCTTCATCTAGTTCTACAAGACAAGTAGTATCGTTATATCCTTGGTAAACAAATTCTCTTCCGAGTATAGCTTCGTGTTTTACAGCAGCATCAATCTCTCCAGTTTCTCCAGCAACTTCATGTAATCTCCTTGTAACAGAAAAATTAGGCTCTTCACTTCGTAAATATCCTGCGCATGCACAAAATAATTTCCCAGTATCAAGTTGTTGATGTATTTCAATTCCGGCTTTTAATCCTTTTTTAGCATAATCCATAGAAGAACAAGAGAAAAAGAGTTATTAAAGATTATGTGGAACGATAATTAAAATTATTAAGGTCAACTCGAGGTAATGAATAACGAAAAACAGCATCGCGCTGAGGAGAAGGAGTTTTAAGAAGATCCCAAAGATCTATTGATTTTTCAAGCTGACGTTCATTAAATCCGGGTACTTCTGAAAGAATTCTGATATCATATAAATCTGAAATAAAACGAAGACGTCTCAATAATAACATGTTGTTGGGATCTCTAGAGACAGTATTACGAAATTCATCTATTTCTTCAAGACGGCCAATAATTTCTCTTTCGGAAAGTGCATGTGGCAAACCTTTTGAAATATCTTCAATTAACGGAGGTTGATCTTTCAAAGCATGAACACTTCGCATTAATTTTGGTGCAGCAATGTCTTCAGTTCCAGCAACAGTATAAGTATATTGGGAAGAACATCCTTCAACTAGCTTTCTACGAGTATTCAAATACTCTTCCTCGAGAATATGTTGCCAACGAGAATAATTTGCAGGGCTTCTAACTGGAAATTCAATAACTCCAGAATTTTCATCTTTAGTATAAACAATCATATGAGTAAAACGACCTTTTTTACTTTCTACAGTATAGCCATTATCTTCTAGAAATTCACAAGGATTTTTAGAAATACTTTTAAAATCAGAATAATTTAATGGTCGTAGTAATGCCAAATCTATATCTGATGTAGATCTACGACATAGAGTAGGGAGATAACTTTGAGTAGCAACTCCTCCAACTACAAAATAAATATCTTTAGCATTGGGATCGTGATCTAAAGTACTTACTGCACAAAGTCCATCCTTTACAACTTCATCATCGAGTGTATGAGGTAAATATATAAGTTTTCCCATAAATTTTATATTACAATAAGATGTTTATAAACCTTTCTATTTGTAACTCCTATAGAGATACAACATTAACGACTAAATTCCAATTCTCTTATTCAGTTCTCCACTCAAATTCTCTAGCATTTTCTCTTTCACTTTTCCTTTCCATCCATGATGTCCAAGTACAAAACCCAGTTTTACAAATGCCGTCTCGGCCAACATATCTTCAAGGAAAATAACTCCTGCATCAACAAGTTCACGACCATTTGAGTATACATGAGGATCAAGTCTCCCATATTCAGTCTGAGCCGCCGCACACACCACAAATCCAGCGCGAATATGTTTCTTCAAATTAGAAATCCAGCTATGTCCTGCTTCAGAAACAGGTAAATGTCCTAATCCAACTGCCTCCAGAACAATTCCCTTATATTTCAGAGCATAAAAATCAAGTATTGAAGCATCTTGTCCAGGATAAAATTTCACAAGTGCAATTTTATCTGAAAATGTTACATCCAGCTCAGCTTTTCCAGAATTTTTTTTTCTATATTCACTTATAAATTCGACTTTTTCTGGCCATACTCGAGCAATTGGATCACAATTAACAGGTTGAAAAGCATCTCTTCTAGAACTATGCATTTTTCTCACTTTAGTTCCGCGTAAAGCATAACAAAAATCATCATTTAGTGTTGCATGTCCTACAAGCATAACTTCAGCAGCGTCACTTAAAGCCATTTTAGCAGCACAAACCAAATTCAAATGTGCGTCGCTACTAGCACGATCAATACTTCTTTGTGAATAAGTCAAAACAACTGGTTTATTCAAATTAGGCAGAAAGAAAGAAAGTGCTGCAGCAGTGAAATGCAATGTATCGGTACCATGTGTAACAATCACTCCTTGAATTTCAGAATCATCGAGCATCTTTTTCACGCTCTCTGCAATTTTAATCCAGTGTTCACTAGTCATAGATTCAGATGCCATCATAAATGGAACATCGATTTGCTTTACATTTGCAATCTCAAATACTTCAGGATAAAATCTAGAAAACTCGTTAACATCTGTTAACCAAGAAACTCCTCCTCTTTTAGAGTCAAGTTTTGCAGCAATAGTCCCTCCAGTCATAACAAGCCCTATAGTGGGCAATCCTTCTTTCTTTACAGTTTTAAATTCACTCCTTTTCTCCTCTTTTTCACTTCTCTCAATTTTTTTAAGGACACGACAGCCCAAAATATTTTCCTTAGGAATACCAATATTATATCCCGAACTTAACTTTAACAAAACAATTCCAGATTCATGACTTTCAAGAACAATTCCATCTAGTTCCTCTTGTGCCAATCGCAACCTTACTTCATCACCGGCTAAAAAATTCATTTCCACCATCTTTTTAAAAGTAAAAACTTGTTTTTAATTGTTTGTTTCTAATATGCCTTCGCAAACATCATCAGAGTTTTAGTCTTTTCTCCTGTCTGAATACAAATTCCCTCTTTATTGCTTTCCTCTACAATACGAGAAGTCGCTCCGCCAGTGGCCTCTTTAATAGCTTCCTCAACCAATTTTTCATTAACTGCATAAACTCTGACCATTTTCTTTTCTTTTAATTTTTCCTTCAGTTCTTTTATATCTTTTGCGCTATCGATATGAGAATCTAAAAACTGATTAGCTTTAGCAAACAAATCTTTCTGCATAAGTTCAAGAGTCGCATTTACTACTTTCTCAATATCTTTCTCAAGTACACTTTCTTTCTTCCCATTATCTCTTCTCACTAAAGTAACTTGTTTTTTTTCTAAATCTTTAGGTCCAATTTCAATTCTTAATGGAATTCCTTTCATTTCCCATTCGCTAAATTTCCATCCAGGAGAATATTCTCGATCATCTAAGAAAGAACCTAAGTTGGTTAGTTTTTTTACAATCTCATTAGCTTTATCTAGTATTTGTTCTTTTTTATCTCCGAGTATAATTGGCACAACAACAATTTTCTGTTTAGCGACTCTTGGAGGAATAACTAGGCCCTTATCATCTCCATGTAGAAGAATCATTGCACCAATTAATCTAGTAGAAAATCCCCATGAAGTCTGCCAAGGAATGTAATCTTTCTCATCTTTACCTTTGAAACTAATATTGAAAGTTTTTCCAAAACCCTGTCCTAAATTATGACTTGTTCCACATTGTAATGCTTTCCCGTCAGGCATTAGCGCCTCTATAGTCATTGTTTTTTTAGCTCCGGCAAAAGTCTCTGCTTTAGATTTCTGACCCATTATCACTGGAATAGCCAATACTTCTTCGCACAATTTCTTATATTCTTTTATCATTTCCATCATATTTTCTTCAGCACCTGCCTCATCAACAAATACACAATGTCCTTCTTGCCACAAAAATTCACGTGTTCTAAGAAACGGTTTTGTCTGCTTAACTTCCCATCTAAGAATATTACACCATTGATTAATTCTTAAAGGTAAATCTCTATGGCTTCTTATCCACTTAGAATAAGAATCATATATAATTGTCTCAGATGTGGGTCTAATAGCAAGTCTCTCTCCTTCATCCTTCCCTTCCAAATACGCAAGTTCCGGTGCAAATCCTTTTGCATGCTCTGCTTCTCTTTTAAAAAATGATTCTGGAATTAGTAATGGAAAATAAGCATTGTCTACTTTCTTCTCTTTCAATACTTTATTAAAATATTCTTCAATATTTTCCCAAATTGCATATGCGCGTGGACGGATAATCATAAAACCACGAACAGGCGCGTAATCTGCCATCTCCGCTTTCTGTACAACTTGTGTGTACCATTCAGAAAAATCCTCTTCCTTTTTCACAGTCAATCCTTTAGTGTCTCGACCATCTTTCCCTTCCACTTTAGCAGACCCATTACTTTCATTCTCTATTTTTTTCATATCTAATGCAAAGAACAAACCTATTAAAATCTACCGTTTCTAAGCAAACACCTAGGAGTAGAAGCGGGAGATGGATAAATTGTAGAACTCTGGCGGGAATCAAATTTTTTTCTAACAGAACAAATTCCTTCATAAATCTGATTTACAACTCCTCCAACAACTGTTCCTGCAGCTCCCAAAATAATTCCTGAGGCTACTTGAAAAGCCATCGGATGATAAAAAATAACTCTCTCAAGTGCACCTACATCAAACATTGCATCAGAAAATTCCACAAACTCTCTTCCTAAATAAAATCCTAACCCTGCTCCAGCAACCCCTGTAATCACGGCCAGTTTAGAATACTTCCCTTTCATCTCCATAAATCTTTCAGTCACTTTAAAAAACTTTCTGGTAAAAAGTTACTTAATTATATTAGAAACGGACCCACGAGGAATCGAACCTCGGTCGCAGGGTTACTCCGCGCATCTTCTTCTCAAGGTGATGAAAACTTCTTTCTTCCCAAGGAAGGCGAGGCGTTAGGAAAATTTCTTTCTTCCCGAGGGTTCTTTCTTTTTAAAGAAAGAAGGCTCTCCGAAGCCCCGAATTCTATCCACTAAACTATGGGTCCTAATTAATGTAGTCTAGTAAGGTTTTTTAATGCTTTGCATCTAAGAATTCTATGGTAACAAGCTCTCTTCCTTCTTCAAAGCATACTTTTTCCTAGAATAATAAAAGGTAACTATCTCGTTTATCGCCCATGTTGCAACAAGCAATATCAAAAAGAACAATCCGCCCATCACCGTAATTGAGGGTAAAGAATCCTTCCCCAGATATCCAAATATTCCAGCTACAACTCCAATAGTAGTAATAAGACGTAGTGAACCAATAGAATTACGCGTGCTCTCAGATCCAATTTCACTAAACTTTGAAAGAGTAGCACTCAAATAACTGTCCGTCATTTTCCAGAGTTCTTTAACATAAGCAAGGGTATCTTCTAAAGTTTCATATTTATATGAAAAAACTTGATCTAGATACTCATCTATCTTTTGAGAGCTAGAAATTTTCGCGCGAGTACGAAGATATGAAGACATTTGATTAATTCTACTTTCAATAAGTTTAATCGTTTTTTGATAAGAATCAAGTTGTCCCCTCAATTTCTTTATCTCCACTCCCTTAATCTCTCCTCTTTCTTTAATAGCTGCAATTTCATCCCAAACTTTTCTGTGAATTCTAAGATAAGAATGGAGTTGTGTCTTAAATTCTCTAAAAAATATCTGCGCCTCGACTAGTTGGCGAACTTTCTCAGTTGGATTTCTACTAACAATGAGAATAATTTTATCGCTCTTATACACTGTAGCCTGAGGAGAAGAAATAGTAGCATAAGATTGCAATCCTCTTTCTTTAAAGAACTCGGCGACTTCCTCTTTTGTAGCATTCTTAGCTACAAGAATAAATGGTAAAATAGTTTCAATCTTAGCAAGCTCTTTAGGCACGGGCGCCCCCTTACTAAATATAAATGAAATAGCTGGAGAAAGTTTTTCATCATAATATTGCTTCAAATCTTTCAAAATAAAGTCTAAATCTCCCTTAACCTCTTTTCTAAGAATCATTAATCCATCTTCATATATTTTAAAAGAAACTTTCTGCTTAGAATGTACTTGAAGATATTCAAGAAGCCAATTTTTTCTTTCAATACTATCTACGTCTAAACTCTCCTGAAACATTTTCAATTTATCTTTATCCAAACTACTTTCAGATTTACTCTTACTAAGAAAATCATACACTTCGGTCAAATGTAATGTAGTTCTCTGAAACCATCCGCCAATTGTTGCCTCTTCTATTTCCACTAATCCACAAAGAAGAGAGGATATTTAAACATTCTTTCTCTCCCTACAAAAAGATGGGTAAAACATTTCTCGCCACTTCAGCATTAATTGGAACAATTATCGGGGCAGGATTTTTAGGTATTCCTTACGTAGTAGCACAATCTGGATTTACAATAGGATTATTTCATCTAATGCTCATAGGCTTAGCTTTAACTCTTACTATGCTTTATCTCGGAGAAATAATTCTCCGTACTAAAGATAACCATCAACTCTCCGGCTATGCAGAAAAATACCTCGGACAAAAAGGCAAAAAATGGATGTTCTTCTCAGTTTCTTTCGGGGTATTCGCCGCACTTCTAGCCTATTTGATTGCAGAGGGGGAATCAATAAGTGCATTATTATTCGGTTCAACTTCTTATAGTTTAATTTGCACAATAATATTCTGGGCATTGCTTTCTTTAATGCTTCTAGGGGGAATACAAACACTCAAAAAAGGAGAATCTATAGGTGTAATTCTTGTATTTATAATGATTATTTCGATAACAACATTATTGTACTCAAAAATAAATCTCTCAAACCTCACAACAATCTATCCTGAAAGTTTCTTCTCTCCATTCGGAGTCATTCTTTTTGCATTTCTCGCTTTCACAGCACTTCCAGAAGTAAAGTTTATTCTTAAAGATGACAAAAGACTTTTGAAACGAACCATTATTATTTCTCATACCGTAGCATTCATCATCTACACTCTCTTCACCATCTTAATTATCA